>JADGOC010000266.1 GCA_017883165.1 Acidobacteriota bacterium
GCACCGATTGCGGCAACGACAATGACAAGCGCATCGGCGGCATGTGGTCGGGACATGCGGAACAGATCCCGAACGGGCGGCACATACAGAATCGTGGCGAGGAGACCGAGAGCGCCGGCCATGAGCCAGCGAAGCGCTGGATTCGGCGAGCGCCAGGCGGTCCAAACCGAGCGCGTGAACGAGCGGTTCGTGAGGATCAGCGCCAGGTTCGTGGTGATGAGCGTCGAAAACGTGAGTGTCCGCACATCGGATTCACTGCACCCAAGTCTCCGGCTGACGACGAGTACGAGCAGCGTGGCGCCGAGCGAACCCAGCCCCTGGAGAAGACTGCGGACCATCATCTGTCGCGTGAACAGCCGTCGTTCGGGATCGCGCGGCGGGCGCCGCATGACATCGGTTTCTTCCGGCTCCATTTCGAAGGCAACGGAACAGGCCGGATCGATGATGAGCTCCATGAAGATGACGTGAACGGGCATGAGCACGAGAGGCCATCCAAAGAGCACCGGGATCAGCGAGACGCCGGCAATCGGTATGTGAATCGCCAGGACGTACGCCGTCGCCTTCTCGATGTTGTCGTAGATGCGGCGCCCCAGGCGGACGGCCCGTACGATCGACGAGAAATCATCGTCGAGTAGCACGAGGCCGGCGGCTTCGCGCGCGACGTCGGTTCCGCGGCCGCCCATGGCGATGCCGATGTCTGCCGCTTTGAGCGCGGGTGCGTCGTTCACGCCATCTCCGGTCATCGCCACGACCTCGCCGTTGGCCTTCAGCGCCGTCACGAGCCGGAGCTTCTGCTCGGGAACGATTCGCGCGAAGACGTCGACGTCCTGCACGCGGCGCTGCAACTCACCCTCGTCCATGCGCGCGAGGTCCAGTCCCGTCAGGCAGGCCGCGGCTCGGGCGAGGCCAATCTGCTGCGCGATGTTCATGGCCGTCGCGGGATAGTCCCCGGTAATCATCACGACCCGAATGCGCGCTGACTGACACTCCTTGATTGCCTCGGGTACGCCGGGTCTCACGGGATCAGCCAGACCGACGAGCCCGAGATAACGGAGACCGAGCGCTTTTGGCGTGTCCGGCATCGCCGTCGAGCGCCACTCTCCGCGAGCGACTCCCAGCACGCGCAAGCCGTTCTTCGCCATGTCGTCGACCTGCTGAAGAACACGTCCCCGCTGTTCATGGGTGAGGCCGCAGAGTTCGGCGATCGCTTCGGGCGCGCCTTTCGCCGCCGTGACATGCGTGAGCGGGTCGTCGCGGTCGCGCCAGACGTGAACCATGGCCAGCAGCGCATCGGACAGCGGGTACTCGCGTACGAGCGAGAAACGCTGGGGGTCGACCTGAAGATCAACTCGCTGCGCAAGGTCCGTGAAGGCTCGTTCCATCGGATCGAACGCGTCTGGCCTGCTGGCCAAAATCGCGGTCGAGATGACGCGTGTGAACGCCGGTGGGAGCACCTGATTCGTGCTGCCCATCTCGTGAAGGGCATCGGTAGTCGCAATGGCGGCCACGGACATCCGGTTCAGTGTCAGCGTACCGGTCTTGTCGACGCAGAGGACGGTGGCCGAACCGAGCGTCTCGATTGCGGGGATGCGCCTGGTGAGCACGTGCTGTCGAGAAATCCGCCACGCGCCCAACGCCAGGAAGACCGTCAGGATCACCGGGAATTCTTCGGGCACCATCGAGATGGCGAGGGTGAGCCCCGCGAGCGCGCCGTCGAGCCAGCGATGGCGCGTGAAACCGTACACGACGCCAACAACAGCGCAGGCGGTCATTCCAGCGACCGCCAACAGCCGCACCATCCGACTGACTTCGTTCTGGAGCGCTGTCCGCCCGACCTCCAAGCGGGCGAGGGCGGCCCCGATCTTCCCAAGTTCCGTTCCGAGACCCGTCGCGTAGACCCGCGCTATCCCGTCACCACGGACGATCAGCGTCCCGGAGTACACAAGCGGCCGATCGTCTCCGCCTGGGGGTTCAGACGAAGCGCCTCGTGCGCCAGGCACCTTCCGCACGGCAACCGATTCGCCAGTGAGGAGCGACTCATCCGCGAACAGGTTGCTGCATGACTCGACACACGCGTCTGCAGGCACACGATCGCCCTCACGCAGGACGACGACGTCGTCTCGTACCACCTCGCGCCCGGGAATGCGCTTCGTGACCCCAGCGCGGATGACCAGGGCGCGCGGGCTCGAGAGATCTCGCAGCGCCTGCAGGGCTCGCTCGGTCTTCTGTTCCTGATAGAGCGTGATCCCGATGACGAGAAACACAGCCGCGAGGAGCGCGACGGCTTCCTCGGGATCGCCAAGCAGCAGGTAGACCGCGCCACTGGCGATGAGCAAAAGAAACATCGGCTCGCGAACGACCTCCACCGCGATCGCGACAAGACTGCGCGGCTTGGCGGAGGGCAGCTCGTTGTATCCGTCACGTTGCAGTCGGGCAGCAGCCTCCGTGTCCGAGAGACTCGACGGAGTGTCAGGAGAAACGACCATCGTCGGCGTGGATCGCCGGGTTACCGAGGCCGCCACTGTGGCGGAAAGGCAAGGACGGGAGTCACGGCATGCGACAGGACGTGATACGAGATCGAGCCCCGTCTCGCGCCGAACCAACCGCGCCTGTCACGCAGCGTGGTGATCAGAAGACCCGTACGTTCAGTCGCTGCGACCGCGGCGATCTCGTCGGCGATACCGCCGCAGACGACCCGTGCGTCTGTCGCCACATGCGTCTGGGTTCGCACGGCGAGCCCGTCGAGCTGCTGTTGCGCCCGGGCCACGCGAATGCGGTCGTGTGCGCTGAGATCCGCGTTGAGCCAGGCCGGCGCGGCGATTTCGCCGACGACGTGAACGAGCAGCAACGACGAGCCGAACCACTCGGCGATGTGAGCGGCGACGTCCGCGTCCTTGCCAGCATTGCCATCCAACTCGAGTGCGGCCACAATCCGTTCGCCCGGCCACGACGGCGACGGACCCGTCACCAGATGTTCGCCAGCACGTGGGACCGCAAGCACGGGCACCGTGCTCTGTTGCAGAACGCTCAGCGTCGTCGAGCCCACGAGCAGTCGGTCAGCGCCCGTGACACCGTGCGTGCCCAAGACGATGAGATCTGCTCGGCTACGGGCTCCGGTCTCCGTGATCTCGTCGGCGGGGTTGCCTATCGATACGTGTGACTTCAAGCGGAGCGGCTTCCGCGCACTCGCCGAGAGCGTCGTCTCGATGAATTCCTGCAGCTCCTGTCCACTCCTCTTGGCAAGATGACGGTCGTGCAGGGCCGCGGCTGCTGCCGCGATCAGCAGCGGGTCGTTGACATATGCGACCGTCAAAACCGCATTGCCGCGCGCAGCAACCGCCGCCGCATATCGCAGCGCCAGTCGGGAGTCCTCCGAGAAATCGATCGGGCACAGTACCGATCGAAAGCCCGCCCATGTCTTCACACGCATAATGGAGAGACCTCTTCCAGCTCAGCGCGTCCGTTTCAGATTCCGCTTTCGACGCGGCCCCTTCGGACGTCGCTTCGTGGGCTCGACCGCCGACAACAGGGCATCGACGGCTCGCAGTTGGAGCCGGTCGCGCTCCAAGAGGCCTCGAGTCACGGCCTGGACGATTCGACTGCCTGGTTTCGACGACATAGATGGTCCTATTGCTTGGCGTGTGGACGAAGTCGACTTGCAGCGCCCTTCACCTGATCGAGAAGGCGCTGTGCCCACTGGAACTCGCCGGCCAGCATCGCCAGGCCGGCAATGATCGTCAGCCATCCTGGTCCGGGCAGCGCCAGCATCGCGATGCCGGCTCCTAGCAGCGCGAATCCAATGACCGTCTTGGCAGTCCGCATCGGTCGTCCAGCGTTGGAGGTTGCACGCGTT
>JADGOC010000267.1 GCA_017883165.1 Acidobacteriota bacterium
GCTGTAACCGGCGCGGTTGCGTGGCTCGTCGGAGTACCCGCGTAGGCCGTCGTCGAGCCTGTCCTCGGTCTAGCTGCCTGCGTTGAGGAATGACCGGTGCTACAAGCGCCTCCGAGCATCACGATCGCGACGATCACAGCAGCCCGCTTCATGCGGAGCCCAGGCTACGTACAAGTGAGCAATGGAGACGGACGCTACGGCGGCGACGGAAACGAACACTCCGGACTGAGCGCCACACCATCCCTCATTGCGGTCAGCTTCATGTAGTTGAAGCCGCGGCCAAGCCCGACAGCGACGAACGCGCCCGTTCGAGACGGCACGACGATTCGATCGGTGCCCGCGCGCCGGGCGTCTCGACCGACGACGGCACGACGAGTCGTCGTCCGTCCGACAATGTCAACGTCACTTCGCCGTGCCGAGGAGCGAAGAAATCGCCGCCGTTGTCCGGCTGTTCAGCCACGGCCGTTCCGAAGACGTTCGGGTATCGAGGCCGTACCGCGTCACTGCCTTGCGCAGCGCTATTTCCGCACGAACTGGACGCAAACGCCACAAGTACGGCTGCGATTGCGAACGTCACTTCCCGACGAAGGCTCGAGCTCACAACAGGTCTGACGCTACGCCCGCGACTGAAGTTCCCGGACACATTGGCCCGCGAACTCGGCGGGGCGGCTCGCTATGCGTGAGCGGTGACGCGCACCGGAACGGATGCCGGTTTCGGAAGCCCGGGAAGGCTGCCACCGAAGACGGCGTGATATTCGTCAGCCGGTAGAGGTGGCAGCACTATGGGCGGCGGGAGACACGCGGGTTTGACTGCGCCTTGCACACCCGTCCCGCCGCAGTGGCTGTAGGACGCCCGCAACTCGAACGGAAATCGGTTCATGCCGCGTCTGACTACCAACGGCTTCGCCCCGCATTCGCTCGTGAAGGCGAAGCCCGCGGGGAACTTGCGATTCGCGAGGACGACAGCCCACTTAGGCGTGCAGCCTTGCCTGCCGCCCGAGAGAAGTCTCAACGGTGCACCGCTGTTGTTGACGATTACCAGGTGGCCCGTCACGGTCGAGCCGGCCACGATCGACGTAGTCGGCAGCTCGATTCGCACCGAGAATCGCTGTGGTCGAGTGATCGTCGTCGATGGACCGGAGCCCGTCGGACGAGAGGCCGTCGAAGGTGGCCCAGTGGACGTGCCGTGCCCTGTGCTGCACGCGGCCAGACCCAGGATCGCAACGAACGTGACGGCGAACAGCTTCATGTCAGTTTCGACGACAGCCGCCTTCACAAAGTTCCGAGATCAGCCAACTCTTCCCTCGTAAGCGCACAATTGGGTTGCGTGCGCTGCATCGACCGCGGGATGTTGCGCCGGTGAGCCTTGCTTGGAGCACCGCCGTGGTGGAGGGCGACTGGCTGGTCGCGCGCGTTCACGGGTTCGCTGGAAACGTCGGCTCGGACGTACGTGGCCGGAAGCGAAGCGGCGATCGCCGACGTTCTTGCTGCGCCGGATCTCGAGGCGCTGACAGCAAGCGTCACCGACGGCATCACTTACGACAGCGACCGCGTCAACGCCGCACTCGACGAGCCGTAGCGAACACATGCTGCCGTCTTCCCGGCACGCGGCTCACATGAATCAGAGGATCAGCTTCGTGCCCTTCAGAAGCGCGGACGCGCCCGTCCTTGGATTTCCACACCCCCTGGCGGACATCGTTTGACCCTTCGGGATCACTGTGTGAGCCGGACCGGTTCCGCCGGTGATCTTTCCGGTGTCGATCGCCTCCAACCAACCTTTCGGGCAAGCGTTCTTCTTCGGGGACTTCCACCTGAACGAGACTCTCGTGGTGCCGTGTTTACCCGCCCACGTAATCGTCCAGATCCCCGGAGGGCGGCCGACGTTGGGAAACTTCGCGACGATCTTGCCCGTGCCGCCGGTCTTGGCAACGTCGGTGCAGCCCGAAGCGATCGCCGGATGGCGGGCCGTGCCGGCCCCGACCACCTTCGAGCATGTCACGCGAGCAACGGTTGCCGAGGCTGGGCCGCTCACAGCCAACGAGCCCAGCGTCGCGCAGGTCGCCAACGCGATGACGGTTGGCAGTCGAACAACGAGCGAATAACGCATGATTCCCCGTATCAGTCGGACGCGTTTCGCCGTGACTCTATCGGTGGAAATCATCGATGTCGCAGTAATCAGAAAGGCGCGCTCACGCGGACAAATACCTGCCGGCCGAGATCGACGAATCCCAGCTTGTCGCCAACCCGCGCGGACGCCTCGTTGCCGATGAGCGAACGCCATTGTGGGACGCAGCCCAGCGTCAGCGCGTGTTCGATGTCGTCGGTCGCGACGAGTCGCAGTGTCCCTTCATCTGCATACGAGCGCCGGGCTTCGCCGGCCACGTCTTCGACATCGTCGCCGAACGCCGCGACGCGGCGCGAGCCGTTGGTGTGGGACGCTGGTTGGCGTGCGCGAGGGGGGACGACGATGGTGCACTTGCGTGGCGGCTCTCGTAATGCTCGCCGCGACCGGATGTTCCCAGAGTCACCAGGTGGGACGGTGGGCAGTCCGATCGGTGTCCGCCGATGGTCGGGTCCTGCACCTCGGCGTGGATGTCTCGTGCAACACGAAGGTCGTCGGGTCTCACGTCCACGAGTACCGAGACCGCGTCTCTATCGAAGTCGACACGCGACATTCTGGCAGCGACTGCGCGTCCGTCCTTACGGTTCACGACTTGGACCTGCGGTTGCGCGCACCGCTCGGCGTTCGCTGGGTTGACGGTGCGTGCGTGGGCGGCTGTCCCGCCGCGCCCGATCGAGCGTCTCTGCACTGCGACCTCGCCGCGCTGCCCTTCGATTTCGGGTTCTTGCCACCGGGTTGGCTAACGGCGAAGAACGCGACAACGGGGACGTTGGCCGCTTACCAAAGCCCGGCCGGAGATGCGACGATCGAGTTATCGCACAACCGTTCCGACGGCACGGTGCGAAAGGGAACGAGCGAGGACGTTTACGTGCTGGGCACGACGGTTCCGCTCGACACGGTGTCGGGCGGTTACGCCGTGACACGCGATCTCGTCGGGAGAGGTCCCGCCTGCGGCCACTGGCTTCTCGTTGGGCGCGGCGTAACGCAGAGCACCTTCACCACGATCGTCCAGCAGCTCTTCCCTCGTTGACGAGCGGCCCGCGCGCACCCGAGGCGACACGTCCGTCGCCACCCAGTGCTCGTAACTGTCTCCCGAGCGAACGTCTGGATCACGACAAACTCTGGCACTTGCTCGAAGGGCGCTCGACACGGCAAAGGCTCGACGAGCTAGCGGCGCGGGAGTGCCTGACTCACCCCGTGTAGATAGACCACCCCTGAGATCCAGGGGTTCTCGACGGCCGAGCGAGAGGTACCGTCCCTCGGTGCCCTCCACGGCTGCAGTCATTCCCACAACGATTCTCGTGGTGCTCTGTAGTTGTAGCTCCAGCTCCTCAGTGCATAGACGGATCGGCGCGTCGGCTACTTCAACCGACCGGATCGAGACCGTCTACGCCTACGCGGAACGAGTGCTTCCCCAAACCCTCGATTCGCCGCTGCAGGAGCAAGCAGTGCAAGGTGACCTCGCCGTCGGCGAATTGAAGGTGTGCGTGCCGGCACACGTTCAAAGCGCGCAGCAGGTTCGTGCCAGCGATTTTCAACTTGTCCTCCCCCACGGCCGACACGTCGCCGCGATCACGGGCGCGGTCGCACCCGCGCTCCACGACGGTCCGCTACGAGCTGGGAGCTGCATCCGGGGCTACATCAACTGGAACGTCCAGCCGGACCAACATCCGACGATCCTGGACTCGCGCACGGGCGCCTCCTGGAAACCGAACTGCCCCAAGTC
>JADGOC010000268.1 GCA_017883165.1 Acidobacteriota bacterium
CTTGCCGGTGAGCGCGACGTCGTCGTTCGTGACATTGGTCTGCACGTCCCGGGCGCCGTGTTCGAACTCGACTTCGAGGCCGCGTCGGAACTGCTCCGGGTCGACCTTGGTCCAGTCGACCCCGAGCGCGGCGCCGACCTTGTGGGCTTCCTCTGTGTCTATCTGGCGCTTGTCGGCCATGATCTCTCTCCTGCTCGGAACTAACGGAACGATGTGCGAACGCCCGCCGGCGACCCCGGCGGTGCGCGTCACCTGTGGCGGCGGGACACTGCCGGGCGGTTCGCAGCCCCGGCTGAATCCGTACGGCTTACTCGAGTCCCGTGCGCATGATGAGGTCAGGCCAGTGTCCGAACGGCCTTCTCCCGGTCCCACTGTCGCGTCTTGGCCGCGGCAATGAAGGCGTCGTCGTCACTAGCATCCACGACGCCCGCGTCTCGTGCGACGTTCGCGGATCTCAAGAGCACATGGCCGCCTTGGTCGGCGCCGATCGCCTTGAGATGACCGAAGGCGTCGCGCACGAAGTCGATCGCCGCGCCCTCGAGCGCCAGTGTTTTGGCACCGTCATCCGAGAGGACCACGGCCACCGCGTCGAAGAGCACGGAGGGGGTACCGGCCAGCTGTCCGTCGGCCGCCATCAGCGAGCCATCGGCGAGATTCGCGCCGCCCACTTTGGGTGCTACGATCTTCACGACAGCGCCCGCATCAGTCGCGGCCTTCCTGACCTTTTCGATGACCGCGCCGTCCGAGCCATCCGCAATCAGGATGCCCACGGCGCGCCCCGTGAGCGTGTCCTTCATCTTGCCGATGATCTGCAAGGCTGGCGAGGGCGCCATGTCCTGCACGGGTGCCGCGGCGACCGGCGCCTTGGGCATCTTGCCGAGCGCCAGACCCGCGCCGACCCGCTGGGCGAGGTCTTCGTCGATGTTCCGCAGATGGCCGACGATCGCCTCGCGCACGTGAAGGTGCTCGACCTTGGAGAGCTCAAAGACCAGCGCTGAGGCGATGTGCGCCTGCTCGTGCGCGGTCTGGCTGACATAGAACTGCCGCGCCTGGCTGTAGTGATCGGCGAAGCTCTCGGCACGGACGCGGCCCTTCTCGCCGGTCTCGGCGACTGCAGCGCTGCGGAAGCCGCCGGCCGGCGATTCGCGCGGCGAATCCTCAGACAGCGAGTTGGGCTCATAGGCGATGCGGCCCACGGGCTGCTCCATCTGCATCTGGCCGTCACGCTGCTGGTTGCCGAACGGGCATTTGGGCGCGTTGATCGGGATCTGGTGGAAATTGGGCGTGCCGAGGCGCGAAAGCTGTGTGTCGTGATAGGACAGCAGGCGGCCCTGCAGCAAGGGATCGTTGGAGAAGTCGATGCCCGGCACAACGTGAGAGGGACAGTAGGCGACCTGCTCGGTCTCCGCGAAAAAGTTGTTGGGCCAGCGGTCCAGCACCATGCGGCCAATGATCTTCAGCGGCACGAGCTCTTCGGGGATCAGCTTGGTGGCGTCGAGGTGATCGAACGGGAAGCCGTCAGCTTCCTCCTCAGTGAACAGCTGGACGGCCAGGTCCCACTCGGGGAACGCGCCGGCCGCTATGGCCTCGAACATGTCCCGGCGGTGGAAGTCTGGGTCGGCGCCGGCGATCTTGACGGTTTCGTCCCAGATGGTGGACTGCAGGCCGAGCTTGGGGCGCCAGTGGAACTTGACGAAGGTCGACTCGCCGGCATCGTTGACTAGCCGGAAACTATGCACGCCAAAACCTTCGATCATGCGCAGCGACCGCGGCAGCGTGCGATCGGACATGACCCACATCACCATGTGCATGGACTCTGGCGTGAGCGAGATGAAGTCCCAGAACGTATCGTGCGCGCTTGCCGCTTGCGGAAAGCCGCGGTCCGGCTCCATCTTCACGGCGTGGATGAGGTCGGGGAACTTGATGGCGTCCTGGATGAAGAACACCGGGATGTTGTTGCCGACGAGGTCCCAGTTGCCTTCCTTGGTATAGAACTTGACGGCAAACCCGCGCACATCACGCGGGGTGTCGACCGAACCGGCGCCGCCTGCCACCGTCGAGATGCGCGTGAAGACCGGCGTCTTCTCGCCGACTTCGGTCAGGACCCTCGCCCGGGTGTAGGCCTCGAGCGACTCCGTCAGCTCGAAAAACCCATGCGCGCCCGTGGCTCTCGCGTGCACGATGCGCTCGGGAATGCGCTCATGGTCGAAGTGCGTGATCTTCTCGCGCAGGATGAAATCCTCAAGAAGCGTAGGGCCCCGCGGGTTGGCCCGGAGCGAGTTCTGATTGTCGGAAAGCGGTACGCCCTGATTCGTGGTAAGCGCGGCGTGCTCGCCGCCGGCGATCTGGTGCAGTTCGCCGCCGGTGGCTGATTGTGGGTCTTGGTGGGGGCTGGGGCCCGCTTCCCGTTTGCGTCTTCCAGAACCACTCGTTGTCTCGTTCTTGCTCATGCCGTATCTCCTTCGCGTGTAACGCCAGCTTGCTGGCTGTTGTCGCGTGCTGCCGATTTCGACGGGCCGCTTCCCCTTCCGGATCACCCCGTCCAGAGGGGCCTCGTGCCACCAGATACTCAGGAGCTTCCAACGGCGGCTGGGGGCGACTGCCGTCAGAGGCTCGCCCCGAGGCCTCCTCTCACGCGGTCGTCCGCGCGTGCTCGAATCTCCCCTTACGCCATCCGGCGGCTGCGGTCTTCGACGCTGCTGCCGCGACCAGCGCGCTGCAAGCCCCAATAGGCTCCGAGTACGATGAGGGCGATGCCGACGATCACGCTGCTGACCGTCGTGCCGGCAGTGTGCGAGAACTTGAGGACGAAGGGCGAGAGGGCGAGCCACACCCCGGCAACGAGGACGAGCCAGCGGGGTAGGGCCGCCGACGGGATCCTGAGCGCCCACAAGGCGAGCACGACGACCACGACGCCGGTGACCACCGCGTTCACGAGCGGACCGCCGCTGAACGACAGCACGTATGGCGAGACGATCTCCCAGACCCCGATCGCGAGCACAATAGGAACCATCCACCTTCTGACGAAGGGCACGACGCCACCTTTCCTCTGACTACGCTCATGAGACTTCCCCTTCGGAGAGGGAGAGAACCGTCGGCACTTCTATGCCCGGCCTGCGCTCGTGGAAGGTCTCCTTGGCACTGAGATGCCGAGTGACGCAGGGCTGCGGCACCATCCGACGCTTGATGTCAGCCGACATATGGAGGGGCCAGATGGGGCACCGGCACGCCGGGCCGCTCAGGCGTGCTGGTCCGGATCTTGCTGATCGTGGCCAATGTGACCACTTCCCTTCACAGAGTCGCAGACTCTGGTTTCCGAGTGGATAGTGTCTTCATCGTTGGTTGCGCCGGCCGCCGCTTGGCATCAAGAGCGAGCGCCCGGAGGCCGGACCGTCGATGATGGTCGGTCACCGCACCTCCGGGCGCCTGCCAAAAGCGGCGATCATGCGTGTCTATCGCCGCAACAACAGCACGATCACAACGATGATGATGATCAGGACAATGACTCCGCCGCCAATGTACATGTCCGCCCTCCTTTGAGCGCGATTGCTCCGGATTTCCGCACTCCACGCGGTTGGACCCAGATTCCAGCAGGAAGTCAGGCCATGCAGTGCCCGTCGGAGCAGTCTTCGGTGCGCGTCGTCGTGCGCGTGCGTCCGGGGTACCACGAGCCCATCGCCGCCCAGAACACGAGCGACAGGACGAGACCGACGACGCCCACGATCATGAGGATGACGCCGACCGTATGCACGCTCACCCCCGATACCGTGGCCGTGACCGCGAAGCGAAGAATCGAGCCGAGCGCGATGAGAAAGATGCTGACGCCAAGGCCCATGAGTGCCTCCAA
>JADGOC010000269.1 GCA_017883165.1 Acidobacteriota bacterium
CGGGCGATCGCATCCCAACCTACTTTACCGTGCTCGAACCGCGATTCAACCAGGTGCGCGCTGACTGCGATCAGCTCCTCCATGTCAACCAGGAAGCCATGCGCCGCAAGGCCAATGCCGCCTCGCGCATCGCCAGGCGGTGGTTCCTCATCACGCTCGCGCTGGCGGTTGCGCTGATGGCCGCCGGCGTCGGCGTCGAAATCAGCCTCTCGAACGCGATTCTGGGGCCGGTGCGTCAGCTCACGGCGGCGACGACGCGGATCGCGGGCGGGGAGCTCGACGCCTCAGTGCCGGTCCGATCGGCTGACGAGATCGGCACGCTCGCCGTCGGCTTCAATCGCATGGCCGAGCGCATCCGCGAGCTTCGCCGATCGGATCTCGGCAAGCTGCTCGTCGCACAGCAGACCACCGAGGCGGCCATCGATTCCCTGTACGACCCCGTGCTGGTGACCGACAGCGACGGGCGGCTCACGCGCATCAATCCGGCGGCCGAGCGGCTCTTCGGCGCCCGCGCCGAGGTCGTCGGCAAGCCGATCGAGCAGGTGGCGCACGACCCACGAATCGCGCAGGCGGTCGTCGACGTGCTGCGGTCGGGGAGCGCCGTGGCGTCGGAAAGCGCCGGCGTCGTGCTGCCGTGGGCGGTAGACGGCTCGCGCCGCGCGTTCAGCGTCCGCTCCACGCCGATGCACGACGCCGACGGCCGGCTGGTTGGCGCCGTGACGCTGCTCGAGGACATCACGCACTTGAGCGAGATCAGCCGCTTGAAGTCCGAGTTCATTGCCGCGGCATCCCACGAGCTCCGGACGCCGCTCACGAGCGTGCAGATGGGCATCCATCTGCTGCTCGAAGACGCGATCGGATCGCTCAGCGATCGCCAGCAGGAGATTCTCCAGGTCTGCCGTGACGATACGGCGCGACTCGATCGCCTGATGCGGGATCTGCTGGACCTGTCGAAAATCGAATCGGGCGGCGCGACGAGCGAGCGCGTCCCCGCCCGCCCGTCGGTGCTCGTCGGTGACGTGGTCGAGGCGCTGCGCCTGCAGGTCGAGGCGCGCGGTATTCGGATCGACGTGGACGCGCCGCCGGATCTTCCGCCGGTGCTGGTCGATCGCGGCCAGATCGAGCGGGTGATCACCAACCTCGTCACCAACGCCAGCCGTGCGACGTCCCAGGGCGGCCGCATCGGCGTGTCGGCGGTGGCGCGCGGCCGCGACGTCGCGATTGCGGTCGCCGATACCGGCGTCGGCATCCCGCGCGACTACCTCGCGAAGATCTTCGAGCCGTTCGTGCGGGTGCCCGACACGCCTGGCGGCGGCGCCGGGCTGGGCCTCACGATTTCGCGGCGGATCATCGAAGCCCACGGCGGCCAGCTGAGCGTGCAGTCCGAGCCGGGCAAAGGATCGACCTTCACCTTCACGATTCCCATGGCGGAAGAGGCACATGCATGAAGATCCTCATCATCGACGATGAAGCGCATATCCGGCAGATGATGCGGCTGACGCTCGAAGCGTCCGGCTACGAGGTCGAAGAGGCAGCCAACGGCGAGGAGGGCCTCGCGCGGTTCGCGCGCGGCGGCGTCGACGCGATCGTGCTGGATCAGAAGATGCCCGGCATCGACGGCCTCGAGACGCTCCGGCGTCTCAACGAACGCGCGCCCGACGCCTGCGTGCTGATGGTGACCGCGTTTGCCTCGATCGAGCTCGCCGTTGACGCCATGAAGCTCGGCGCGACGGATTTTCTGCGGAAACCCATGACGCCCGAGGCTCTGCGCAGCGCCGTCGCGGCGGCGCTGGCGAGGCGGCCGGTCCCGCGGCGACCTGCACGCGGTGCGATGACCGAGACTGGCGGGCGCCCGCGTATCGAGACGCTCACGCTCAACGGGTTTCAGATTCTGAGGCCGCGCGAGCCCGCGGATCGGGAGAGCGCCGACCACGTGTTTCGCGTCAGGCGCCCTTCCGATGGCGTGGAGCTCGAGGCCACCGTGACGATCGATCCCGCCATCATCGCGCGCGTCGAGCGGCTCAGCCGTCGAACCCTGCGCCCGGGCGGCGCGTTCTGGCGGGGACAGGCCGAGCGGATGCTCGCAGCCTATCTCTGGAGCGAAGGCCGGGCGCCGGAGAGCGGCCACCTGACCGTTCATGACGTCTCGCGCGAGGACATCGAGGCCGCCGCCGTCTGGCAGTCCGACTAAAGCGCCGGAATGGGCTATACTTTTCAAGCCGTTCTCGGCGCATAAATGGCCGATATTTTCGCTGAGGTCGAGATCCCGAAGCGCGCGCTGTTCAAGGCGGCCGAGGTCTGCGATCTCGTCAAGGTGCAGCCGTACGTGCTGCGCTCGTGGGAGGCGGAGTTTTCGTCGCTCGGGGTGACGAAAAGCCCTGGCGGACCGCGCGTCTATCGCCGCGCGGACGTCGAGCAGGTGATGCGGATCAAGCATCTGCTGCTCGTCGAAGGGCTGACACTGGCCGGGGCGAGACGGCGGCTCGAGGAAGAGGGCACGCCGCCTTCCGGCGAGGCGCCGCTCGACGAGCTGATCGGCCAGAACGTGCGGGAACGAATCACGGCGGTGAAGCGCGGCTTGCGCGGGCTGCTCGAGCTTCTCGCGAGAAGCGGCGGCGGCGGCGAGTTTCGATTGGCGGCGCCCCCAGCGCCGTCGCGCGTCCGCGCGATGCCGGCCTCGCGCGTTAAGCCGTCGCGCGGCAAAACGACCGCGTCGCGCCATGCGCCGGCGCGTCGCAAGCGATCGGCGTAAGAGTCGGGACGTAGCGCAGCCTGGTAGCGCACTTGACTGGGGGTCAAGGGGTCGCAGGTTCGAATCCTGTCGTCCCGACCAATTTTTCAACGCCCTATGGCCGCGACCGAGCGGCCATTTTCGCGCTGCGAAGAAAATCGTGCGATCGGCGGACGGGAAGCGCAAAATGGCGAGATGTCCCGTCTCCCTCATGTCTCCGTTTGCGTGTTGAGCCTCGCGGTCGGCGTGCTCGCGGTTTCGACGCACGGCACCGCACAAACCCCGGCACCCGCGGCGGCGGCGCAAGCGCGTCAGAAGGCCGCCGCGCCGGTGGCCATCACCCCAGTGACGGGCCCGAGCACATTGCATCAGCTCGGCCTCTCGATCGAACGCTCGAGCATGGGCTGGGACGGCCAGTGGGGCGCGCCGCCCGTCAACGTACCGACTCAGGCGCAGCCCGCGGCCCGCGCCGAGAACCCGGCCGGCAACTTCGCCCTGAGCAGCGCCGACCTCTACCGCGTGAGCTGCCGCGCCTGTCACAAGCCGGATGGGTTGGGCGTTCCGCCTGAGATCAACTCGATCATCGGCCCGGTGCAGTCGGCGTCGGTGGAGTGGACGACCGCGCGGATGAAAGAAACTGGGCGACCGATCGATCCCAAGTTCATCCGGCAGCTCACGTCGGGGGCCGAAGCCGATCTGCGGAAGCGGCTCAAGGTTGGCGGCCACAATATGCCGTCGTTCGCGCATCTGTCGGACGAAGAGATCCGGGCCCTGCGTCCGTACCTTGACGAGCTTGCGGGCGTGCCGGGGGCCGAACGTCAGCAACGGCAGATTGCTGAACCCGCGATCCGGGTGGGCGAGCTCATCGTCAAGGGCACGTGTCATATCTGCCACGACGCCACCGGGCCGGACGACCGACCGACGACGGTCATGAGCGGCGTCATCCCGTCGCTCGCGGGCATTCCACAGCAGAAGACGCTCGCGCAGTTTCTGCAGAAGCTGCGCGAGGGCGCGCCGGTGCCGTTGAGCGCCCGCGGCGCGGCGGCGAGAGGGCGGATGCCCGTGTTCAATTACCTGAGCGAAGCGGAGGCGACGGCCGCGTATTCGTA
>JADGOC010000106.1 GCA_017883165.1 Acidobacteriota bacterium
CGAACAGAATCACGCCACCGAGCCCGAACTCCCGGGCGAGCGTCACGAGCTCAACGGGCAGTTGCTGGCCGTTGAAGCCGGCGATGAGCAGGTGCCCGATCTGGCGGCGGAGAGCGCTCGGCGACATCGACACCCATTGTAATTGGTTACGGCGCGCCCGCTATAATCCGGGCGTGCACCTGGACGCCTCGGCGCCGACGCGCATCGATCTTGCCGGCGGCACGATCGACATCTGGCCGCTGTATCTCTTCCACGACGGCGCGGCCACGCTGAACGCGGCCATCAGTCTGCGCGCGCATGTCCAGGTGGACTCGCGCAGCGACGGTCGCCTCGAGTTCCGCTCGATCGACACCGACCGTCAGGCGAGCGCCGCGCACTGGTCCGAACTCGACGCCTCGGGCGACCTCTCGCTGCTGGCTCTCATGGCGCGACACTACCGGCTCGATAACGCGACGCTGACGACGCGCGGCGAATCGCCGGCGGGCGCGGGGATCGCCGGCTCTTCGGCATTGACGATCGCGCTCTGCGGAGCCCTGGCGCGATGGACCGGCGGGTCATCGGATCCCGAACATCTGCTGCAGGTCGCGATGAACGTCGAGTGCCAGACGATTAGAGTGCCGACCGGTGTACAGGACTACCGCCCTGCCCTCTACGGCGGCGTCGCGGCGATCGAGCTTCGCGCCGACGGCATCCGGCGCGTCGCGCTCGACGTGGACCCGCACGAGCTCGAACAGCGGATCGTCCTCGCGTACACGGGCGCCCCACGTCACTCGGGCACGAACAACTGGGAAATCACCAAGCGCCACATTGACGGCGATCGACACGTCTTCGACTGCTTCGAGCGCATCCGCGACACGGCGGTCGCCATGCGCGCGGCGCTCGATCGCGGCGACTGGGACGAGGTCGGCCGGCAGATCGCCAAAGAGTGGGACAACCGCAAGCGGCTCGCTCCCGGCGTCACCACGCCGGTGATCGAGGATCTCGTCGCGCGGGCAGCGGCCGCCGGCGCGACGGCCGCGAAAGTCTGCGGCGCGGGCGGCGGTGGCTGTCTCTTCTGCTATGGCCCGCCCGGCGCGAAGCCGGCGATCGCCGCCGCGCTGGCCGCCGCCGGGGCGCGCCTGCTCGACTATCACATCGAAACGGAAGGCCTGCGGGTTGGATAACCTCGGGGTCGCGCGCATCCTTCGGGAGATTGCCGATCTGCTCGAGATCAAGAACGACAACCCGTTCAAGATCCGCGCCTACCGAAACGGCGCGGACATCGTCGCCAATCACCCGCACGCGGTCGCGTCGCTCGACGCGACGGGGCTGCGCGAAATCCCGGGCATCGGCAAGGATCTGGCGGCGCGCATTCGAGAAATTGCCGACACCGGCGGCGCTGAGTTTCATCGCGAGCTCGTCGCCAAGTTTCCGCCGAGCGTCCTCGATCTGCTGCACCTGCAAGGCGTCGGACCCAAAACCGTGGCGACGCTTTATCGCGAGCTCGACGTGCGGACGCTTGACGACCTCGAGCGTGCGGCGGCCGACGGCCGCATCAGGGGGCTGCGCGGGATGGGCGCGAAAAAAGAAGCGCTGATTCTCAAGGCGCTCGAGGAGCGCAAGCGCCACGCCGGCCGCCACTTGCTGCCCGATGCGCACGACGCCGCGGCCGCCCTCGTCGCGTTTCTCCGCGCGCGCGCGCCGCAGGCCGAGATCACGCCGGTCGGCAGCCTTCGCCGAGGCTGCGACACGTGCGGCGACATCGACATCCTCGCCTCCGGCGCCGACGCGAGCCTGATGGACGACTTTGTCGGCTACCGCCTCGTGGAACGCGTGCTCGGCCACGGCGAGACCAAGTCGAGCGTGCTCATCGTTGACTCCCAGGGCGGCTCACAGAGCGGCGGCCTCCAGGCGGACCTGCGTCTGGTGCCGCGCGAAAGCCAGGGCGCGGCCATGCAATACTTCACCGGCTCGAAGGCGCACAACATTATCCTGCGGGACCGCGCGATTGGGCTGGGATTGAAATTGAACGAGTACGGGCTGTTCACCACGGCCGACAACACCCGCGTCGCCGGCGCCGACGAAGAGGGGATCTACCGCGCGCTTGGCCTCGACTGGGTGCCGCCGGAGCTGCGCGAAGCGCGCGGCGAGATCGAGGCCGCCGCCGCGCACGCGTTGCCTCGCCTCGTGGACCGCGCCGACTTGCGGGGCGACCTGCACATGCACAGCACCGAAACCGACGGCAAAGACGATGTGCCGGCGATGGCGGAGGCGGCGCGAGAGGCGGGGCTGGAGTACATCGCCATCACGGACCACAGCAAAGCGCTCGCGATGGCGAACGGCCTCGACGAAACGCGCGCGCTCGATCACGCGGCGCGCATTCGCGCGGCCGACCATGCGTCGAGCGGCGTGCGGCTGCTCGCCGGCATCGAATGCGATATCAGGGCCGACGGCTCGCTCGATCTGGCCGACGACTGTCTGGCGGCGCTCGACCTGGTCGTCGTCTCGGTGCATTCCGCGTTCAACCAGGATCGCCAGCAGATGACCGACCGTCTGCTCCGCGCACTCGAGAATCCTCACGTCGACATCCTCGGACACCCGACCGGGCGGCTGATTCTGCGGCGCGAGCCGTACCCGTTCGACATCGAAGCGGTCGTCGACGCGGCGGCGGGGCACGGCGTCGCGCTCGAAATCAACTGCCAGGTGGACCGGCTCGATCTCAACGATATCCACGCCAGGCTCGCCCGCGATCGCGGCGCGCCGATCGTCATCTCGAGCGACGCGCATTCCCGCCGCGGCTTCGGCGTGCTGCGCTGGGGCGTGCTCGTGGCGCGCCGGGCCTGGCTGACGCCGGCCGACGTGCTCAACACGCGGCCGTTCGAGCAGTTCAAGGCGGGCCTGCGCCGCCATAGGACGCGCGCATGACCAAGATCGTCATGCTGACGTCCGACGACAAGATCGCCGAGATCAAGCGGCTCTACTACCGGACCACCCGACAGACGATTACCGTCGATCTCGCCAAGGCGCTGCAGATCCTCAAGTCGATGAACGGAGAGGACGAGCGCGAGCGGGCGGCCGTGTACATGGACGGTTTGTCACAGATGCGATCGGATTGGAGCAGAAAGGACAAGGAGAAAGGGAAAAGCAAGAATTAAGAACTAAGAATTGAGGCTCACGCCCGGCTGGCGGAGATCTTCTTCTTCGCGGCGATCCGCAGCTGCTCCGGCACGTTTCGGTCGACGGCCAGCGTCGCCAGATCTTTGTCGTTCAACCGGTGCATGATGTTGAGCGACATCGCAATCGGCGTCTTGGGATTCCTGGTGAGAGCCGACGCAATCTTGTAGTTCTTCATCCACCCGCGGTTGGCGCCGACCATCCGCAGCACGTCTTCCGACACGCTGGCCATCCGCGCGATGGCTTCCACTTCCTGCGTGGTCAGCTTCGGGCTGCTCATCACCGCGGCGCAGATCATCTTGTTCGGATCGCGCACGAGAATCACGCGCATCTCCTTGCTGCCTTTGAACGCGGCCTTGAGCTTCTGCGGCATCGTCATCGCGCTGAGCTTCTGCTGGACCGACTCGCGATCCTCGTCCTCGGCGAACTCGTCCGGCTCGTCGGTCTCGATGAGTGGCGCCTCGTCGTCGGCCGAGGCCACGTCGGCCGGGACGATACCGCGGGCGGCAAAAAACTCGCGCAGGCTGTCCGTCACCTCGGAGCGCGCGAGAAACCCCGAAAGGGCGGCCGGCGGGATACGCGCGATGGTGTCTTGCGCCGTCAAGCGGATCTCGGGATCGGGATCCTCGAGCAGCACGACGAGGATGCTCAATTGCTCGTACGCGCGCGGCGCGAGCGCGCCTTGTGCGGCCAGCAGACGCACGTCGCGCGCCGCTTCACCCCGTTTGAAGAATTCCAGGAGCGCGCTCGTGGCCATCAGCGCGCCGGCAGGAATGTCTTGAAGTTCGCGAGGCTGACGCGGGCCGTGACCTTCTCGCCGGCGTGGCCGAGCGGCTTCGCGTCGGCGCCGTTGATCGTCCAGGTGATCGCCGAGGCATCGCCGGCCGTCAATACCAGCTCGCGCCGCACCTCGAGCGTCTGCTGTTCCCCTGCCGCGAACGTGCGCTCGACGCGCCTCTGGCCGTCAACGATCACCGAGAGCCAGCACGGGCCCGTGGCGGCAAGCGCGACCGTCAGCTGCGTCGGGGCCGGCGCGTCAATCGCCGGAGCGGGCGTCGGGGGCGCCGGCGTCGCCGCCTCGGGCGTGGGCGCCGGAGTGGGAGCCGCTGCCTCGGCCAAGGGCGCGGTCTCTGGCGCGTGCCGACGCGGCGACAGACGCCCGGACGCGCCAAGGTAGATGACAATCGCGGCGATCGGCAGACTGACGGCGATCAGGCGCAGAAACGTCGACGCGGTCCGTCGATCGCTTTCGAGCGAATCGTGATCTTCGATCTGTTCGGTCGTGGGATGGCCGACCGTGACCGAGTCGTGCGGAAACTGCGCCATGAAATCCCGGATCGTGTCCTCCGGGTCGAGCCCGACCTCGACGGCGTACGAGCGGACGAACGCGCGGCCGAAAATGCCGCCGGGCAGCCGCGAGATGTCGTTGCGCTCGAGCGCCTCGAGGACGGCCACCGCGATCTTCGTGGCGTTGGCGATTTGCCGAAGCGAAATTCCGCGGCGCTCGCGTGCCGCACGCAGCTTGCTGCCGAAATCACCGGACGGTCGCTCTGAGGCCATAGTCGAGTGAAGCCCGCGTGTATGTTAGGGAGCCGTTTTCATGCTGTCAAACCGCGCCCGCGCCGCCTCTACGATGGCACGAAACGGACCGCTCCGGCACGGTGTCCTGCGATCGTCACTCAGAAACAATCCAATCGCGGCGAAGCCGGCCGCCCCCGACGCCGCCACCTCCGGCAGCCGGTCGAGCGTCACGCCGCCGATCGCGAGCACGGGCTGTCGCACGGCCCGGACGAGGTCGGCGAGCCCTGCGGCGCCAAGCAGCCGGTCGGCATCGCCAGGGCCCGCCTTGGACGCGCTCGGAAAGACGGTGCCGGCGATCAGATAGTCGGCATCAGCGGCGGCGGACACCGCTTCCGCGGCGTCGTGAACCGACCGGCCGATCAGAAAACCGGCTGGCACGATCCGCCGGGCTGCCGAGGCCGACACCGAATCAGACCGCAGGTGCACGCCGTCCGCGCCGCATGCGATCGCGACATCGAGCCGGTCGTTCACGATGATCTTCGTCACCGAGCCGCGCGCGATCGCCCCGGCCGCCGAGACGAGAGCGGCGAGCGCGCCGGCGGCCATCTCGCGCTCCCGAATCTGGACGAGATCGAGGCCGGCGGCGACCGCCTCGCGCACGTGTGCAATCAGGCAGCGCCACGCCGTGTCGTCGTCGCAGCCCGCGCAGAGGCGGCGGCGATCGGTGACGAGGCAGAGAATCGGCCGGCGGTCACTCACCATCACGCCGGCCGCGCGCGGCGAAGACGCGCGCCAGATCGGCGAAGCCGGCGTACAGGTTCACGAACCCGAGGCCGGTGATCGCACCGCGGCAGAAGTTGCTCATGAGCAGCGGCCGGAGCGCGGGCCACGCGGAGGCGAAGTAGTTGCGATCCCAAAACACCGACCACGGCAGTACGATGAGCAGCAGCCCCACCTCGAGAAAGAACGCGACGTAGATCAACCGGCGCATCAGAAGCTACCCTCGCGTCTGAACCTTGGAGAGGCGATCGACCCGGGCCGACACGTCGCGATAGTCGCCGGCGTCGGCCTGCAGCTCGAGACAGATCGCGAGCGCGCGCGCGACTTCTCCGACGCCTTCGAGCGCGTCCGCCAACTCGTACAGCAACAGATGGCCGTCCGCGGCGGTCGGCGCGGGTGCCTGCGCGGCGCGCTCGAACCACTCGATGGCTTGCGGCAGCGCCTTGCGCTCGGCGTAGATGCGGCCGAGCAGCGACGCCGTCTGGAACCGCAGCTTCGGCGCGCGCGACGCCGCCTGCAGCGCGGCAATCGCCTCGTCGATCTTGCCCGACTTGCGAAGCGCGAGCCCATTCTTGAGCTCCGCCTCGGCCGCGTCGACCTGTTTGGAGGCCTGATCGCGCAAGCGCTCGAACACGCCGTCCAGATCGTCGCCGGCCGCCGCGGTGGGCGGCGGCTTCGGCGCGACGGGCGTCGCCGCCGGCTGCGATGCCCCTTTCTTGAAGTCGTCGAGCACGACGCTCAGGTCGACCTCCGCGCTCTCGTTCTTCTTGTCCTCGCGCGCCGGACTCTCGAACTCGCCGAGGATGCTCTCGAGATCGATGGCGTTGCTGCTCAGCGCAAAGTGGCCCGATTCCTCCGCCTCTTCGCGCTTGCCTTTGCGGCCGCCCTTCTTCGCACTGCCCGGCTTGGGTGCCGGCGCCGCCGCGGTTCTTGCGGCGTCCGCCGCGGCCGGCGCGTCGACGTCGGGCTCGGGCTCCGCCGCGAGATGTCCCTTGGTGCCCTTGGCCACCGGGACCGCGATCGGCTCGGGAGGCGGCGGGACCTCCGCCGGCGTGTCCTCGAACGGCGGCAAATCGCCGAACGACAGATCGGTGCTGGTGAAGGGCGACTGTCCGCTGAGGCGGTCGGCGATGAGGGCGTCCGGATCGGGCTCGCCGAGCAGCACGAGGGCGCGCCGAAAGCGTTCGACGTTGGTGCGCTCCCACGGCTCGCGCGCCACGAGGTCCTCGGCGATGAAGCGGGCTTCGGCCGCGGCGCCCGCCTCGATATAGGCGTCCGCCAGCTGCCCCTGCGCGCTGTACATCGTCGCCTCGAGGCCGCCGTCGACGCAGATTTCCACGAGGCGCATGAGCGCGGGCACGTGGCCGGTCACGCGCGTGACGAATTCCTGAAGCGCCGCGGCGGCGCCGGCCCAATCGCCTTGCGCGACGGCGATGTCGGCCGCCAGCTCGACGATGCGGAAGCCGGCATCGGGCGCCTGCTCGGCGACGCTCCAGCCAAGCAGCGCAATCTCCTCCCGACGTGAGGGATCCTCGTCGAGCAGCCGCTTGATGATCTCGACGCCTTCGTCGACTCTGCCGCCGCGCAGCCGCATCTCCGCTACCGTGAGGAGCAGGCGCGGATCGCTGCCGGCCGATTCGACGGTCAGGTACTCGGCGGCGGTGGCCAGGTCGCCGCGCGCGACGAACGCACGCGCGAGCGTCGCCTTGAGCTCGGCGTCGTCTGGCTCCAGCCGTGCGGCCTGCCGAAGGGCTTCCAGGGCGTGATCGGGGTGGCCCTTGGCCTCGAGGGCGGCGGCAAGCGACTTGAACTGAGGGGCCGTGCTGGCGCAGTCGCGCGCGCGCGCGAAATCGCCGGCGCCGATATACACCGCCAGCAGACGCTCGCGCAGCTCCTCGTCGTCCGGGCTGAGGCCGGCCGCTTCGCGGAGCACCTCGATCGCCTCGGTATCCCGGCTTTTTTCCGTCAGCTCCGCGGCGATTTCCTTCAGATCGCGCAGCGCACCCGGGATGTCGCCGATTTCGACGCGCGCCCGCGCCGCCGTGGAGCGCGCCTCGAAGTCGGCTGGATCCAGGGTGCCGAGGCGAATCCGAATCTGCGCCGCGCCACGCGCGTCGCCGCGGCTGCGACGCCGCTCGGCCACGGTGTTGAGGTAGCTGCGCGCGTCGGCCAGCAGCCCCTGGCTGGAGGCGATCTCCGCCCCCTGAATGAGGGCGTGCTCGTGGTCCGGCTTGATTTTCAGGATCTTCTTGTAGAGCGCGCCCGCCTTCGGCAGGAAGCCTTCTTCGGCCAGGCTGTCGGCAATTCGCGTGTACTGGTCGACGGCTTTGTCGATCTGTCCCGCGCGGATGTACAGATCGCCGAGGACGTTGGCGGTGTTCCAGTCGCGCGGCTGCTCTTCGACCACGCGCAGGTATTCCGCAATGGCGAGATCGAGCTTCCCCTGGCGGAGGAGCTTCTCAGCGTTGCGCAGAATGGCGGTGCGATCGATGGGCGGCACTTAAGAACTAGTCAATGGTATCAAACAGCGTCGCAGGCCGGAACGATCGGCGGTGGACCTCCGAGTAGCCGAAGCGCGCGACCGCCTCGAGATGATCCGCGGTGGCGTAGCCCTTGTGACGATCGAAGCCGTAGCGCGGATCGCGTGCGTGCAGCTCGAGCATCTGGCGATCGCGCGTCACCTTGGCGACAATCGACGCGGCGGCAATCGCCGAGCAGCGCCGATCGCCGTGCGATACGCCGCGCTGCGCCATCGGCAAATCGGGCACGCGGAAGGCGTCGACCAGGACGATGTCCGGGAGCGGGACGAGCGCGATCACCGCGCGCTGCATGGCCCGCAGCGACGCCTGGTGGATGTTGATGCGGTCGATTTCGGACGGATCGGCCTCGCCCACGGCCCAGGCCAGCGCGCGGGCGATGATCATGTCGTACAACCGCTCGCGCTCGGCGGCCGGCACGGCCTTCGAATCGCAGACCCCGGGGATGTGGCGGTCCGGGTGCAGCACCACCGCGGCGGCGACGACCGGACCCGCGAGGCATCCGCGTCCGACCTCGTCGACGCCCGCCACATAGACGAAGCCCGCGCGCCGAAGCGCGTTTTCCAGCGTGCGCATGGCTGGGACGCGGGACATCTTGACCTGACGCTCGATCGGCGACGCTACGCGCTGCCGTCTGTCCGCCCGCTGTCCTTCATGCGGGCGGCCTTGCCCTTGAGATCGCGCAGGTAGTACAGCTTCGCGCGGCGCACCTTGGCCGATCGCATCACCTCGATCTTCTGAATCGTCGGCGAGTGCAGCGGGAAGATGCGCTCGACACCCTGGCCGAACGACACCTTGCGCACGGTAAACGTGCCGCGCGTGCTGCCGCGGTGCATGCCGATGACGACGCCTTCGAAGATCTGAATGCGCTCCTTGTCGCCCTCGCGCACCTTCACGTGCACGCGGACGGTGTCGCCCGATTTCATCGCCGGCCGCTCGGCCACCTGCGATTTTTCGACCAGTTCAATCGCGCCCATCTTTGGCTCCTTTAAGCTCGCGCAGAATTTCTTGCTCTTCTTCGTCCAACTCGGCGCCCGCCAGCAGATCCGGCCGCCGCTCCAGCGTCCGGCTCACCGCTTCGCGCTTCCGCCACCGCCGAATGTCGCCGTGATTCCCCGACATCAACACATCGGGAACCTTCAACACCGCCGGCCCCGCGCGACCCGCGCTGCCGCCGGTCGCGACTTCCGCCGGCCGCGTATACTGCGGAAAATCGAGCAGCCCGCGGCTGAAGGAATCCTCTGCCACCGATTGCTCGTCGCCGACCACGCCCGGCACCAGGCGCGCGACCGCGTCCAGGATCACGAGCGCCGGCAGCTCGCCGCCGCTCAAGACGTAATCGCCGATCGAAATCTCCTCGCTCACCCGCTCCCGCACGCGCTCGTCGATGCCCTCGTAGCGACCGCACAAGAGCACCAGGTGCTCGATCTCGCTCAAGCGCTGCGCCTCGGCCTGCGTGAAGCGCCGCCCCTGCGGCGACGTGAGCACGACCGTCAACGGCCGCCCCCGCTCGCCCTCGATCGCGTCGAGCGCCCGAAAGAGCGGCTCCGGCTTCAGCACCATCCCCGGTCCGCCGCCGTACGGCACATCGTCGACCACGCGGTGACGGTCGGTCGTGAAGTCGCGCAGATCGCGGACCTTCACGTCGAGCGTCCCGCGGTCGATGGCCCGTCCGAGCACGCCGGCCGCCAACGGCTGCGCGATCATCGCCGGAAAGATCGTGACGACATCGACAGTCATTCGTTCAGTTCCAGCAACCCGGCCGGCGGGTCGATCACAATCCGCTTCGCGCCCGGATCGATCGCCGTACAAATCGCCACGGCAAGCGGGATCAGCACGTCGCCGTTCGCCCCCGCGACGACGAGGCGGCTCCCGCTGATGGTCCCCTCGACTTCGCGCACGGTGCCCACCTGCCGGCCATCGCGCGTTTCCACCAGGCAGCCGACCAGGTCGTGCCGGTAGAACATGCCCGGCGGCAGCGCCGACAGTCGATCGGCCGGCACCCGCAGCTCGAGTCCGGCCAGCGGCCCCGCGGCGTCGATGCTCTCGATGCCCGCGAACCCGACCACCGGCCGCTGATTCTGAAACCTGACGGTCGTCAGCGTCAGCGGCTCGACGACCCCGCCACGCTCCACGAACAGCTCGGCGCCCGGCTGAAACCGCTCCTCGGGGAAATCGGTTTCGAGATTCACGAACACCTGCCCCCGAAGGCCGTGCGCGCGAGCGATGCGCCCGACCACGGCCATCGAGTCCCACTTGGATGATAGAGACATTGCAGAATTGCAGAATTGCAGGACTGCAGGATTGCAGGATTACAGAGCACTAATTCTGCAATTCATACATCCTGAGATTCTGCCCTTCACCCCTTGTAAGGAGTATCCCTGAACTCCAACGTGACGGTCTTTCCCTCTTTTTCGCCGGCCGTCGCGGCCAGCGTCCGCAGCGCCGCGGCCGTCCGCCCCTGCTTCCCGATCACCTTCCCGAGCTCGCCAGGCGCGAGGTACAGCTCCACGAGCGTCGTGCCCTTGTGCTGCGATTCGACGACGCGCACTTCGTCGGGACGATCGGTCAGCGCGCGCGCGAGCACGCTGACCACGTCGGTGAGCGCGCTCATTTCGCGCCGTGCTCGACAGGCGCCACAGGCGCCGCGACTGTCGCGGCGGCGGCCGGCTTCACGGTCAAATGCCGCGCGAGGAGCGTCCGTACGGTGTCGGACGGCTGCGCGCCCTTGCTGATCCAGTAGTCGACGCGTTCCTGCTTGATATCGACGAGCGCCGGCTTGGTGCGCGGGTTGTAGTGGCCCAGGATTTCGACGAAGCTGCTGTCGCGGGCGGCGCGCGAATCGGTCACCACGATGCGGAAGAACGGGCGCTTCTTGGAACCGGCACGGCGCAAACGAATCGCTACCATCTGTCTGTCTCCTTCACGGCGCGCGAGGCTCGGTCCCCACGCTCCTGGTTCGCTGCGCGCTCTCCGAGGCCGCGGACTATCCGCGGTTGCGCAGCATCTGCGTGGCCCGGCGGCGCGCGCTCTTGCCGCCGCCGCCCGCCAGCCCGGCCATCCCGCCGAGCGACTTCAACATCTTCTGCATCTGCACGAACTGCTTCAGCAGACGATTCACGTCTTCAACCGACGTCCCGCTGCCCTTCGCGATGCGCTTGCGGCGGCTGCCGTTGATGATGTGCTGCCGGCGCCGCTCATCGGGCGTCATCGATCCGATGATCGCCTCGACCCGCTCCATCTGCTTCGGGTCGACGTCTGGCATCTTCATGCCGCCCATCCCGGGCAGCATTCCCATGATCTGCTCGAGCGGACCCATTTTCTTGATCGTCTTGAGCTGATCGCGAAAATCCTCGAGCGTGAACTCGTTGCTGCGCAGCTTCTCTTCGAGCCGCGCCGCGTCGTCCTGGTCGATCGCCGCTTCGGCCTTCTCGATGAGCGAGAGCACGTCGCCCATCCCCAGCACACGCGAGACGACGCGCTCGGGATGGAACGGCTCGAGATCCTCGAGACGCTCGCCAGTGCCGACAAACGCGATCGGCACGCCGACCACCGACACGACCGACAGCGCCGCGCCGCCTCGCGCGTCGCCATCGAGCTTGGTCAGCACGACGCCGGTGACGCCCACGCGCGCGTTGAACTCGCCCGCGCTCTTGATCGCGTCCTGCCCGGTCATCGCATCGGCGACAAACAGCAGGTCGGACGGATCGGTCACGTCCTTGATCGCGACGAGCTCCGTCATCAGCTCATCGTCGATGTGCAGCCGGCCCGCCGTGTCGACGATGACGACGTCGAAGCCGAGATTGGCCGCTTCCGCCAGCGCGCCCTTCGCGCGCGCCACGGGATCGAGCTGGCCCGCCGGGTCGTGCACGCGCAGCGACGCCTGCTCGCCAAGCACGTTCAGCTGCTGAATCGCCGCCGGCCGCCGCACGTCGGTCGACACCAGCAGCGGGTGGCGGCCCTGCTTGGCCAGCCACTTTCCGAGCTTCCCCGCCGTCGTCGTCTTGCCCGAGCCTTGCAGGCCGAGCAGCAGAATCACCCGCGGCCGTTTCGTCGTCGGCCGCAGGCCGCCTTCGGCATCGCCGAAGAGCGCGACCATCTCGTCGCGGACGATCTTGACGACCTGCTGGGACGGCGACAGGCTGCGCAGGACGTCCTGCCCCATCGCCCGGTCGCGCACGCGGTCGATGAAGGCCTTGACGACCTTGAAATTGACGTCCGCCTCGAGCAGCGCGAGCCGAATCTCGCGGAGCGCGGCCTCCACGGCGTCCTCAGAGAGCCGCCCCTGGCCGCGAAGGCTCTTGAAAACGTCCTGGAGGCGTGTGCTGAGGGAATCAAACATGGGCCGCTAAACTACTATTGCGCAAACGCTTATCGTAGTTGACCGGCTTCTCGCCTGTCAAACAGTCGAACGTCACCCGCGACGGGGCGCGGCCGCTGGTTGATGCCGGTTATGCCGCGTCGAGCTCCGCGATGAGCAGGCGGAGTCGCTTGCAGGCGTTGAGGAGCGCCGTCGAAACGGCGTGCGGCGTGGCCGCATCCTCTTCGAGTTCGGCGGACGCGCGCTCCAGCACGCCGAGCGTGGTTCCGATGTCCGCCGATGTGACCATCGACGATTCGCGCGCCAGGCTGTGTTCGACCAGGTCGAGGCACGCGCGCAACACGGCGCCCGCCCCTTCATCGGGCGACGCGCCTCGGCTGGCGGCCCGCATGCCAGCCATCAGCGAATCGCGGCAGGCGTTCAGCTGGCTCTTGACGGTCATGAGAACGGAACTCCCTCGGACCCTACACGCCCGAGAGCCTGTGCCCGAGTTTTTCCTTCTTCGTCTTCAGATATCGACGTGTCGAGTCCGACACGGGCATTTCGAGAGGTAACCACTGGGAGACGGATAGCCCGTAGCCCTCGATCCCGACCAGCTTGCGGGGGTTGTTGCTCAAGAGTCGCATCGACTTCACGCCGAGCTCGCGCAGAATCTGCACACCCACGCCGTAGTCGCGTTGATCGGCCTTGAACCCGAGCTGTTCGTTGGCTTCCACGGTGTCGAG
>JADGOC010000107.1 GCA_017883165.1 Acidobacteriota bacterium
TCCTTGAGTTTGTCCTTGACGCGTTCGATCACCTTCAGGGCATCCTCGCCCTGTCGCATGACGATGATGCCGGCGACGGTGTCGCCGGTGCCGTTCAGATCCGCGACGCCACGCCGCAGGTCAGGGCCGAGCGTGACCGTGCCCACGTCGCGCACGCGCACGGGCACGCCGCTGTCGTTTCGTGCGAGCACGATCTCGCCGATATCGGCCGCTGACTTCGCGTATCCGCGTCCGCGCACCATGTATTCGGCGCCGGTCATCTCGACGAGGCGTCCGCCGACGTCGTTGTTGCCGGCCCGCACCGCGTCAATGACCTTCGCGATGGGCATGTTGAAGGCGCGCAGGCGATTCGGATCGACCTGCACCTGGTACTGCCGCACGAAGCCGCCGAGCGGCGCGACTTCGGCGACGCCCGGCACCGACTTCAGGTAGTACTGGAGATACCAGTCCTGATACGAACGCAGCTCCGCCAGACTGGAGCGGCCGGTCGTGTCGACGAGCGCGTACTGAAACACCCAGCCCACGCCGGTCGCATCGGGACCGAGTTCCGTGCGAACGCCCTGCGGTAATCGGGGGAGGACGCCTGAGAGGTACTCCAACGTGCGCGAGCGAGCCCAGTAGATATCGGTGCCTTCCTCGAACACGATGTAGACGTACGAGTAGCCGAAATCCGAGTACCCGCGGACGGCTTTCACTTTCGGCGCGCCGAGCATCGCCGTCACGATGGGATAGGTGACCTGGTCTTCGACAATGTCCGGGCTGCGGTCCCACCGCGAGTAGACGATGACCTGCGTGTCGCTCAGATCGGGGATCGCGTCGAGCGGCACGGTCTTCATCGACCACACGCCGGCCACCACCGCAGCGGAGACGAGAAGGAACACGATGAAGCGGTTCTTGGCCGAGAGCTCGATGACGGCGTTAATCATGGCGATGAACTTTCGGCGTCGGCGCCTTCGGCTCAGGCATGGGCATCGACGGATCCATCGGCGTCGCGGCCGGCGCGCCGCCGGGCTGTGGCTTGCCCATGCCGCTCGCGGCGGCTTTGAGCTGGCTCTCGGAATCAACCAGGAACGTGCCGGACGATACGACGCGCTCGCCGGCCGACAGCCCGTGCGTGATCGCCAGGCGGTCGCCGAACCGGCTGCCGACGACCACCTGCCGAGGCTCGAGATAACCGTCCCCCAAGTCGACGAACACGGTCTGTCGATCGCCGGTATCGAGCACGGCGTCCGCGGGGACGACGAGTTGCCTGGCGCTGGCCACCCCGAACTCGACGTTCACGAACATGTCCGGCTTCATGCGCAGGCCTGGATTGTTCGCATCGAGACGGACCTTGAGCGTCCGCGTCATGGGATCGACCTGCGGCTGGATGTAGCTGACCTTGGCCGCGAGTGACGGTGCGCCGCCGTTCGGAAACATCACGTACGCAGGGTCGCCCAGCTTGATCGATGTGATGTCCGACTCGAACACGTCCGCCATGATCCAAATCCGGCTGAGGTCGGTAATCGTGTACAAGTCGGTATCGGGCGTGACCTTTTGATTCGGAAACGCGTTCCGTTCCGTGACGAAGCCACCGGCCGGCGCGCGCAGGGTGATGCTGTGGATCGGCTCACCGGTGGTGAGGACCTGTTGAATTTGATCTTCGCTGAGTTGCCACAGTTCCAGGCGCCGTTTCGCCGCTTGAAACAGCGACTCACCGTGTTGTTCGGCTGATGCCAAGGGGTTGCTGCGCATCAGATCGCGTGCGCGAACGGCGAGCAGGAGTTCCTGCTGCGACGCCAACATCTCCGGGCTGTAGATCGTCAGCATCGGTTCACCTTGCTTGATGGTGTCGCCGGTGAAATCGACGAAGACCTTCTCGATCCAGCCATCGAAGCGCGTGTGGACGTGCGCGACCCGCGTCTCGTCGTACGTGACCTTGCCGACTGTGCGGATCAACCGGGTCTGGCCGTCCCACTCCACGGTGGCGAACTTCACGCCGATCAGCTGCTGGCGCTCGGGCGAAATCTTGATCGCGCCGGGCGGCACGGATGCCCGTGTCGCCTCGCCGATTGCGCCGGTCGCGGCCGTGGGTTCATCCGCGTAGACCGGCTCGAGCGCCATGCCGTCTGGAGCCACGCCCGGCTTGTCCGAGTGGTAGGCCGGGTTCATGGCATCGACGTAGTAGAGCACTCGACGTTCGGCAACGGCCCGTGCGGGCGTGCCTCGCTTCGACGCGCGAATGAGGTAGCCGCTCGCGAAGGTGGCGGCGAGGAGCGTGATCAGCGCGAGAAGTTTGACCAGTTTCATGACTTTCATTTCAGGACCTCAGTGCACGATCGGCGTGCCGGTCATCTCTTCGAGCCGGCTCACGGCGGTGTGGTAGGTCGCCAATTCGTCGAAGTAGGTCATTTCGTATTCGAGCACGGTCCCGAAGTTCGTCAGGACCGAGAGGAAATCGACGGCACCCGTCTGATAACTCGCCATTGAGGACTCGAGTGCGAGCCGCGCCTGTGGCAGGACGGTGTCGCGATAGAGCCGCGCCAGGCGGACGGACGTGGATGCCATCCGGAAGTCCTCCTCCAGACGGCTCTGCAGGCCTAACCGCGTGCTGTCGTAGGTGCTGCGCGCGGCGTCAACCGTGCTCAGTTGTTCCGCAACTGAGGCGGCGCGACGGGCGCGCTGCAGCGGCACCTTCACGTCGACGCGGAACTCGTACATCGCCGGCATGGCGCCCATGTAGTAGTAACCGCCCGTCAGCGCGAAGTCAGGCTTGTATTCCTTGCGGGCCGCGTCCACGGCGAGCTGCGATCGTTCGACCATCAGTTGATCGCGGCGCAGCATCGGCGCGTGCTCGTTCGCCGCCGCGACGAGCGCGTCGAGTGAGTGGTCGAACGCGGTCAGTTGGAGATCCTCGGGCTCCCCGATCGGCGTCCCTGCCGGCCGGTTCAGGAGCGCGTTCAGCTCGCCTTCGCGTGTCGCGCGTTGCTGGCGCACGCGTTCGAGCTGGAGCTCCAGAATGCTGAGTTGTGTTTGTGCCTTGATCACGTCCTGCTGCGCCGCCTGGCCGACGGCGTACCGACCTTCGCTGACCTCGAGGAGCGTGTCGAGCAGATCCCGGTTGCGCGCCAACACGCCGCTGACCGCATCGGCATAGGCGAGTCGGTAATAGGCCTGCTTCACGCGCGCGATGACGCTGAGCCGCGCGGCGTCGATCTGCTGAAATTCCGCGTCCGCTTCGCGCGACGCGATGGACGCGCGCAGATCGCGCTTGCCCGGATACGGCACCTCCTGACTCACCATGAAGCCGATGTTCGACGTCGGTTCGGTGCCCAGGCCGGCCCCAGGCCATGGCCTGCCGTTCGCGCTGTATCCAGCCGACACCATGGGATCGGGCAGGCTCCGTTCCTGCGTCGGACGCTGCCGGGCGGCGTCATACTGCTTCTGCGCCGCGACAATCTCAGGATTCTTCGCGAGCGCTTCGGCAATGACGTCCGCTAGAGCCGTGCGAGCCGGCGTCTGAGCGATCGCCGACGCCGAGACGAACACCGAGATGAGAATTCCAGAGAACACGCGCATATCGACCTCGATCAAAGCATCCGAGACCACGATCACGCGGCCCTCGGACGCACGAATACCGGTTACTGAGGATTCGTCGAGAGATCGATCGCTAGATCAGGAAGGTGACGAAGAGCGTGGGGAGATCGAGCAGACACAGACGCGGCGGCGACGTCTGGACGGGACCGAGCGCCTGTGGCGCTGGCGCAATGCGCACGGTGTGCGGCAGCGCAGGCGTTGCCGAGAGATCGGCGCAGACTTCAACGCGAGACTGAACCGGCGCCGAGTCGTTCCGCGACGGGGCCTGATCGCCGCAGCAGCACTTCGAGATCTTGGCAGTCTTGCCGCAGTCGTGCTGTTGGGCGACGCAGACAGGGTGAATCGCTTGCGCAAACAGCGGCCCGCCCGTCGCCGCGATCATCGCGGTGACGATGCTGAGGGCAGCGAGTTCCCTGCGCAGACGTGTCATGACACCCCAGTATAGAACATCGGCCGTACCGCCGGACGAGAATAGAGGCTTCCTGGGCAGGGCGACTGAACAGTGCCGGAGGCCCGGCACTGTTCCTCGGCCGCGTGGGAATTGCCCCGCTCTAGAAACGCACCTCCACGCCGATGCGGAAGATGCGCGGGCTCATGTTCTGCGCGATCTGGTTGAAGGTCGTCGACAGAATGTTGTTGTTCCGGACGAACACCGTGTTCGCGTTCAGCACGTTGAACACGTCGCCGGTGACGCGCAGGGAGATCGCCTGGAGCTTGAACGTGCGCGCGGCGCGGACGTCCCCGTCCCAGACGTTGTCGTACCGGAAGGTGTCGATCGCCGGGGTCACGAGCACCGACAGCGACTCGCCGCCGAGCGTCTGCGTGCGGAAGAGCGGGAACGGGTAGCCCTGCCGCCCGAACACGTTGGCGCTCGCCTCGATGCCGAACGGCGCGAGATACATGCCGTTGGCGTTGAACTGCCACTTCGCATTCGTGTACACGGTGCCCGAGCCGCTGCTCGCGCTGCTGGACGGCGCGAACTGGCCGCCGTCGACGAGCGGCTCGTTGACCGTCGGCGTCGGGTTGCCGTTGGTGTCGTAGCGGCCGGCCGGATCGCTGAAGTGCTCGCGCGCGTTGTTGTAGCCGAACGCGACGCGCCCCATCCAGCGGTGCGACAGCCGTTTGACGAGCGCCGCTTCGACGCCCTGGTAATCGGTCGAGTAGCCGGGGACCGTCGTCGTCAGGAAGCCGCCGCCGCCCGCGACCACCTTGGTCCCGTTGGCGACGTAGGTCGGCACGCTGTACGCCGTGCCGTCTGGCAGCGTGCCCGCGAGCACCGGACCCGCCGTGTAATCCGCGAGCGTCACGCCGACGCGCGGCGTGATGTTGGCCGCGAGGTTGCCGAAGAGATTCGTCGTCTTCGTGTAGCTGTAGTTCACCTGCAGCGCGAACCCCGGCATCAGCTCGCGGTCGATCCCGGCCACGAAGCTCTGCGTGATCGGCGCCTTCAGGTTCGGATCGATCTGGTTGGCTGACGTCACCGCCGTCGGATTTGCCGGGTTGAAGCCGCCACCCTGCGTGAGGCGCTGATCAGTCAGCACCTCGTTGCCCTGCGCCAGGTGATCGCCGTTGAGGTCGACCCACCGGTAGGTCGCGGAGCCCGCGACCGAGCTCGGGTTCACGTACCCGACCGTCGTCGGGCTGAGCTGACCCGCGTAGCGGCTGTACGCCGCCCGTGCGATCGTATGCCGGCTCTCGTCGAGCGCGAAGCTGAGGCCCGCGCGCGGCGACACGTTGTTCCAGACGAACGGCGACGTATAACCGGCAAAGGTCAGACCGGGCACGAGCGCCGGGAACGCCGGGTTCGCGGCAATCGTGCTCGGCAGCGCCGAGCCCCACTGATGGTCGAACCGCACGCCGACGTTGACCGTCGCGCGGCCCAGGGCCATCGTGTCGCCGATGTGAAGGTCGACGTAGCTCGCGCGGTTCCCGCCGTTGCCCTGGCGGAAGACCTGCGCGCGCAAGTCGGTCGGTGAATTCTCGATGGCGAGGATGCCGTTGCCTGGCCACTGGGTGAGCGACATCGCGTCGGTCGTCCGGAAGCCGGACCCGACCTGGATGTCGTGCGTCACGCCGGACGTGGTCGCGAACGCGTGCAGGTCTGCGTTCACCGTCTGCTGGGGCCGGGCGCTGATGCTCTCGCTGAAGGAGCCGAACGACTGGCCCGTCGTGAGGCTGCGTCCAGCCTGCAGATCCATGCCGCCTTCGGGCGTCAGCGCGTTGCCGGTGTTGTAATACGCGTACGAGGCTGAGAGGAACAGCCGCGGAGCGATCACGCGATCGTCAGCGACCTTCCAGAGCCCGTGCAGCGGGAAGTCCGTGTAGGCGTTGTCCTGATGGAACGTCGCCGTCGGCGCGTCGAAGAGGATCCCGGAGATGGCCGGGCTGCGGCCGTCCTTGATCTTGTCTCCGTTGAAGAACAAGAAGCTGAGCATGTCCTTCTTGTCGGCCTGCCAATTGAGCTTCACCTGCGGGTTATTGAGCTGGGTGCGATCGACGAGCGCGCCCGCATGCCGCACGAGGCGGATGTCCTGCGAGGAGTAGGAGGCGAAGAACCACGCGCGGTCGAGGCGAAGAGGTCCGCCGACCTCGACGCCGTAATCGGAGATCTGCTGGTTGTGATCCGCCGTCGCCGCCGTGACCGGGATCGTCCCGCTCGTCAGCTCGCCGGGGATGTTCGAGGACTGCAGGGCGTTGTTCGTGAAGTAGCCGCGCACCGCGCCATGGAATTGGTTCGTGCCGCGCTTGGTCACGAAGTTGACGCCTATGCCGCCCGTCTGCTGCTTGATGTCCTGTCCGGCGGTCGAGACCTGAATCTCCTCGAAATTGTCAAAGTCGAAGTAGGTCGGCGGCAGGCCGGCCGCGGCCATGTCGGTGATGACGATGCCGTCGAGCGACCAGACCGTGTCCTGCGGCCGCGTGCCCTTCGACACGACGGTCGGCGCCTGGCCGGTTTCGTTGCCGCCGACGTTCAGGCGGTCGAGCAGCACGCCCGGCACCGAGCGCAGGAGCGAGAACGGATCACGCGAGGTCGGGATCTTCGCGAGCTCGTCTTTGGAGAAGGTGGTCGCCGTGCCGGTCGCCGTGGCGTCGAGAATCGGCGCGGGCGCCGTGACCGTAATCGATTCGGCTACCGCCGCCACGTGCAGAACGATTGGCACGTCGACGTGTTTGCCGACGGCGACGATCACCTCGCGGACGGCCATCCGGAAGCCCGAGAGATCCGCGGTGAGTCGGTACGAGCCCGGCTCGAGGTTGAGGAATCGGAACGCGCCATCCAGTTCAGTCGTGAAGTGATAGGTGGCGTCGGAACCCTGGAGCGTAACGTCGGCTCCAGGAACGGTGGCGCCCTGTTCATCGCGAACGACGCCGTTGATGCTGCCGCTTTGGGTTTGAGCAACTGCCGGGCTTATGAGTGCGAGAAGTAAGAGAATAGCAATATAAAGGTTCTTCATCCCTTATATATGACTCTTTAGGACATAATAGTCAATTAGTGTCTGTGCTGCAGATAGTTCAAGCTCGACATGGGAAGTGGATAAGCGCTGCGGATACAATCTGTTACATCAAGGGTCAGTTTTATTGAAGTCGCTCGGGCGGAACGCGGGCTGTCGCAGGAATGGCGTGGATGATTGGGGCAGCCCGCTCAGCAGGCGGCGCAGCACGAGATCGCAGCGGCCACCGCGGCCGGCCACGCTGGCGAGCACGAGCGGGAGGCGCCACGGTCTAGCGTCGCGGTTGGTCTCCAAGAACGACTTGCACGTCGTGCGTGCGGCCGTCGTTGACCAGCGGGATCGCTCCCGCATTGACCGGTGTGCCGTCTAACGTGGTTTTCGCGACACCTCGGCACCGCCGCGTGGGATTGGACACCGTGATCTCGTAGCGGCTGTCGAGGAACCGCCAGGTGATCCGGTACTCGGGCCACGACGAGGGAATGCACGGGTCGACGACGAACGTCTCGCCGCGCCGCCGCAGGCCGAGAATGCTCTCGATGCCGGCGCGATACATCCAGCCCGCCGATCCGGTGTACCAACTCCACCCGCCGCGTCCGGCGTGGGGCGACCGCGCGTAGACGTCGCCCGCCATCACGTACGGCTCCGTTTTGTAGCGAGACACGTCCGCAGCCGTGCGGCCATGGTTGACCGGGTTCAGCATGTGGAAGAACTCTGCCGCCTCATCACCGCTGCCGAGTCGGGCCAGGGCCATCACGACCCAGACGGCCGCGTGCGTGTATTGGCCGCCATTCTCCCGGACGCCAGGTGGATACCCCTTGATGTAGCCCGGGTCTTGCGCCGACCGATCGAATGGCGGATCGAGCAGCAACACGATCTGCGATCCGCGCTTGATGAGAGATGTTCGGACCGCATCCATGGCGCGCTCGGCAAAGCGGATCGGGACGGCGCCCGAGAGGACAGCCCACGACTGCGAGATGGAGTCGATGCTGCACTCATCATTCTGAGCGGATCCCAACGGTGTGCCGTCATCGTAGTATCCGCGTCTGTACCACTCTCCGTCCCACGACTGTTCGAGCTTGGCCGCGAGCCGCCGCGCTTCGTTCATGTACCGGTCTCCCCGGACGCCGTCCTTTCGCGCGCGGCAGAGGGGCGCAAAGCCGCTGAGGACGGTGTGAAGGAAGAAGCCCAGCCAGACACTTTCGCCTCGTCCTGCCGGTCCAACGCGGTTCATGCCGTCGTTCCAATCGCCGCTGCCGATGAGCGGAAGACCGTGGGCTCCCGCGGTGAGGCCCTTGTCGATCGCCCGAACACAATGTTCGAAGAGTGTGCCGTCCTCGGAGGACACGCGCGGTTGGCCGTACGCCTCTTGCGCGTCCGGCGCCAGAACCGGCGCCTCCAGGAACGGCACGCGCTCGTCCAGCACGCCCACGTCGCCTGTCGTGCGGACATACTCCGCCACCACGTACGGCAGCCACAGCAGATCGTCCGAGCAGCGTGAACGCAGGCCGCGGCCGCTCGGCTCGTGCCACCAGTGCTGGACGTCGCCTTCGACGAACTGCCGGCCGGCGGCTCGGAGCAGATGCGCTTTGGCGAGCTCGGGCCGCGCCAACAACAACGCCATCACGTCCTGCAATTGATCGCGAAAGCCGAAGGCTCCGCCCGGCTGGTAGTAGCCTGCGCGCGTCCAGAGACGGCAGCTCACGTCCTGATAGACGAGCCACCGATTGATCAACACGTCGAATGAATCGTCCGGCGTGCGGACCTGGATCGTCTCGAGCGTCGTGTTCCAGGATGTCTGCACCTTTTGCAGCGCGACCAGGGCGTCCTCGACCGTGGCGTGACGTGCGATCAGTCGCTCGACGTGCTCGGTGTCCGTGCCCTGCCCTAGCAGAAACAGGACACGGTGACTCTCGCCGGGATTCAGGACGACCTGCACCTGCAGCGCCGCGCAGGGATCCAACCCGGCGCCAAATTGCGGGTCAAGTATCAAATGGCGCAGGGCCGCCGGTCGCGAGATCGAACCGTTCCGGCCGATGAACGAGAGACGGTCGCCCGTCGCGGAACGCGGCAGCTCGCTCGCATGCGCGAACGCGATGCGCCCCACGAACTCGTCGCTGTAGGCGTTTCGCGCGTGGATCGTTCCGCTCGCCACGTCGTACGTCGTGGTGATGTGCCCACGGTGGCTCTCTCTTGGCGGGCCGAGCACCCAGTCACTGTAGGCAAAGACGCTCAGCGTCCGCGCGGCCTCGCCGTCGTTGGTCAGCGTCAGCAGCGAGAACTTCACGGGATCATCAACGTCCACGAACACGGCGAGCTCGTGGCGGATGCCTCGCGTCACGCGCGAGAACTCGGTCACTCCGGCCGAATGATGGACGACGAACTGTCCGCTCGTCTTGTGCCGTGTCATCGGTCCCGGCGTGGGCGACCACGCGTCCCCCGAGTCGTCGTCGCGAATGAACAAGGCCTCGGCCGTTGGGTCGACGACGGGATCGTTGGCGAACGACGTCAATCGGTTTTCCCGGCTGTTCTCCGACCAGGTGTGCGCCGAACCTGACGCCGTGATGACGGTTCCGAAGTTGGGGTTCGCGATGATGTTCGCCCACGGCAGTGGCGTTTCCTGGTCGCCCTCCAGAACGATGGCGTAGGCTCGCCCGTCATCGGTGAAACCGCCGAGGCCATTCGATAACGTCATGGATGCCGGGGCGATCGGCGGGTCGATGACGGCTGAGACGGTCGACTCCGGCGCCGCGGCAGCCGCGAACGCCGGACGCCGGCTGTTCTGAACCGGATGCGGTGTGTCGACTTGGGTGCGGAGGTCGCCTCGGTTTCCACCGAGGACCGCCCGCGCGACGGCTTCGATCAACGTGCGGTCCACTTTGCCGATCAGATCTCCGCGCAGGAGGTACGCGCCGCCGGACCGGTGTTTCCACATCCGCCAGGGCCCGTTATCGAGGAGAGCCGTGAGCTGCGCGTGTATCTCGTCCAGATAGCTGGATGGATCCTCGTTCAGGATGACGACATCGGCGCTCAGCCCTTTCAGGCGCCAGTACTCCTGCGCTTGAAGCACCTCGCGCACGAGCCCCACATCCTCGTCGCCGATGACACGCACGAGCAAGATGGGCAGATCACCGGAAATACCGTGTGGCCACAGACTGGCTTGCCCCAACTCGTTCGACCGAATCGTATCCGGACCCGCCCGTAGCGAGCCATCGGCGAAGAGCACCCTCGACGCCAGACGTTCAAACAGCAGCGCCTCCTCGTTCGAAATACTCAGATGACGCAGACCGCTTTGCGCGTGCGTGAAGGCGAGCGCGAATGTGCGCGAGGCCGCGCTCGGGTCGCGGTACTTCTGGGCGAGCGCTTCGGCCGTCTCTCGATCCGATGCGATGCCGGTGGCGAACGAGAGGCGCACCGACGCGCCCGGGACCAGCCTGATCCGCTGGCGGAGGCTGAGGATGGGGTCGAGCACGACGCCTGTCGTGCCCGATAACGTGCGCCCGTCGAGCGCGGCCGGGCCGTCCGTGTCCCGGCCGCGGCCGAGGAATCGTGCGCGATCCGTCTCCCATTCGACGGGCCCCTGCGGCCGCCCTTCGAGGCTCAAGACGTGCACCGCCCACACGGCCGGCTCCCGAGGATCCCGGGCGCGTCGGTGGCAGAGGAGCGCCGCGCTGTCGGCCAGGTATTCCGTTTCGAGAAACAGTTTGCCAAAGGCCGGATGCGCGAAATCATCGTTGGGGGAAGCCAGGACGATCTCCGCGTAACTGGTGACATCGATTTCGCGGATCCGCGTGCTCTGATTGACCACCGTCACCCGACGGACTTCCACATCGTCTTCAGTGGACACAGCGACGTCGAGCTGCGTGGAGACCTCGTCGTCGTGGCGGCGGAACGTCGCCCTTGCCGCGCGGAACTCGACCACGTAGTCGTCCGGCTCCGTTGCCGTGGGATGATACGTGGCCGACCACACGGACCCGCTCCGCACATCGCGCAAGTAGATGAACTGGCTGCCGGGATCGCGCGTCGGGTCGCGTCGCGATTTCGTCACCGCGAGGCCGCGGCAGAAGCTGCTGCCCCCGCCGGCGTTGGTCACGATCGTCACGTAATTGCCGTTCGACAGAAATTGCGCATGCGGAAAGACCGTGTGTGGCGATCGAAACCGCCGCATGGGCATGGCCGGCGGCGGCGCGACGACACGCATTTCATCCAGCGGTCGCGGTTGAATCGTCGGGGTGTGACGCGGCACGCGCTCTTGCAGCAACAGCTCGGTGGCCTGCACCCTCGGGTCGGCGTGAAAGCGCTCCACCATCGGATCGCCGAGCAGCGCGTTCGCCAGCGCGACCAAGGTCATGCCAGCGTGGTGAGCGAAGTAGGTACGGATCACCACGCCGGCGGCGGCGCTGTCCGCTTCAGCCGTGGCGTCGTCGTGCTGGTCGGCCTCGCGCCTGGTGTAGTCGATGGCGTCGAAGAACCCGTAGTGGCCCTCGAGGCCCGCACCGGTCAGCCGTCGCAAGTTGGTCGCGCTCCGCGGGGAATCGATCATCGCGGCGAGCGCCGTGGCGTAGGGAGCCACCACCAGCTCGTCGCCCAGCCCGCGCTTCAGACCGAGCCCCGGGATGCCGAACGCTTTGTACTGAAAGGTGCCGTGTCGGTCGACGATGTTGTACGCGGACTCCGAGATGCCCCAGGGCACTCCGCGAGTGGCGGCGTACTCCACCTGGCGGCGCACGACCATTCGACACGATTCATCGAGAAGCGTATCCGGATAGCTTCGCATGACGAGCAGCGGCATCAGATACTCGAACATCGTGGCGCTCCACGACAGCAGGACCGGCGCCCCGCGGACACTGGTCACGGCTCGTCCCAGATGGAACCAGTGGGATTCGGAGACGTCGCCCTTGGCGATCGCGAGAAAGCTCGCCAACCGCGCTTCGGAGGCCAACAGGTCGTAGTACGACGGATCAGGGCGGCCCGGCCCCTCGTCGTCCGCGAGACGATAGCCGATGGTGAACAACTGCCGCGGCGGGTCGTAGAGGAATCTGAAGTTCATGCCATCGAACAACGCGACGGCTCGAATGGCCAGATGGTCGAGATGCAGCCGTTGCAGCGCCACCGACAGCGTCAAGAGCGCGCCCCCGAGGTTTCCGCTGTCGACCGTGGAGATATAGGCTGGCGTCAGCGGTGCCAGCGTCCGAGTGTCGTACCAGTTCAGCAGGTGGCCCTCGAAGCGTTCCAGGCTTTCGACGGTCGTGAGCGTGGCCTCAATCCGGTTCGCCAAATCATCCGTGTCGATGAAACCGAGGTCGTGAGCCGCGAGGGTCGCGAGCAGTGCCATCCCGATGTTCGTGGGCGACGTGCGGTGCGCGACGGTCAGTTCCGGGACGAGCTGGACGTTGTCAGGCGGGAGCGCGTGATCCTCCGGTCCGCTGAACGTCTCAAAGTACCGCCACGTCTTGAGCGCGACCGACTGGAGAAACTCGCGGTCCTCCGTGCCGAGCACCGCATGACGGGTCGGCACCGGGCGGCTGAGCGCGTACGCGATCAGCGGTGCCGCCGCCCACACCGCGAGGACCGGCACCGACGCGAGCAGCGCGTGCGGATGGACCAGGAGGACAAGGACCAGGCTGCCCACCGCGATGAGCGGGCTCGCGATCATGTCCTTCACGAACACGGTCAGGAGCGGCGGCCCACCACGGTGGCTGCTGGCCGCGGCCGTCTCCCACTCGAGCAATCGGTGCTTCGTGATCCCGAGACGCACGAGCGTCACGGTGATCGCGTGCAACATCTCATATGCCTGATTCGCGAGGAACGCCAGGTGCAACAAGACGCGGACGAGGTCCGTGTTGAGATCTTCGATGGTGGTTCGCAGGAACACAGATCCCGATTCCAACCGTGTCGGCCCCCTGAGCAGTTGAAACAGGCGCAGGCACACCGGCAACGCGA
>JADGOC010000270.1 GCA_017883165.1 Acidobacteriota bacterium
GACTGGGTGACGCTCACCGCTGCGAACAAGTCTCAGCTTGCTGGTCTTCCGTTTTCGGCCGACGACCGGCAGCGCATGGCCGACGACATTGCCGCCGGTTCCTTGGTGATCGCGCCGAGGACGCCCGTGCGGATCGGTGTGGACGATTTCGTCGGCTGGTGGCGCGTCGATCCAGTCAGCGGCCACGTGCTCGGCGTCGCGGCCACGGGCTGGGGGCAGGCGATGGCGGAGTACTCCCTCCTCCTCGAAGGCGCGTTCGTCGGCTTCTATCTGGCCTACATCGAGTGCCGAGCCGGGGCCGGTCCCGGTGTTCAAGGGTCCTCGACGGATGTCGCCGGGGGCTGGAGTGATCGGGTGGTGGTGCCACTCTCGGCAGAAGTGAGCCCGTGTCTCGGGATCGCCTTCAGCGCGGCCGCAGTCGGCGCGCTGCTGGGGAAGCTGGCGGCGTCTTCTCGCGGAGGAGGTGGCGGCGGCTCGCGTGGACGTGGCGGGAGCGGTGGATCGGGCGGACGTCCCGGGTCCGGCGGATCGGGTGGCAGCGGCGGGAGCGGCGGATCCGGTGGCAACGGGGGGAGCGGCGGATCCGGTGGATCCGGCGGCAACGGCGGCGGCGCACCTGGCGGCCGATCGGGCGGCGGACCGGGCGGAGCGGCGCCGCAAGGCGGCGGTTCCGCACCTTCGGCGCGAGGCGGCGCGGTCAACCGTGGCGGTCCGCCTCTTGACGCACCGCCTCCGGGGAAGGGTCCGTATCAGAGCGATCCGTACGGAAAACAGCTCGTGAATCAGAACCCGAACAGCCCTGCGTCGCAGTTCATGAATCGCAACGGCGGAGTCCTCGACGGAGCGGATCAGGCCGCCCAGAAGGCGTACAGCGCGGGGAAGCAAATGGGCATGACTGACGACGGGGCGCACGACTTCTCGAAACAGACCTACGACAACTATGTCCAGCGGTATTCATCGCAGCCGAAGGTCGATGCCCCGGCCGGCCAAGGGGCCGTCAATCCGATCGGGGGAACCGAACCCGGGGCCGGGAGCGGAAGCAGCGGCGGCACGCTGCCACTGGGAAAAGGCGGAACGCTCCCGTTGGAAGGTTCACCACCCTGCGGGGCCGTTCCTTGTCAACTGTCGCCGGAGGCGAAATCGATCGGCGGATTGACCAATCTCGGAAACGTCCTCAAGGGCGGTTCGTAGGAACACAACATGAACATAAGCGCTGGCGGCGTGGCGTTGTTTGTCGGGGCGGCGGCCGTGGCCGCGCTCTATTTCTGGTACGCGTCGATCATCACGCGGCGGAACAAAGTGCAGGAGGCGTTGAGCTCGGTCGACGTCCACCTCAATCAGCGCCACGATCTCATCCCGAACATCGTCGCGCTCGCCGGCCGCTACATGGAACACGAGCGCGCCCTGCTCACCGACGTCACGCGGCTGCGCGAGCAGGCGCGTAACACGGCGCCGACGACGCCGGCCGACGCGAGCAAACGCTTCGCGCTCGAGGGCGAGCTGGGTCAACGCATGGGCCAGCTGATGGTCAGCATGGAAGCGTATCCCGAGCTCAAGGCCGATCGGCCGGTGATGGAGGCGCAGCGCACCTGGACGGAGACCGAGGCGCAGATTACCGCGTCGCGCCGCTTCTACAACGCGGCCGTGAATCAGTTGAACGACGCCATCCAGATCTTCCCGGGCTCGATCATCGCCGGCATCGCGGGCGTGGCGGCGATGCCGTTCTTCGAGGCGCCGGCCGAAGCGCGCGTGGCGCCGACCGTCGACGGCATCCTCGGACGCACGCCATGACGGCCGACGCGGCGCTCGACATCGCCGCGCTCGAGCGCCGCCGCCTGCTATCGGTCCGCGCGGCGCTTACCGCGCTCGTCGTCGCCAGCGTCGGGTTCCCGCTCGGCACGGCGATCGGCGGATCGGAGAACCGCGACACCATCGGTGGCGCGCTGATCCTCGCCGCGATTGCCGGCGTCATCGCGTGCCCGTGGATCGTTCGCGGCTGGCAAAGCTTCATGCGGCGCCGGATGATTGCCGCCGCTGTCGAAGGACGTCCCGACATCAGGCACATCGACGGCGAGAATCAGCAGGCGGACAGCCGCCAGGCGCTCGCGTCCGACGCGTTCAGCCTCGCCGCATTCCGCGACAGCGGACTCGTCGAATCGTTCGAGTCGGCCGCTGTGAACCACATCCTGGCCGGCGATGCGCAAGGCGTGCCGTTCGCGATCGCGGAGATCGCGCTGCTGGACGCCAAGGGCTATCGAATGTTCGGCGGCGTGCTCGCCAGCTTCCGGCTGTCGCACCCGCGTCCGGGTCTGACGATCGTCACGCGCGACAGCGGTCTGCTCGGCAATCTGCTGGCGCACGCGGGCAGCGCCGTCGAGAGACTGCCGCTCGAGGATCCGTCCTTCGAAGGCGTGTTCGAGGTCTACGGCACCGACCAGGTCGGCGGACGCGTGGTGCTGACGACGACGATGCTCGAGCGGCTGAAGACGTTGGACGGGGTGGCGCAGGCGCACGGGTTCGCCTGCGCGTTCCTCGAGGACCATCTCCTCATCGCCTTTCGCGGCATGAGCTGGCGGTGTCCCTCCTGGCGCATTCTGAAGCCGGTGGACACGTGGCTTCAGGGGTACGTCGCGCGGCTCGCGGGCCTCGTCGATCTGCCGGTGGAGATCGTGCACACGCTGAACCTCGGGGCGCCGTCGAGCGATTGGCCACCGTTCATGCCGGCCGATCGGCCCGCTATTCCCATCGAGACCGGCTCGGGACAGGTCTTCACGTCGGCGCTGTGGCGTGTCGTCGGCGAGGGCGGCATGCCGCTCGCCAACATCGCGTCGGGATTGCTCTTCGGCGGCGTCGCGCTTGTCGGCGCGTGGTACGGCATCAAGGTAGGCTACTCGAACAATCTGTTCTGGTATTTCTGGGGAATGATCGCGGCCGGCCTCGTATATGGCGCGTTCGCGATCGTCGGCGGTTTGCGCGAAATCGCGAAGCTCGCGTGGCGGTGGGACGCACCATTGCGAAGCCTCAAGCGGCCGTAGTGTCCACATCACAAAGGAATTGAATTCATGAAGAGATTTCTGGTCGGCTTGGTCGTCGTGGCGTCGATGGCGGCGCGATCGGTGGCAGGTAGCACGGGGAGCGATCCTCAGGTGTCGCAGAGCGCAGCCGATGCGTGGCCCGTCAAGTGGTGCCAGGCGCAGCCGGGTAACACAAGAGAGGAGCTGGTGGCGATCATGGGCGCGCCAACCGGCAGCTCGCCCACGACGATGTCCTGGTCCGCGCATCAGTATCAGTTCAATGCGTTCTTCGATTCGAAGGGAACGGTCGAGCAGCTCGACATCAACACGCACTCGCTGAGTGCGGCGGAGCAGGCGGCGCTCAAATGCGAAACGATCCGGACGCGCGCCACCGTCGCGCGGGCCGCGTCGAAGGCGGTTGCGAAAGCGCCGCGCAAGTTTCCGGCGGCCTGCGCGCTGGTGACTGAAGCGGAGATGTCCGCGATCCTCGGCGCACGGGTCGTCGCGGAGGCGCGCCCGGGCGGGAATACCGAGTGCAACTACAAGCCGGTGTCCGGCATCAGTCCGGCCGTCAAGTTGTCGGTCGATTGGGGCGACGGCAAGGTCGCCATGGCTTCGGCAGGCGCGATGGGCAGGCGCGAGCCAGGGCTGACCAACCCGTACGAGGGCATCGGCGATCAGGCGGCGGCCGTCGGTCCTGCGCTGATGATTCGGACCGGCGAAGACCTGGTGACGATCGTCTTCACCGGCGTGTCGGGCGCGCCGGCCAAGGCCAAGCGCATCTTCGAGAC
>JADGOC010000271.1 GCA_017883165.1 Acidobacteriota bacterium
ACGCGGAGCGCTTTGTGCGCTCGATCAAGCACGAGTGCCTCAACCGGGTGATCCCGTTCGGCGAACGTCATCTTCGACGGACGATCGCCGAGTTCGTCGCGCACTACCACCGCGAGCGGAATCACCAAGGGCTCGGCAACGAACTCATTAACGGCGCACCGACGATGGCCGGCGTCGATCGGATTCGGCGCCGACAGCGGCTCGGCGGGCTCCTCAATTATTACTATCGCGCGGCGTGATGACACGTGCTGGCCGATTCGACCGCTCGGCTCACGGATGGGACATTACGGCATCACCTCGTTCGGAGACATTCCTCAGCGCACAGCATCTGACATTGCCGGTGCCAGCTTGGTGAACTGCTCGGCCACCAACGGTCGACTGAAATAGTACCCCTGTCCCTCACCGCAGCGCTGGGCCCGAAGGAATGCGAGCTGTTCGGCCGTTTCGACCCCCTCGGCGATGACCCGCTGGTTGAGGCTCTTGCCCATGCTGATGACCGCGCAGACGATGGGGGCACCCTGGAGATCATGGGTGATCCCCCGGACGAACGATCCGTCGATTTTGAGGGCGTCGATCGGAAACTCATTCAAATAGCTCAAGCTCGAGTATCCCGTTCCGAAGTCGTCGAGCGCCAGTTGCACACCCAAGGCCTTGAGTCCTCGGAGCACGGAGACCGTGGACTCGCGGTCCGCCATGAGGACGCTTTCCGTCAGTTCCAGCTCGAGATAGCGCGACTCCAGCCGCGTCTGCTCCAGAATCCCACGCACACCATCAAGAAATCCCGGGCTCCGAAACTCGACGGCGGAGACGTTCACGGCCACGGGCATCGGCCGCAGGCCGGCATCATGCCACGCCTGGGCCTGTCGGCAGGCTTCGCGGAGGACCCACTGGCCGATCGGGACGATGAGGCCCGAATCTTCAGCAATCGGCACGAACTGCGTCGGCAGCAAGAGCCCTCGATCGGGATGCCGCCAGCGGATGAGCGCTTCGGCGCCGATCATCGCGCCACTCTCCAGGTCCATTTTGGGCTGATAGTGCAAGAGGAACTCGTGCCGATTGAGCGCGCGGCGTAACCCATGCTCGAGCGACTGCCGCTCGACAGCCCGGACGTTCATGTCCGGCTGGAAGAACTGGTAGCGTCCGCGCCCGCGCTCCTTCGCGTGATACATCGCGAGGTCCGCATTTCTGAGCAGCGTCTCCGCGTCGGGACCGTCATCAGGGTAGACGCTGACGCCAATGCTCGCGGTGATGTGGAGCTCGTAGCCGGCGATGCGGTGCGGTTCCGCCACCGCGGCGAGGATCTTGGCCGCGCTGATGACGGCATTGCTGGCCTGGTCCATTTCCGACAGCACGACCACGAACTCGTCCCCGCCCTGCCGGCTAACCGTGTCCGAGTTCCGCACACACCTCGTCAATCGCTCGGCGACCGAGCGCAGTAATTGGTCGCCGACCTCGTGCCCCAACGAGTCGTTGATGTGCTTAAACTGGTCCACGTCCAAAAACATCACGGCCAGTTGTCGTCGGTAACGTCGGGCCGATGCAATCGCACCGGCCAGCCGGTCGCTCAGGAGCAGACGGTTCGGCAAGTCCGTCAGCACGTCGTGGCGCGCCAAATGCGACATTTGCAACGACATCGCGCGCGCCCCGCTCACGTCATGAAATACGATCACCGCGCCGGTCACCCGTCCTCGTCGATCGTGAATGGGAGCGGCCGAATCTTCAATGGCCACCTCATGCCCATCCCGGCGAATCAACACGCAGTTCGCCGTCAGTCCCACCGTCTTGTTCTCTTGAACGGCCAGCGCCAGAGGATTCGGCACGGGTTCGCGGGTCTCGCCATCAATGATGTGGAATACCTCAGTGAGCGGTCGGCCTACGGCGTCCTGCCGAGTCCAGCCCATCATGCTTTCCGCCACGACATTAAGATAGGTGACGTGTCCGGCGATGTCGGTGCTGAGTACGGCGTCTCCGATGGAGTTGAGCGTCACTTCGGCGCGCTCTTTTTCGACAAACAACGCCTCGGCTGCTGCCTTGCGATCGATCATGCTGCGGAGCGCGTGTCGCAGGGTACAGCTGTCGAGGTGGGTTTTGAGAAGATAATCCTGCGCGCCGCGCTCCACGGCTTGCATCGCGAGCGATTCGCCGTCCTGGTCGCAGAGGATCAAGATGGGCACGTCTGGCGCAGCCGACCAGAGCTGTTCGAGCGTCTCGCGTCCCTGGCCATCGGGCAGAACCAAATCGAGCAGCACGGCGTCTATCTGTCCCGTGTGCAGTCGTTCGACACCTGCGGAGAGTTGCCGGACCCATTCGACCGAGTAGTTCCAGCCTCTGACCTCAGCAAGCGCGGCTCGAATCGTCTCGGCATCGGCCGAATCTCGGCCAATCAGCAGGAGCCGGTGGACCATATGCATCTCCATCGCGACGAGTGGCTGACGCGTCTCCGGACGGTCATCAGTGGGCGCCGGGCCAGGTTACAGACGCGTATCATCGCTTGTCAGCAGTACGCTGTACAAACACCATTGGACCTCCTCGGAGATGCTCAAGCAGTGCTTCGCGCCCGCGAATTTACTGAAGACCGTGGATGTGCTGCGCAAACGGCGTGCGGCCTCGGCACGATGCCATGTGCAGCCTGAATCCCCGAAGATCGCTGCATCACCGCGACAACACCGGCGTTTTGCGCGATGACGACACGGTCGCGGATAGTGTGCATGTGCTCGATCTTCTTGACAGGAGCGAGCGCGCGCGAGACGACCAATAAGAGTGGCCATCTCTTAGTTATCTGTCGCCGGAGCAGCGCGTACCGGCTGACCATCCGCTGCGAATGATCCGAGCGATGACCGACGAAGCATCGGACCGATTGTCGCCGCAGTTCGAGACCTTGGGCAGCCACCATTCGGTCACGATGACGGCCACGATGAACAACGCCACAAACCGCCGGTCTTCTGCAAAATCGGCATGGAACCCTTGCGCTTGCGCACCGTACCACATCCGATTGAGCGGTACAAGGCATCATTTCGACCAAAGGTGCCGTCGTCCACCGTGTGGGCGTTGTCAAGTTGTTCGCGCCATCCCGGGCGGGAGGCGTTGAATAGGCGCGTGACCACCACGGACGGGCGCGTCGGCCCGCAGCGGGGGAAAAACATCCACCAACCGCAGGAGCTCCGTAATGTCGTTGCGGTTGGCCGCCGTCAGCCGCGCGACCAGCGGAAAGCCCCGCGCATCGGTGAGAAGGTGATGTTTCGACCTGTGATCCGCAAAAACTCTGAACGACCGACGATCTGGAGTGGATCACGACAGGATTACAGAATCGACCATTTATAATCCTGCCATGCCCGGTTATCGCCGGGCGCGCCGCAGCGCGGTCATGAACGGCTGGGTCGCAGCCGGGGCCTTGGCTCCCTCGCTCAGGACCTTGCGCGCCGAGATGTCGTGCCCATACAGGTCGCGATTGGCCTCGATGTCGGGCCGCAGCACGCCGCACGAGACATCAATGCCCGCGAAGAGCCCTTGCGCTCGCGAGTATGAGACGGGAACAGGTCGTCCACATCTGACTTGCAGTCGTCTAGGCTCTGCAACATCCGCCTGCAAACCCGCAGAGCGTAGGACGTCATCTGCCAGACCACAGCAATCTTCGTAGTCGTGGGCGACGACCTTGGCCAATACCATCAGCTCGTCTCGGGATTGGGCCTTGGCGATTTGTTCCAGAGTAATCGGACAGTCTGAAACCCAATAGTGGAGGAGTTCTTCGTGACATTCAACGAGCGCGATGAGGCGGTTGCGGACCTCTTCAAAACCGAGAATGG
>JADGOC010000108.1 GCA_017883165.1 Acidobacteriota bacterium
CGAAGTAGTACCCCGTGTGCATCAACGACACGCCCATCGTGCGCCGCTCTTCCGGCCAATCCTCGGAGACGAACGACGCTCCCATCGACCATTCGCCGCCGATCCCGATGCCGGCCAGCAACCGCAGCACGGCGAGTTGCCACACGCTCGCAGCGAACGCGCTCAACAGTGTGAACACCGAGAACCAGACGAGCGTGAACATCAGCGTCCGTACACGGCCGAACCGGTCGGCGATCGGCCCCCAGACGAGCGCGATGCCCCAGCCGATCAGCAACAGCGCGAACAGCAGGCTCCCGTAGTAACCGAGGTTGCCGGTTGTGGCGGGGATCCCGGACCGCGGCAGCAGCTCCGTGAGCGCGGGCACGAGCACGAGCGAATAGATGAACGAGTCCATCCCGTCCATCAGCCATCCGCCCCACGAGGTCCAGAAGCCGCGGATCTGATTGCGATTGAGCGGGGGTCTGCCGCGAGCCGCCGTCTGCGCCAACCTACAGCGCCATCTCTTTCGGGTTCAGCGCGAGTGCGAGGACGGCGGCGACAACCGAGAAGAGCGAAATCTGCACGCCGAACGCGGCGACCCATCCGATCTGGTTGGCGAACCAGCCCATCAGATACCCGGCCGCGGCGCTCGAGGCATAGAGGCTGGTCACGAACATCCCGGAGCCGCGGCTCGCGAGGCCGCTCTCGACCGCCTTGACGTGATAGCCGGCGAGATTGACGTAGAGAATCGCGCTCCCGACCACGCCGTACGCGAACGTCAGGGTCCGTTGCAGCACGACCGAGTCGCCCGCGTGCACGAACGCGTACCCGAGCAGAGCGGTGATCAAGAACGCCGTGGTCAGCACGACTTTCGGCGAGAGCTTGTCCCCCACCCACCCGCCGAGAATCGACAAGAGCGCGCCGGCGCCGAAGAAGCTGTAGACCGATCCGGCCGTCGTGGCTGTGAACTTCAGCTCCTCTCGCAGGAACGTCACGTACATCCCGAGGAATCCGTACAGGACGAGACCGTAAATCAGGCTGATGATCGTGAGAAGGATCGTGTTCCTGTTCATCAGCGATGGGGCGCCGCCAGCGACCGCGCGCGCCTCGGTGGCCCGCTTGGTTTCGCTGAACCACTGGCGCACCACGAGAGCGATGAGGACGATCATCACGTAGCCGGCGAGCCCGAACATCACCATCGGGCTGCGCCAGTTTCCGTACGTCTTCAGCAGCCAGCTCGCCACGAGCGGGGCCGCGATGCCGCCCAGGCCATAGCAGAAGTTCACCGACCCGATCGCGGCCGCGCGGCTCCGGTAGAAGTAGCTCGCCGCGAGCGCGAACATGACCGTCGCCTCCATCGCCATGCCGATGCCCATGACGGCCAGGCACAGCAGGAGCGTCCAGAAGCCGGTGGCACGGGTGGTCAACGCCACGGCTGAAGAGAAAATCGCGATGCCGCACAAGAGCACGGTCTTGCGCGAGAAACGCGACAGCAGGTACCCCGTCGGCAACCCGCCCAGCCCGAGGCCGACCGTAAAGATCGTCGTGAGGAGACCCGTCTGGGCCAGCGTGAAGCCGAACTCCTGGCGGACGTTGGTCGCCATCGTCGGCAGCAGGAACCGGTTCGCCGCCATGAGCGCGTACGACAGCAGCATCACCGAGTACATCACGATGGCGACGCTCGGGCTGCCAGCCCGGTCGGCCGCAGAGCTCCCAGGTTCCGCGACGATGCTCTTCACCTGTGTTCCAGGATGATCTTCATCCGTCCGTCGATATCGGTCTTTAGCATGTCGATCGCCGGCGCGAGCTCGGACACCGGCATCACGTGCGTCACGAGCGGCAGCAGCTTGACGACGCCGCGCGCGACAAGGTCGATCGAATCCGGGAAGTCCTCGCCTTTTGCCGCACGTGCGTTCATGACGTTCAGCTCCTTGAAATAGAACTGATAAAACGGCAACGCGCCCTCGGCGGCTGTCGTGATGCCGAACAGCAGCAGCGTCCCTCCAAGCCGCGCCATCGTCATCGCATCGGCGATCGACCGCACAACGCCGGTCGTCTCGATGACGACGTCCGGCCCACGGCCGCCCGTCGCCTCGATCACGCAGCGGATCGCGTCGGCGCCCGCCGGGAGCGTGATGTCGGCTCCGAGCTCTTCGGCGAGCTTGCGTTTCCACGCACTCCGCGTGATGCCGATCACCGGGTACGCGCCGCGGGCCTTGGCGAGCTGCGCGTGAAGCTGGCCGGTCACGCCGAGCCCGACGACGACGACCGATTGCGCAGGGAAGATCGGAGCGCGCCGCTGCGCGTGCACACAGGTCGTCAACACCTGGATCGCCGGAGCCGTCCGGGGATCGATCGTCTCCGGCAGTCGGAACACATGGGTTCGCGGAACGACGACGTAGTCAGCGAATCCGCCGTTGGCGTCACGCCCGACGAGCGCGCCGTTGGGACACAGATTGGTCTGTCCCGCTCGGCAATTGAAGCAGTCGCCGCAGTACAAAACCGGGTCGACGACGACGCGGTCGCCGCGCTTCAGACGGTCGCCGTCGTACTCTGCGACGACCTCCCCGCTCATCTCGTGACCCCTGATGAGCGGGTAGCCGACCGGAATCGCGCCGGTGAAGATCTTGAGATCTGTCCCGCAGATCGCACTGTTCGTCACCCGGACGAGAACCTCGTCCGGGCCCGGCGCCGGCGTCCCGACATTGGCCGCAGCCAGATCCCCGACGGCCCTCAATACCATCGCTCTCATCGGACAGGCGTTTCCTCTCGAACGGCCGCCGCCGATCCGGACGTGGCGGCCATTGGCTCCTCAGCCGACGCTACGCGCTGACCTTTGTCAGGGTCTCCGTCGCAACCTTCTTGAACTCGTCGGGCGTCAACAGCCGCTTCCGCTCGAGTGAGAACTGCTTGACCGCCGCAAGCACCTTCATGGCCTCGTCTTCGGTGAAGGCCAGGCCGAGGCTCTTCAGCGCGCCCTTGATCGAATCGATGCCGCTGCCCTTGCCGAGTACGATCTGCGCGGGCGGCTGACCGACGACGTCCCAGCGGTACGGGAAGAGCTCGGTCGGGTTGTCGGCACCGCAGTTCTGGAACCAGCTCGCGATGATCCCCGACTCGATGTGGAACAGCTGATCGCCCACGACGGGCCGGTTCGGCAGAATCGGCGTCTGCGACAGCTCGGCGACCATGTGCGCCAGCCCGAAGAACTTGGCGTAGTTCAGCCCGGTGTCGACGCCGTACAGGGTGAGCAGCGCCATCGCCGTCTCCTCCATCGGCGTGTTGCCCGCTCGCTCGCCGATGCCGAGCACGGTCGTGTGCATCACCTCCACGCCTTCGGCGAGCGCCATGATGGTATTGGCGACGCCCATGCCGAAGTCCATGTGGAAGTGCGCTTCGAGGCGTGTCTTGATTCGGGCCTTCACCTGCCGCACGAAATACTGCATCGCATGAGGCGAGGTGACGCCGAAGGTGTCGACGAGCGCGAGCCCGTCCATGTGGCCTTCGCGCGCGACGCGCGTGATCAGGTCGAGCACCCAGGTCATGTCCGCGCGCGTGAAGTCGATCGGGAAGAAGACGACCTCGAGCCCCTGCTCGTGCGCATAGGCGGTCGATTCGATCGACAACTGGATCGCCTTCTCGAGCGGCCACTGGTAGGCGTATTTGATGATGTGCTCGCTCGACGGCACCTCCATCACGATGCCCGACACCCCACAGTCCACCGCCCGCTTCACATCGTCGACCATACAGCGCGAGAAGGCGAAGATCTGCGGACCGAGGTTCCGCTTCACGATCTCCCTGATCGCCGCCTGATCGCTCGGCGAGACGACCGGCATGCCGGCCTCGATGCGGTGGACGCCGGCTTCGGCGAGCCCTTCGGCGATGCGGATCTTATCGTCCTTGGTGAAGATGACGCCGGTCTGCTGCTCGCCGTCGCGCAGGGTGATGTCGTGCACCTTGACCTGCTTGGCGAAGTGCAGCTGCGCCAGCACCTCCGGCGCGAAGTTCCAGGGACTGACGTGCCATTTGTCTGTCTTCCACGGTTCTTTCGACATGATGAGAGCCTCCCACAGCGCTCTTAAATTGTTCTTGCCGACTTCAGGGCCTCAGGATTGACCGGATTACGGGGCTGCTGCCCTCCGAGAACTCGCACGACCTCCTCGGTGGCCTTCGTCTGCAACTCGACGAGCGATTCGTCCGAGTAGAAACCGGTATGAGGCGTCAGGATCAGGTTCCTGCACGTGAGCAATGGCGACCCGGGGGGCGGCGGTTCCTGCTCGACGACGTCGAGCGCGGCGCCCGCGATGCGCCCCGCATTGAGCGCGTCGACGAGCGCCGACTCGTCGATGAGCGGCCCCCGGGCGGTGTTGACGACGTACGCGGTCGGCTTCATGCGACCGAGCACGCCGGCATCGAACAGGTGATGGGTCTCCGGCGTAAGTGGCGCGTGGATCGAGATGTAGTCGGATCGCTCGACCAGTCGATCAAAGGCGACCTGCTCGACGCCGGCCGCTTCCATCACCGACTTCGGGACGAACGGATCCGACGCAATCACCTGCATGCCAAACGCCCGGGCCTTGGGAGCGACCAGCTGCGGAATGCGCCCGAACCCGACGAGGCCGAGCGTCGTGCCCCGCAACCGATGGATCGGAACGACCGACGGCATCTTCCACTCGCCGCCGTGCACCCGAGTGTCGGAGAATGGGATCTTGCGGACGGCGGCCAGCAACAGGGCCATGGCGTGGTCCGACACCTCATCGACGCAGTAGTCAGGCACCTTCGTGACGACGATCCCCTTCGCGGTCGCGGCCGCCAGATCGACGTTGTCCACGCCGATGCCGAAGCGCGAGATGATTCGACACCGCGTCAGCTGCTGGATGATGTCGGCCGTGATCTTCGCGTAGGTGACGAGGATGGCGTCCGCGGAGCGGGCAACCTTCAGGATCGCGTCAGGTGTCGGACCGTCGGCGAGGCGCAGCTCCGCGCCAATCGCCGACAGCACCCGCCCGGCCGCATCCAGACTGGGAAAGACCGAGTCCGTGACCGCGACTAGAGGCCGTTCCGTGGCTCTCACCGGGCCATGGCTTCTGCCATGTGCTCCATCATCGTGAAGACCACAGGGCCGTCGGCCGTCACGAGCACGTTCTCCTCGAGGCGACACGTCTGCTGGAGTTTCGGATGCCCGGCGAACGTCTCAATCGCGAAGTACATGTTCTCCTTGATTTCAGCCGGATACTTCAGTGAATACGCCCGGGACATCCACATCCCCTCGTACAACGTGATCCCGATGCTGTGCGCGAACTGCTGCAGCGTGACCGTGCCGTACGTGTCGTCGTCGTACACGGGGAAGGCGGCGGCGACATCGGCGGTGGTCTTGCCGGGCCGCAGGTTCGCCAGCCCCGCGTACATCGAGTCGTAGACCTCGCGATAGAGATCGATTTCCTTCTCCGTCATCTTCATGCCTTGCGCGCCCCCGCACTTGAAGCAGCGCACGAAGTCGATGAAGTAGCCCGACGGCCCAACGGCGTTGATGTCGATGATCACGAGATCCCCCTGCCGGATCATCTTGTCGGTGGCCCAGCGTCGGTACGGGCTCGTGTTGCCGCCGGAGGCGACGATGATATCGTAGATGATTTCGCAGCCGCGCTCCAGCATGAACTCATGCACCTTCGCTTCGATCTCCCGCTCGCGCACGCCGGGCTTGAGCCATTCGTACTTGATCTTCCACATTGCGGCGTCGCCAATGCTCGACGCCTGCTTCAGTAGCTCGATCTCGTCGCGCGTCTTGACCGTTCGCGCGTTCGAAACCGTCGGCCAGCCGTTGACGATCTTGATGCCGGTCTTCTGGAACGCTTCGAGCGCCGGCATGTCGAGATTGTCGATGCCGATCCGCTCTTTCTCGACGCCGTGCTCTTTCAGCACGTCGACGACGCTCTCAGCCATGCGCCCGGCCATGTAGGGCACGGCGCCTTCGGCCCACTGCCACGTGATCGCCGGACGGATGCGGTCCTCCATCCAGGGCAGATCGATCTTCGCGCACTGCAGATCGGATCCGGCGGTCTCGAACAGAGTCGGCTCGCCCTCCGCTGGGACGATGGCGTAGCGGATGTTGATGTTGTACTTCCAGTTGCCCTGGTACGACCCCGTCGCGTAGCGGATGTTGGCGCCGGCAAACAACACGAGCGCACCCAGATCGTCGGCCTTCATCTGCGTGCGGAGGCGCTCAAGCCGCTCTTTCCTCAGCCGCTCGAAATCGACGCGCTGCTGCCAGTCGGCGCCCGTCTGGCTGTATAGCCGCCTCGGATCCCATTCGTGCGGCTTGCCGATAAAACTCAGGTCCATGTCTGTACCCCCTTGAGGCAATGAGTCTAGAACAGATCCTTCAACGTCACACCGGCCCGCGAGGTCGGATCCATCGACTTGACGAACGCCACCAGGTCGAGTAACTGCTTGAGCGAATAGCGCGACGCGTAGTCGCTCGGCATCGCCGGCTCGTCCGCTTCGTTGATTGCTGCCACGCTCGTCTTGAGCAGCGTCCGGAGCACAGGCGGCACCGACGAGGTGTCGTAGAGCCGCATCGCGTCCGGCGCCTCGTCGCGCTTCACGCCCACGAAACGCTGTCCATCTTTCATCGTCACGGCGATCGCAGCAAAGGCAGATCCGGCGGCTGAGCGAGGGGCCACGATCCTCAGAAACAGATCGCGCGCCGGCATCGTCGCCACTTTCCTCAGATCGGGTCCCACGTGGCCGCCTCGGTCTCCGAGCGTGTGACAGAACCGGCAATTCTCGGTCTGCCCGGCGTCGAAGAAGATCGCACGACCGGCTGCCGGATCTCCGTGCACCTCCCCGGCCACGTTCGAAGCGCTCGGCTTCATCGCCGGCGGTGTCGGCGACGGGGCACCGGGCGGTCCAGACGAGCCTGGCGACTGGGCCGACGCGGCCGTGAAGCAGTTCCACAAGACCACGGCGAGACAACCCGAAATCGCGACGATCTTCCTCATCGTCCTCCTCTACGGGTTGGGCAGCGCGAACACGAAAAGAGTGGATGCCGCCGGCGGAATGGGCGCATCCGGCCACCAACGTGGAACGTAGCTGCCGTGCAGCGCGCCCATGCCCGACCCAATCGCGATAAACTGGCGTCCGTTCACGGCGTATGCCATCGGCGCGCTGCTGATGCCGCCACCGGTATTGAACGACCAGAGCCGCTCGCCGGTCGTCGCGTCGAGCGCCCACGCGTCGCCGTCGGGATCGCCCCCGAACAGCAGATCGCCGCCGGTCGCGAGAAGGCACGACAGGTTCATGTACTTCGTCCGATACGTCCACGCCTTCTTCCCCGTCACCGGGTCGAAGGCATCAATGTGCGGCTTGGCGGTCGCCGACGGGTGCCGCACGTTGCCGCCGCTGGCCATCCAGCGGTCACCCTCCTTGACCTCCTGCCGCTTCGGAGCGACGGTCTCGCAGAACTCGAACGCCGTGTTGTAGTACCAGCCGGTACGCGGACTGTAAGCCGCATGCTGCCAGTTCCGCCCTCCGGCGCCACCCGGACAGATCTCGGTCTGACGTCCAGCGGCGGGGATGACCTGTCCGATCGGCCTGCCATGCTCGTCGAGGCCTTGGGTCCAGTTGACGTCTTCGACGTACGGCCAGCCGGTCACGTATTTGCCGGTGACGCGGTCCAGGACGTACGCGAAGCCGTTCTTCGAGGCGTGCACGACGAGCTTCCGCGTTTGACCGATCGCGGTCACATCGATCAGCATCGGCTCGGCGTTCGAGTCAAAGTCGTAGACGTCGTGCGGCGTCTCCTGAAAATACCACCTCAGCTTGCCGGTGTCGGCGTCGAGGGCGACGAGCGACGCCGTGTAGAGGTTCTCGCCCTGCCGATCTTCGCCGTAGTAATCCGACGAGGCGTTGCCGACGCCCCAATAGACGAGATTGAGCTCGGGATCGTAGGACCCGGTGAACCAGGTCGAGCCTCCGCCAAGCTTCCACGAATCGCCCGCCCACGTCTCGTTGCCGGGCTCGCCGGCGGCCGGAATCGTGTAGAAGCGCCATACGTGCTTGCCCGTGTGCGCGTCGTACGCGTTCAGGTACCCGCGATGCGCCGAGTCGCCGCCCGTGACGCCGACAATCACCTTGTCCTTGACGAGCAGCGGCGCCGACGTCACGTTGCAGCCGCACTGCCGCACGTCTTCGATTTCGATCTGCCAGACCTCACGTCCAGTCTTCGCATCGAGCGCGACGACGTGGTTGTCGAGGCTGCCGAAGTACACGAGTCCGTATCCGATCGCCAAGCCGCGCGAGCCGTTCTGGTACGGCACAGGTCCGTCCGGCAACTGGTAGAAGTACTTCCAGATCTGCCGCCCGGTCGCCGCGTCCAAGGCGAACACGCGGTTGCGCGGACCCATCAGGTACATGACGCCGTCGGCCACGAGCGGCGTCGCCATCAAGCCGCCGCGTAGCTCGCCGGTCGAAAACGCCCAGACAGGGACGAGATGCTTGATGTTTTGGCGCGTAATCTGATCGAGTGAGCTGTAACTCCACGCCGCGTAGTTGCCGAAGTAGGTCAGCCAGTTCTGGGGCTCCTTTCCCGCGTCGATCAGCCGCGCCGATGTGATCTCGTGCTGCCCAATCACACTGGGGCTCGCCAGCGACATTCCGATCAGCAATAGCGCCGCTCGTCGTCTCATTGGGCCATCCACGGGCGGTTAGAAGAGATCCTGCAGCGTCACGCCCGCTGCGCTGGCCGGATCGGTCGATTTGAGAAATGCTACGAGGTCGAGCAACTGCCTGAGCGAGTACTTCGATGCGTACTCGTCAGTCGGCATTCGAGCGTTCGGGTGCTGCTCCCGCATCACGATGCGGCGAAACAGCTCGCGCGCGGGAATGCTGCCCTCGTTCGTGAGATCGGGTCCGACCGTCCCTCCCTTGCCCTGGAATATGTGACAGTCGAGGCAGTTCCGCGCTTGCGTCGTAGCGAAAAAGAGCGCCCATCCGGCCGTCGCGTCACCGCTTAACTCGCCGTGGGTCGTCGCGGCATGAGCGGGAGCCAGCGGGGGCGCCGTTCGGGCAGGCCTCGCGCCAGGGTCAGCGGAAACCGAGACGATATAGGCTACGAGCTGCTCCACCTGTTCGGGCGTGTAGACGCCTTTGAATGCCTGCATCCCCGTGTCGGGCACACCCTCGATGATGACGTGCCTCAGATACTCCGCGGTGAAGCCTGCATGATCTTCCATGTTCATCGCCGACCCGCCGTGACAGTGATCGTTCTGGCACGTGTCGGCGAAGAGCCTTTTGCCGGCGTCGATCCGCGCCTGATCGATTTGCGATGCGGACGCCGCCGGCGCTTGCGCCGACATGGCGGCGAGACAGCAGAACGCGCTGAGCAGCACGCTTCCAACGATCGCGGCGCCTTAATCATTTGTCACTCCGCGCCTGGGAGACCGGCCTCGTGACCGTGTCGGGCAGGGCCCACGCGACCAGCTGCGCTGGAATGCGCGCCTCCTGGCTACCGGCAGCGATGACGATGTACTGCTTGCCTTCGTGCATGTACGTCATTGGAAGACCCGACGTCGATCCCGCCGGAATCTGCGTCTCCCAAAGGATCTCGCCCGTTGCTTTGTCCATCGCGCGGAACATCGGCGGACCGCCCCATCCCTCACCGACCAACAGCATCGTCTTCGTCACGAGAATCGAAGACCGCCAATTGCCCCCTGTCTTCGGGATGTTCAGATCCTTCAGCTTCGGATGGTTCTTGATCGCGGGCGGGGTTTCTCCGTTGGCCTTCTGCCAGACGATGTCGCCCCTGTTCATGTCGTACGCGGTGATCCGGCCGTACGGCGGCTTCAGGAACGGGAGCCCTTCGACGTTCGGCTGCGGAGGGTTCAGCGCGAGGCCGATGTAGTCCACATCGCTCTCGGCCGGCGTCGGCTTGACCAGGGCGATCCGTGTCGGCCTGGTCATCGAGCTGACGTAGTAGTAGCCGGTCTCCGGATCGGCCGCCGTGCTCTCCCAGTTGGCTCCACCCAGATTTCCCGGCAACACGATGGTGCCTTTCGTGCCGTCGGGCGCTTCGGTCAGCGACCCGGACCGATAGAGCGGACCGATTCGGTAAGGCTTGAGCGCCTCGATCGCCTTCTGCCGCAGCTCCGGCGTCCAGTCGATGAGGTCGTTGGTGGTGATGCCCTGTCGATCGAAGGCTGGCGGCTTGGTCGGAAATGGCTGCGTTGGCGACGTCCACTCGCCCGGCGCATCGGTCTGCGGCACCGGTTTTTCTTCGATCGGCCAGATCGGCTTGCCGGTCACGCGATCGAACACGTAGAGGAACGCCTGCTTGGTCGCCTCGATGACCAGCTTCACAGGCTTGCCGTCCACCTTCACGTCGAGGAGCACCGGCGACGTCACGATGTCGTAGTCCCAGATGTCGTGATGAATCAGCTGGTAATACCAGATCCGTTTGCCGGTGGACGCGTCGAGGGCGACGAGGGTCGACGAAAACAGATTGGCGCCCGGCCGCTGTCCGCCGTAGTAGTCGCCCGTTGCGGCCTCGACCGGCAAATAGACGTAGCCGAGCTCGTTGTCGGCGGTGAACGTCGTCCAGGCACCGGCGTTCCCGGTGTACTCGTTCGATCCGTTCAGCCACGTGTCGGCGCCGAACTCGCCGGGACGGGGAATCGTATGAAATACCCAGCGCTTCTTTCCGGTGCGCACGTCGAAGGCCATGATGTCGGCCTTGGTCATCTTCTTCGACTTTGGCCGCGACATCTCGCCTTGCGCCGGGCCGACAATCACCACGTCGCGACAGACGACGGGCGGCGAGCTGTTGCCGATCGTGCCGGTGGGGTCGAAGTCGACGCCCAGTTCCTTGAACAGATCGACGATGCCACCCTGACCGAACCCTGGCACCTGCTGGCCGGTCTTGGCATTCAACGCGGCGAGCTGGAACCCCGGCGTGATGGTGAAAATCCGCTCGTCACCGCTGCCGTCGGTCCAGTAGGCGACGCCGCGGCCTGAATTGCGTCTCGGCGACTTCTCCCAGCGGGCGCCTTCGTCGATCCTCCACACCCACCGTGTCTCCCCCGTGCCCGCGTCAATGGCGACGACGGCGCGGTGCGATCCGGCCGGGAAATACAGCAAGCCGTTGACCATGAGTGGCGTGGCCTGGTTTCTGATTTCGGGAGGATTGCTGAAGTTGTCCGACTTCCAGGTCCAGGCGACTTTCAGGTTCTTGACGTTGTCGCGAGTGATCTGATCGAGCGGCGAATATCGGGTGGCGCCGCCGTCGCCCGAGAAGAACCGCCATTCGCCGTCTTTTGCGCCTTGCTGTCCTTTCACCGGCGCCGTCCAGACCACGACGACCGTCAGCAGCGCCAGCCCGCAGCACCGAAGCACCTGTAGAATGTGCGGGGAAGACATGCGATTGACCACTGTTCGGATCCTCCTTGTCGGCGCGTTGGCCGGTTTGCCTCTTTGGGCGCATCTGTCAGCGCAGCATGCGGAGATCGGGAACCGCGACGAATGGCAGCGACCCGCGGCGGTCATGGACGCGCTGCATATCCAACCTGGGAGCCAAGTGGCGGACATCGGTGCCGGCACCGGCTACTTCACGTTCCATCTCGCACAGCGGGTCGGCGCGGCGGGCTCAGTCTACGCGGTCGACGTCCAACGTGCCGCGCTCGAGGACATCAATCGCCGCGCGTCGGCGCTCGCCCTCACGCACATCACCACGATTCTAGGCACCGATAACGACCCGCATTTGCCGCCCGAAAGCCTCGATGTCGTCCTCGTCGTCAACACGTATCACGAGCTGCGGGCGTACGACGCGATGATGCAAGGCTTCTGGCGCGGCCTCAAAGGAGGCGGCCTCCTGGCAATCATCGACTGTGAGGCAGTGCCCGGCGAATCACTCGAGAACTCCATTCGGCATCATCGCGTGCCCTCGTCGGCGGTTCGCGACGAAGCGACCCGCAACGGCTTTCGCTTCCTCCGCAGCGAGCTGGGCTTCGTCGACCCGGCAACCCCTTACTCCTATTGGTACTTCCTCATCTTCGAGCGCCCGTCCTGACCCGCTTCAGTCCACCCACGCCGGGTGCACCGGTTTGGCAATGAGCTTCGCGGGATCCGCATTCTTCTTCGGCCGAAACTTCTGCGCGCGGCCGTTCGACACTTCGGCGATGTAGAAGTTGCCCTCTTGATCGACGCTGAGCTGATGCGCGCCCCAGAGCCCGCCGGGCCAGTCGCCCATCGAGCCCCATGAGTACAGAAAATGTCCCTCGAGGTCGTACTTGATCACCTTCCAGGTGCCGCTGTCGAGCGCCCACAGATACCGGTCGGGCGACATGTGGAGGTAGTAGATTTCCGACACCTCGGGACCGGTCGACGTCTTCCACTCGTCGAGATACTTGCCGTTCTCGTCGAACACTTGAATCCGGCGGTTCTCCCGATCGTCGACGAACACGCGTCGCGTCACCGGATCGACCGCGATGCCATGCACGCTGTTGAAATAGCCCGGACGCGTCTCGAACGGTCCGCCGCGCACGCCAGTGCCTTTCTGACCCCACGTCAGGACGTACTTGCCGTCCTTGTCGAACTTCACGACGCGCGTGTTCGTGTACCCATCGGCCACGAACATCGTGCCGTCGGGCAGCCACGCGAGAAACGTCGGGCGGTTGAAGTGCTTGTCGTCCTCACCGGGTTGGTCTTTCGTGCCGAGCGTTTTCACGAGCGTCTTGCCGTCATTGGTGAACTCGAACACTGCGTGCCGCCCATCGTCGACCACCCATACGTGCTTCTCCGGATCGTATGGACTGATGTACACGCTGTGCGGCCGATAGAACAACGAGTCCCACTGCGTCCACGCCTCGACGAGATCGCCGTTGGCGTTTACGACGAAGAGACAGTGCTCCCAGCGGAAATCCTTTCCCTCTTTCGTCAGGCCTTTGA
>JADGOC010000272.1 GCA_017883165.1 Acidobacteriota bacterium
GGCACGAACTTCTCACGACGGAAATGGATGCTGCCGTCACCGCCGCGGCCGGCGATCACGGTCAGGCTGGCGCGGTCGTGAAACATGCGCCCACTTTAGAGGTCTGATGTGGATTAGACGTGCGTGCGGGGATGGGCCAGACCAAGCGATTCGGTCGACTCCGGTGCAGGACATAGCGGTTCCTACGTTCAAGCCGGAGGCGGCCGAAGCGCGCCGCGTCTGGCCCACCAGCCGTGCGTGCGGCCAATCCACATTGGGCCTCTAACCCTGTGGCGACCAAGATGCCGTCTTCGCTCGAGATCGCCCAAGAGGCGGAGCTCCGGCCGATCAGCCAGATCGCCGAGGCAGCGGGCCTCCTCCCGGAGGAGTACGAGCCGTACGGGCGCTACAAGGCGAAGATCGACCTCGGCGTGCTCAAGCGGCTCGCAGGCAAGGCGGACGGGAAGCTGATCAACGTCACCGCGATCACGCCGACGAAGGCCGGCGAGGGTAAGACGACGACGGCGGTGTCGCTCACGCAAGGGCTCGGGCACATCGGCAAGAGCCCGGTGCTCTGCCTGCGCGAGGCGTCGCTTGGGCCTGTCTTCGGGATCAAGGGAGGCGCCGCGGGCGCCGGCTACACACAGGTCGTCCCGATGGAGGACATGAACCTCCACTTCACGGGCGACATCCATGCGATCGGCGCGGCGAACAACCTCCTCGCGGCGATGCTCGAGGCAAGCATCCTGCACGGGAACAAGCTCGGCATCGACGCGCTCTCGATCAGCTGGCGCCGCTGCCTCGACATCAACGACCGAGCGCTGCGCGACGTCGCGGTCGGGCTCGGCGGCCGGGCGAACGGCTATGTGCGCCAGACCGGCTTCGACATCACGGCCGCATCGGAGGTGATGGCAATCGTCGCCGTCGCGTCCGATCTCCAGGATTTGCGGCGGCGGCTCGGCGCGATCACGGTTGCCCGCACGTTCGAGGGCGAGCCGGTGACCGCCGAACAGCTCAGGGCCGCGGGCGCGATGACCGTGCTGCTCAAGGACACGCTCAAGCCGAATCTCGTCCAGACACTCGAGGGCCAGCCGGCGCTCGTCCACTGTGGACCGTTCGCGAACATCGCGCACGGCAACAACTCCCTCGTCGCCGACCGCGTCGCGCTGAAGCTCGGCGACTACGTCGTCACCGAGAGTGGCTTCGGCTCTGACATGGGGATGGAGAAGTTCTTCGACATCGTGTGCCGCGCGGGCGGCCTGCGGCCGAGTGCGACTGTCCTCGTGGCGACCGTCAAGGCGCTCAAGCACCACGGCGGCGACCCCGACGGCGGCATCGAGGCGATGGAGGCGGGCATCCCGAACCTCGCGCGCCATCTCGGCATCGTGCGCGAGTTCGGCGTCAACCCGGTCGTCGCAGTCAACCGCTTCCCGGGCGACACCGACGAGGAGGTCGAGCGCCTCCGCGAGCTCGCGCTCGAGCACGGCGCGTTCGCGGCTGAGCTCAACGAGGGCTACTCGCAGGGCGGAGCCGGCGGAGCCGCCCTTGCCGAGGCCGTGGTTGCAGCCGCCGAGGCACCGTCGACTTTCGACTTCATCTACCCGCTGGAAGCGCCGATCGCCGACAAGATCGAGTCGATCGCGAAGCGTGTCTACGGCGCGGACGGCATCTATCTCCTCAAGACGGCAAAGGACAAGATCGCGCAGTGGGAAGGAACGGAGACCGAACGCCTGCCGATCTGCATGGCGAAGACCCACCTCTCGCTCTCCCACGATGCCGCCCTGATGAACGCTCCGACCGGCTTCACGGTGACCGTCCGCGATCTCCGCGCCTACACGGGCGCCGGCTGGATCGTGGCCCTCTGCGGCGACATGCAGACGATGCCCGGTTACGGCTCCAGTCCGGCCGCCTTCAACGTCGACATCGACGAGGACGGCACGACGGTGGGGCTCTTCTAGAGGCTTGGCGCTCGGGGATTACAGGGGTACGGTGGGGCGGTGACAGCGGTGGCCGACACGTCCGCTGCCCTCGGGCACGAGATCGATCGCAGCGGCGACCCGCTGATCCGCGTCGAGGGAGTCTGGAAGATCTTCGGGCGGCACGCCGACCGGGTGATCGGTACGCCCGACGCCGACCTCCCCCGCGCCGAGCTGCGGGAGAAGCACGGCTGCGTGGCCGCCGTGCGCAACGTCTCGTTCGACGTCTGGCCGCGTGAGGTCTTCGTCGTGATGGGCCTCTCCGGCTCCGGGAAGTCGACGCTCGTGCGCACGCTCATCCGGCTCATCGAGCCCACCGCGGGGCGTGTCGAGATCGCGGGGAAGGACGTGACGGCGGCCAGCCAGACCGAGCTGCGCGAGCTTCGGCGGCACACGTCGTCCATGGTCTTCCAGCACTTCGGGCTGCTGGCGCACCGGCGCGTCGTCGACAACGTCGCGTTCGGGCTGGAGATCCAGGGCGTGCCGAAGGCGGAGCGGCTCGCGCGCGCGGAGAAGATCCTGCGGCTCGTGGGTCTCGAGGACTCCGGCAACCAGTTCCCCGACCAGCTCTCCGGCGGGATGCAGCAGCGCGTCGGCCTGGCGCGCGCGTTCGCGGTCGACCCGGCGGTGATGCTCTACGACGAGCCGTTCAGCGCGCTCGACCCGTTGATCCGCCGCGACATGCAGGACGAGGTGATCCGGCTGCAGCACGACACCGGCAAGACGATGGTGTTCATCACGCACGACCTGCCCGAGGCGCTGCGCCTCGGCGACCGGATCGCGATCATGCGCGACGGCGCGATCGTGCAGCTCGGCACGCCGGAGGAGCTCGTCGGCTCGCCCGCCGACGAATACGTCGAGAACTTCGTGCGCGACATCCCACGCAGCCACGTCTTGACGCTGCGCTGGATCATGCGCGAGCCCCGCGCCGGCGAGGCGGACGGACCGCGGCTCGACGTGCGCACGACCGTGCGGAACGCGATTCCCGCGATCGTCGGCAGCGAGCGCGCGATCTGTGCAGTCGAAGGCGACAACGTCGTCGGCGTCGTCGACCGCGAAACCGTGCTCACCGCGATCGCGGGCGAGAGCTGATGGCCGTCGCGCAGGCGGCCGGGACACTCGCGGCGCCTGCGCCCCGCCCCTGGTGGCGCGGCCGCCGGGGAGCCGTGCTGGCGGTCGCGCTCGGGATCGTGATCGCGTTCTTCGGCTGGAAGAACCAGGTGCCGTGGCCGGCCTCGCTGACGTGGAACTCGCTCTCGCACGATCTCGACAACTTTCAGGCGTGGCTCAGCAACAACCGCAACGTCCCGCACCCGAGCGTCTTCTTCCGGGCGTTCAACGGCATCGCGACCTTCCTCGACGACCTCGTCGGCTGGCTGACGTCGTTCTTCTTCAAGCTCACGTGGGCAGGCACGACGGCGCTCGGCACGCTCGTCGTGCTGCGCTTCGGCGGACGGCGTGCGGCGCTCGGAGTGCTGACCGCGTTCCTGTTGTTCGCCACGATGGGCCTGTGGGATCCGGTCGTGCGCACGTTCGCGCTGACGTGCGCATCGGTCTCGCTGTCGCTCCTGATCGGACAGCCGCTCGGCATCCTCGCGGGCCGGTCTGACCGCTTCCAGCGGCTCGTGACGCCCGTGCTCGACGCGATGCAGATCGTGCCGGCGTTCGCGTATCTCATGCCGATCGTGATCCTCTTCTCCGTCGGACCCGGCGCAGCGGTGGCGACGACGTTGATCTACGCGATTCCGCCGGCGATCCGCATCACGTCGCTCGGGATCCGCGGCGTGCCGACGAACACGGTCGAGGCGGCCGAGGCGCTCGGGGCGACGC
>JADGOC010000273.1 GCA_017883165.1 Acidobacteriota bacterium
GAATGCCCACGCGTCGCGCGGATCGCGCCCCTGCATGATGATCTCGATGCCGCGAAACTGCGTCGACGACGCCCACGCCTTGGCGATCTTCCCGTTCTCGGACTGCGCCTCGATGCGCAGGTGGCCCTCGATGCGGGTGATCGGATCTACGACAACCCTGGTTCTAGCCATCGTCATTCTCCGTTTCGGTCCCGGTCTCCGGCACCTGGTGGGTCGCTTTGCGGCGCCTGATCTGCGTGTACACGGTGGCGGCTGCGTGCGCCGCGATGCCGGCGGCCGCGCCAATGGCGAGCGCGGCGCCGATCGTGTCCACGCGCTGCTCGACCGGAAATCCGCCCACATTCGGGAGGCGTCCGTAGAAGGGCGTCATCGTGTCCCAAAAGTTCGGCTCGGTGCAGCCGATGCAGGGATGGCCGGCGCCGATGGGCCAGCTCGTGCGCGTATTCCATTGGAAGATCGGGCACGGCGAGAACGTCTCCGGACCTTTGCACCCCACGGAATACAGGCACCATCCCTTGCGTGCGGACTCGTCGTCGAACGACTCGACGAACTGCCCCGCGTCGAAATGTGCGCGGCGCGAGCACTGGTCATGGATCCGCTTGCCGTAGGCGAAGAGGGGCCGGCCCTCACGATCCACGGATGGCAGGCGCCCGAACGTCAGGTAGTGCACGATGGTTGCGGTGACCGTATCCCCGATGGGCGGACAGCCGGCGATGTTCACGATCGGCCGGTTCTTGATGATGTCACGCACGCCCACCGCGCCCGTCGGGTTGGGACGCGCCGCCTGCACGCTCCCCCAGTGAGCGCACGCGCCGACAGCAAGGATCGCGGCGGCGCCCTCAGCCGCTTCCTTCACCAGATCTTCGGCGGTGCGCCCACCTACCATCGTGTAGATGCCGCCCTCTTTCGTGGGGATCGACCCGGTGACCACGAGCACGTACTTCCCCTTGTTGGCGGCCATCGCACTCTGCTTGGCCCGCTCGACAGCCGCACTGGCCCCTGCCATGAGCGTATGGTTGTAGTCGAGCGAGATGACGTCGAGGAGAAGGTCACCGATGGTCGGGTCGGCGGTGCGGAGCACGCTCTCGACGCAGCCGGTACACTCCTGCAATTGCAGCCAGATGACGCTCGGCCGCTTCACCGATTCGAGCGCCTTGGCGATGCGCGGGCCGGCGGCGATGCCGAGACCAAGTACGACAGCGATCTCGCCGCAAAACTTCAGGAAATCGCGGCGCGAGACACCGCGCGACTCGAAATGCTGGCCTAGGGTTTCGTCTTCGGTCCAAGCGTACACGGAGGGAGTCATCATCGGAACCTCGGGATGGCGTGCGTCATCCTACAACACGATGCGCGACCTGACTGTCAGGAAAAGGAGGAATATCCGTACAGGTTATCCGCACTCCGCGAATCGCCTTGAATCCGGAGTGAAATGGTCCCCTAACAAATGCGCGGGAGCTGGTCCCCAGGCAGGAGGTCAACGATGCGTGTACCGCCGAGCGAGGTGCGTAGGGCCACCATCCCGGGGTGCCCGGTGATCGCTCGGCCGATCTGGAGCGCCCCTGCGCCCAGTGGGTGCGAGCGCAGCGCCGCCAGCACGCGCTCGGCGGCTTCAGCGGGGACGAAGGCGAGCAGGATCCCCTCGTTGGCTACATAGAGGGGGTCGAGCCCGAGCACTTCGCACGCAGCGCGTACGTCGTCCGGCACGGGAAGCACAGTCTCGTCGATTTCGACACCGACCCCGGATGCCGCGGCGATCTCGTTGAGCGCGCTCGCAACGCCGCCGCGCGTTGGATCGCGCAGCACGTGCACGTCGACGCGCGCCGTGCGCAGGCGCTCGACGAGGCCGACCAGGCAGGCACTGTCGCTGGTGATGGTCGTCTCGAACGCGAGCCCTTCGCGCGCGGCCATGATCGCCATGCCATGGCGGCCGATGGCGCCGCTCACGATCACTACGTCGCCGGCCCGCGCGCGCTCCGGTGCCGGGCGGAATCGCGGGTCGGCCGCCCCGATGCCGGTGGTGTTGATGTAGAGACCATCCGCCTTGCCGCGCTCCACGACCTTCGTGTCACCGGCCACGACGGGCACGCCCGCCAGGCTCGCCGCATCCGCCATCGATCGAACGATGCGGTCGAGGATGTCGAGAGGGAACCCTTCCTCGAGCACGAAGCCGGCCGTCAGGCACACGGGCCGCGCCCCCATCATGGCGACGTCGTTCAGCGTGCCGTGGACGGCGAGCGACCCGATGTCTCCTCCCGGGAATTCCAGCGGACTCACTACGAACGTGTCGGTCGAGACCACGACATCGACTCCCGCGACATTCACAATCGAGCCGTCGCCGAGTCGCGCCAGCGCCTCGTTGGCGAGCGCGGGAAGGAAGCGTTGGCGAAGCAGCGCCGCGCTCATCTTTCCCCCGGAGCCGTGGCCCAGCTGCACGCGGTCGTGCGCGACGAGCGGAACTGGGCATGCGAGCGTGACCGGACTCACGGCCGTCACGACACCGCTCCTGCCGGCTCGGCTGCACTGGCCGCGCGGTATTTCGCGAGGTGGTAGTACGCGGCGCACGCACCTTCACTGGATACCATCAGCGCGCCAAGCGGGTGCTCCGGTGTGCAGCGGGTGCCAAACGCTGGGCATCGCGGCGGCTTGAGCTTTCCTGTCAGCACCTCGCCGGCGTGGCACTCCGGGGATTCGTTCACGTGAATGTCGCCGAGGCCGAACTTCAGTTCCGCGTCGAACGCGGCGAACGCGGGCCTGAGCCGCAGGCCGCTCATCGGGATCTCGCCGATGCCGCGCCATTTGCGGTCGACGAGCTCGAAGACTTCCTGCACCCGTGTACGCGCCGCCGGTGTTCCCTCGCGACGCACGGAGCGCACGTACTGGTTCTCCACGGTGTGGCGGCCGGTCTCGAGCTGCTCCACCGCCATCAGGATTCCCTCGAGAATGTCGAGCGGCTCGAATCCCGTGACGACGATCGGGACGCGATGTCGCATCGCCAGGGGCTCGTATTCGGTCCATCCCATTACCGCGCAGACGTGGCCGGCGGCGAGGAACGCCTGCACGCGATTGTCCGGCGCCTGCATGATCGCGCTGATCGCGGGCGGGACGGTGACGTGCGAGACGAGCACGCTGAAGTTGGGCACGCCGAGCTCGCGGGCCCGCCACACGGCCATGGCGTTCGCGGGCGCCGTGGTCTCGAACCCGACGGCGAAGAACACCACTTCGCGGTCCGGGTGGCGACGTGCGATCTCGAGCGCGTCGAGGGGCGAGTACACGACGCGCACGTTGCCGCCGCGCGCACGAACCTGTTGCAGGTCGCAGTCGCTGCCCGGCACACGCAGCATGTCACCGAACGAAGTGAAGATCACCTCGGGACGCGCGGCAAGCATGAGCGCCTTGTCGATCTGCTCGAGCGGCGTCACGCACACCGGGCACCCCGGACCATGGATCATTTCGATCGCGCCCTCGAGCAGCTCGTCGAGGCCCTGCCGGACGATCGTGTGCGTCTGGCCGCCGCACACTTCCATCAGCGTCCACGGGCGCGTGGCCTCGCGCTTGATCCGCTCGATCAGCGGGCGCGCGATCGCCGCGTCGCGGTACTCGCTGAGATACTTCACGGAATGCCGCTCCCGGTTTGCGTCACGGTCGTCGCGCTGCCAAGTGACGCTGCGGGTTCCGCCACTTCATCCAGCCACGCGAGTTCGTCGAGCTGGCTCATTTCGCGGAGCACCTCGAAGGTGCGGCGCGCCTCGGCCTCGTCGACCATCGAAAT
>JADGOC010000274.1 GCA_017883165.1 Acidobacteriota bacterium
CTCGGTCCAGAGCACGGGCGCCATGCCCCAGATCGCCGGCAACGCGGCGACGCCGCCGGCCATGAGCACGAGCGGCAGCGCGACGGTGGCCGGGTTCTGCAGGAGCGCGTCCGCGAACTCGCCGAGCGTGGACGCCTGTATGAAGAAGCCGAGCATCGGCACATAAGGAATCGTGCCGAGGCGTGGCTTGAGCGCCATTGCCAGCAGGCTCCACCCGACGAGCGTCACGACGATGAAGGCGAAGGTCGGGAGGCTGAGCATCAGCCGCGCGGTCCAGCGGCTGCGCACGGCCAGCGCGCGCGCCGCGTCATCACCAGCGCCGCCGACATCTTCAATACTGTGGACCGCCAACGTGCCCAGCACGAAGCTCACGATCGCACATATGAAAAAGACCGTCCACGCGATCGTGAGTGCGCCGAAGAGCGCTTCGAACGTCCTCGCCCACACGAAGACCAGGCCGTCCACCGCCGCCTGCGGCTTCCTGAACGCCGCGCCGATCCAACCCACGGGCAGCATCACGGCCCCGGCGGCAAGCGCCCACTTCGCGGCGCCGGGACGCCGGCGATCGTAGGCGAGCAGGATCATCGCGAGCAAGCCGGCCGCGAACGCGACGAGCACGACGTTTTCGATCATCCGGCTCCCAGCCGCGATCGCGGCGCACGCGCGGACGTGCGCCGTCTCGTCCGGTCCGCAGCCCCGGTGTCCGACATACGCGGCGCCGGACACGATTGCGATCCACAGAAACACCGGCGCGATCCACGTGCGCGCGCCGACGTCGCGCACCCACAGCGATCGTCCGATCGCCGCCGAGACCGCCAGCGCGACCGCGGCCGACGCGATCACGAATTGCCACGCGAGCGTCAGGCGGTCGAGCTCGACCAGGCCCATCACGATCGCCGCCACGCCGAGCATCAACAGGTTGAGGATCGGAATCTGCACCGTGAGGATCATCGCTGTCGCGCTCTGCGCCCGGCGGAAGCGATCCCACGCCGGCGTCCGATGATGCAGTGCTTCAGCGTCGACGACGTGCGTGCCGAGCGATGAGAGGTGAAACAGCAGCTGATAGAGCTCGGTGAAGATGCTGAGGAGCCCCGCCTTGAGCCGCGAGAGATCGGCCCAGTACAGCTCGTAGACGTGCACGTCGCGCGCCTCCGAGCCGTCAGCGGCGCCGCGCGCGCCTTCGAGGCGGATGCTTTCGTAGGTGTCTTCCGGATCCTCGCCGCGGTAGCCGCGGAGCTGCCCGCGCATGAACTCACGCGCCAGCCCGTCATCACTCACAGCGCTCGCCGGGTCGGCCGCGGCTCTGATCCACGCGCGCGTCACCCAGGCGTGAAACGGTCCGCGCATGGCCGGCTGGCCGGGCGACGAGGTGCCTTCGGCCGGCACGACCACCGGCCGCACGCTGAAACGAATGGTGCGCTCCTCGAACGGCTGGTAGGCCGGGCGGGCAGGCGCCGACGGGCCGGAACGATCGAGATCCTGCAGCAGATCGGCGATCCGGCGGGCCGTTTCGAAGGGCTGCTGGTCGCCGACGCCGTGAACGGCAAGGACTGCGATCTGCTTCACCGGTATACGATATGCCACTCGCGCTCCCATGGAGGAGGCCATGCACACGATTCGCGGAACCGCGACCGCCCTCGTTCTACTCGCCGCGCTCGGCCCCTCGTCGGCCGCTGAGGTGAACGCCGCGCAGGTCACCCTCGCCGATTACCAGCGCGCGTCGGCCCTGCGCGCGAAGTACGACGCGCTGGCGGCGCATGTGCCGGACCCCGCGTCGTTCGTCGATCGCACCAACTGGTTCTGGTATCGCCGGTCGGTGAAAGGGGGGCACGACTTCGTCCTCGTGGATGCCGCGACCCTGGCGACGAGTCCAGCCTTCGATCACGACAAGCTCGCGCAGCAGTTGTCGAAAGTGCTCGACAAGCAATATACCGGCGTCACGCTGCCGTTCACGACGTTCGCCGGACTCGAAGCGGATTGCCGCGTATCGCGTCCGGCCCGGATATCACCGCGAAGTGCACTACATCGAATCGTCGCCAGAGGATCAGCTCCAGCCCAAGTCGTCGTCTCTCGTGTATGCGAAGCCGGGCGACGTGCTCGACGTCAATCAGCCGGCCATCTTCCGCGTCGACACGAAAGAGCAGGTGATACTCGACACCGCGCTCTTTCCGAACGCGTACAGCATGTCGGAGTTCGTGTGGCGACAGGATGGCCATGCGCTGACCTTCGAATACAACCAGCGCGGCCACCAGGTGTACCGCGTGATCGAAGCCGACGCGGCCACGGGGAAGACGCGCGCCGTTATTTCCGAGGAGCCCAAAACGTTCTTCAACTATCGCCCGGCCAACGGTAACCTCGCCGACTCAGGGAAGAAATTCCGCCACGACATAGACGAGGGCCGCGAGATCATCTGGATGTCCGAGCGCGACGGCTGGAATCACCTCTATCTCTACGACGGCGTCACCGGGAAGGTGAAGCATCAGATCACCAAGGGCGACTGGGTGGTCCGCGGCGTCGTCAAGGTCGACGACGAGGCGCGGCAGATCTGGTTCAGCGCGAGCGGCATGTATCCGGGTCAGGATCCCTACTTCCTCAATTACTACCGGATCAACTTCGACGGCTCCGGGCTGACGCGGCTGACCGAGGCGGACGCCAATCACGCGGTGGCCTTTTCATTCGACATGCGGTACTTCGTCGACACGTACTCACGCGTCGACGAAGCGCCGGTGCTCGAGCTGCGGCGCGCGGGCGACCACAGCCTCGTCGCCGAGATCGAGCACGGCGACATCAGCGCGCTCCCGGGCGGCGGGTGGCGCGCCCCCGAGGTGTTCGTGGCGAAAGGCCGCGACGGCAAGACCGACATCTGGGGCGTGATCGTCAAGCCGTCCAACTTCGATCCGTCGAAGAAATATCCGGTCGTCGAAAACATCTACGCCGGGCCGCAGGGGTCATTCGTGCCGAAGTCGTTCGCCGCCTACAACCCGATGATGGCGCAGGCCGAGCTCGGCTTCATCGTCGTCCAGATCGACGGCATGGGGACGTCGAACCGATCGAAGGCGTTTCACGACGTCGCGTGGCAGAACCTGGGCGATGCGGGATTTCCCGATCGCATCCCATGGCACAAAGCGGCGGCGGCGAAGTACCCGTGGTACGACATCACGCGCGTCGGCATCTACGGGACGTCGGCCGGCGGGCAGAGCTCGCTCGGCGGGATGCTGTTTCATCCAGAGTTTTATAAGGCCGCGGTGTCGGCGTCCGGGTGCCACGACAACCGCATGGACAAGATCTGGTGGAACGAGCAGTGGATGGGATGGCCGATCGGCCCGCAGTATTCGGCCTCATCCAATGTCGACCACGCGTCTCGGCTGCAGGGGGATCTGTTGCTCGTGGTGGGAGAAATGGACAACAACGTCGACCCGTCGTCGACGATGCAGGTGGTGAATCAGTTGATCAAGCACGACAGAGATTTCGACCTCTTGTATATTCCTGGCGCGGGTCACGGGTCGGGCGGCGCCTATGGGGAACACAAACGGTTCGATTTCTTCGTGCGTCATCTGCTCGGGGTCGAGCCGCCGAAGTGGAATGCGGCTGGGCTGAGCCGAACCGACGAGCCGTAGGCCGTTCTTACTGCGCGATCTTCCGGAGCGTGTGGGTCGAGCGGCCGACCGGTTTGCCGTCGACGCTCACGACCGCGCGCATGAGATAGTCGCCCGGCGCCAGCGCGCTGATCGCGAATCCGCCGAACGCGATCCGCATGTCCTCCGC
>JADGOC010000275.1 GCA_017883165.1 Acidobacteriota bacterium
GTCATGCGGCGGCGGCCACCGCTGCGACGGATTCGAGGGTGCTTCTACCTGGACGAGTCTAATGACTGACCTCCAAGGTGCGCAGCCGAGAATCATGTGCGCCGTCGTCGTGTGACCCAACCGCTTTTTTGATCGCGTCCCGCGCGATCACGCCGCCTTGTTGATGCCGTTCCTCATTGGGTGCCCTGCCCGCAATCGCACAGGAGGCTATCGTGAAGGAGACTCGTTACGGGCTGCGCGTGGAACTCCCCCTCGCCTATGAGCAAGCCGTCGAGCGGACCACCCACGCATTGAACTCGCAAGGCTTTGGCGTGCTGACCACAATCGATGTGCAGCAGACCCTCAAGCAGAAGCTCGACCGCGATTTCCGCAAGTACGTCATTCTCGGCGCCTGCAATCCGCCGCTCGCGGACCGCGCGCTGCAGGCAGAACTGGAGGTCGGGCTGCTGCTTCCCTGCAACGTTATCGTGTACGAACTGGCGCCAGGACGCTCGGTCGTGGCGGCCATGGCGCCGCTCGCCGCGCTCGGCATGGTCGGTGAGAACCCTGAGCTGAAAGCGGTCGCCCACGAGGCTGACAGCCGGCTCCGCGGCGCGTTGACCATGTTGGAAGGCTAGGAGGATCGGACCATGAAACAGGTTCGGCGAATTCTCTATGCGTCGGACTTCTCGCGAGCTTCCGGTCGGGCGTTCACCACGGCACTCGCGTTGGCAAAGCCCGCTCAGGCGAGGTTGACGATTCTCAATGTCATCGTCCCGCTGACCCCGCTGGTTCCCGAGCAGTACATCGACTCGGCCACATTGGAGCGACTCGATGCTCAAACGCGGCATTGGAGTCAGCGCCGACTCAACAAGCTGGCAGAAAAGGCGAAACGCGCTGACACTCGAGCCACGATGCTCCTGCGGGAGGGCGCTGCCGCCGAGCAAATCGTTCGTGCTGCCCGCTCACTGCGAGCCGACCTCATCGTTGTCGGCACGCATGGCCGGCGGGGTTTCTCGAAATTCTTTCTCGGAAGCGTCGCCGAACGCGTTGTTTCCACGGCCCCATGTCCCGTCGTCACAGTCAAGAGCAGCTGAGATTGACGCCCTCTCGGTCCTGGCGGATAATTGAAAGACATTGGCCCATGAAGAATCCGTCCCGAGTGGTATGTCCCGTCGCAACTTTATGGCCGCGCTTGCCGCGGCTGTGCCCATCCTCGCTGCACCGCATCGACTGCTCGCGCAATCCGCATCGGCCCGCGCGCTGAGCTTCACACACACGCACACCGGTGAGCGCCTGGCGGTGGAGTACTTCAGCGGCGGCGCGTATCTGCCAGATGCCCTGACGACAGTCAATCACTTCCTACGTGATTTTCGTACTGACGAGGTGCACACGATCGATCCGGGTCTGCTCGATCTTCTTCACGGCCTGACGGGCCTCACGCAGACCACGCGGCCGTTCCAGGTCATCTCCGGCTACCGTTCGGCCGCGACGAACGAGATGCTCCGGCACAAGAGCGAAGGGGTCGCAGCCGGCAGCCTCCACATGAAGGGGCTCGCCATCGACATTCGGCTCGCAGACGTGCCGCTCGCCAAACTGCGGAGCGCGGCGCTGGCCGTTGGGCGAGGGGGTGTCGGGTACTATCCAGCTTCCGACTTCGTGCACGTCGATACGGGACGAGTCCGCACCTGGTAAGCGCGTCCGGCTGCCAGAAACCGGTTCACTCGGCAGAGTGCGCGCGTGCCAGTGCCCGGTCAAGCCTCGCGTCGTGGAGGTAGATGTCCTCGGCGAAGTGGATCGTACCGTCTTCCGGCATGACGACTGTCGTCGTGTAGAACAGGATCACGGGAATCGGCCGCAAGAGTTTCACATGGAGCGGCTGCGTACCAGCCATCGCTGAGAGGATGCGATCGCGGGTCCACTCCGGCTGGTCCTCGAGCGCCCACTCCGCCAGCGCGACCGGATCCTCCACGCGGACGCAGCCGTGGCTGAAGTCGCGGCGGCTCCGGCTGAACAACTCTGGCGCTGGCGTTCCGTGCATGTACACGTTCTCCTGGTTGGGGAACACGAACTTGACCAGACCCAGCGCATTCTGCGGCCCGGGACGTTGCCGCACACGGAGCGCTCCCTGCCGGAGCAGCGCGACGTTCTCTGGCGTGCCAGCCACAGCCTGAGCATCGTCGCCAGGTCCCCGCACGATCTCCATGTTCTGGCGACGGAGGTAATCCGGATCGCGTTCGAGGATGGGGAGAATCTCGTTGCGAGCGATCGACCGCGGAACATTCCAGTAGGGCCTGAAGATCACCTCGCGCATGTGTTCGACGAACACAGGCGTCTGGGTGCTGAGTGCGCGGCCGACGATCACGCCCATCCCTAACGACGGCGTCTCCTTCGACGGAGTCGAATTCCACGCCCAGAGACGGAACATGGGGATGTTGATCGCGACCACGCGCTCGCCGCCCAGATGCGGTAGCCATCGCAACCGTTCGAGCGCGAACTCGATCTGTCGGACGCGCCACGCAAGCGGGATCCGCAAGGCGGCCTGTGTTCTTTTGCCGAGGACGCCGTCGGTTTCAAGGCCGTGACGGACCTGAAACCGTTTCACTCCTTCCACGAGCGTCCCCTCGTATGCGGTCGGCCCTGCGGGAGCCGGCGTCCCCGCCGGCAGATCGCCGAGCGCGACGAGTTGGCGGTACAGGACGCCAAGTCCGGCGTACGGCTCCCCTGGATGCACAACGGCGGCAAACGGCGGTAGCGCTTCTTGTATCGCGTCGGCGGCGAGAGATCGATACCGAGTCAGCATGGTGCGCAACGCACCGTACTGCTCGAGCGGAGGCCTCAGACCCGCGACGGTCTCGGCCATCCGCTGATCGGTGACCGCGGAGCGGAGCAGCGCCGCAAAGTCGTGGTGATCAACCGGGACGCTCAACCCCAGGCCAATCGTGTGGGCATCCACGCGTCCGCTGTGCACATGATGGAGATAGCGCAGCATTCCCGAGCTCAAGGCGACATCGAAGCTCGCAAGGTCCAGAAGCCGCAGCGGCGACTCACTCTCCAACGTCGCCGTCAGACGATCGAGCTGGCCCTGGCCATAGTCCGCCGGATCGAGACCTTCGTCGGCTGCACGACTGAGTAGCGCCAGGGCGTCGTGCGCGCTGTCGCTCAGCCGGCCTGCGGCGTCCACCCAGAGCGGCACGTCATCTTCTCTCTCGTACAACTCCTTCAACTCCACCTGCTCCGGGCGTGTCAGCACACCGAGTGCGGGATCGGGACCGTTGATCACGCACGCCTCGATGGCGGCCCTGATTTCAGCGGCGGGCACTTGAACGAACGCGAGGCCTGATTGTCCGGAGAGCGCGGCGGGCTTCGACGATGGAGAGGGTGGAATGGCGCGGTCGGCACAACCCAGCAGGGCGAACAGGATGACGGCGATCGGCAACGAGGACTCGCCGATCGACCGAAGAGCCCGCACCGGCTTGCAGGTCACAGGTTGCTGCCCTTCAGCAGCGATGCTCGGGGTTCACCCGACGACAGTCTCGATGGGCCTGCGCGCGCAAATCCCCTTGAACGCATCGACGATCTCTTCAGCCGTGGGTGTCCCGCGTTCGCGCGGCACCTGAACGATGTCGTCGATCGACAACACGCCCTGCAGGTGTCCATGCTTGTCCAGCACCGGCAGGCGGCGCACATGATGGATGGCCATCGTGGCGAGCACCACTTTCAGGTTCTCCTCAGGAAAGCAACTGAACACCGGATGGGACATCGCGTCC
>JADGOC010000276.1 GCA_017883165.1 Acidobacteriota bacterium
GCTGTTTGGGGGCCGTAGGGAACGGCTTTTCGGCCGTGCCTAGTGAATACGCGGGGAGGCGGGGGCGTCTGGCATCGGCGTCGCCCCGGCGATGGTCCCGGGCACCTGCGGCACCGTCCCCAGCGGGCCCATCGCGGCGTAGCGGAGAAAGAGCTGTCCCCACTCGGTGCCTTCGCACCACCGCTCGAACGCGCGGCGATCGATGAGCGGCCAGCGGTAGAAATCGTGGTAGATGTCGCTCGCCAGGATGAACCCGTTCACCACCGGCGTGTGAAAGAACAGCTTCTGAAAGCGCTTCAGCGGCCCGAACCAGATCAGATCGCCCCCGCCGACGCGTACGAGATTCTTGCCGACGTGAAAATGCCAGTTCTCCGCGGCGGCATCGGTGTCGCCGACGATCTCGATCTCGCGCGGATCGCCGACGCCCAGGCCGTCTTCATGCGCCAGGCGGATGTACTTGATCTCCAACGGATCGAAGCCCATCATCTTCGCCGACACGGCGTCGATCGCCACCTGATCAGCCGACGCCAGCATCACGTTCTTCACGACCGGATACATCGTCCGCGGCCCGGGGCCGTTGCCGGCGGTCGTCCCGTCCATGATCGCGAAGATGCCGGGATGAATTTCCTTCTGAATCGCCAGCAGATCGACCAGCGTCTCGTGAATCCACGAGTGCGTGTAGTGACGCCGCGTGTTCAGAAGTCCGCCGAACGCATTCTTCATTGCGCCGGTCGTCGTCGTGTAGATGTGGCACTTGGTCGTCGGCAGATGAACGATGTTCTTGCCGAGGAAGTAATCGGGAATCTGGATGCCTTCCGGAAAGATGCGGTTGAGCACGCGCATCGTCGCCTTCGGCTGGAACGCCACCCACGTCATGTCGGCGTCTCTGAAGTTGTAGCGGACGGGCACGTCGTAGCGCTTGAAGATCGGCACGTAGTGATTGAGATCTTCGCCCTTGAACGCGTTGGTGACGACCGTCTTGTTCTGCACGCAGACCTGGTCGCGAAATCCGCGGCGCGCGAGGGCCTGGATCGTGCCTTCGAGCTGCCACGGTGTCGTGTTGGACGCCGGGAACGGGAAGTGCCAGGAGATGTTGTCCTTGAGGATCGTCGTCCTGCCCGGGACGAGCGCGTCTGAAACGCCGGCCAGCTCCACCAGGCGATCGATGTCGGAGAGGATCGTGTCGGGGGTAACTCTGAGGACAGCGACCTTGGAGGTCATGAACCCTGGCGGCCGGGCTCGAGGCCCGTCGCCACAACCGAGTCGCCCGCGTACTGCTGGACGATCGACAGGAGTCCCGTGTAGAGGAATCCGATCTGGAAGAGCACGAGGAACGGCAGCGTGCCGTAAATCTGATTGGCGAGCGCGTAGAACACGGTCCAGGTGAAGTAGAGGCCGAGCCCGAGCTCGATGAGCGGTTGCACGGCGACCGATTGGCGGTACTTCTTTCCGACCCATTCGTCGGCGTCGGCTTCGATGCGATATTTCGGCGTGCGCGCGAACTCGCTCTTCGTGTTGAGAAGCGCCTCGAACACGGCGCGCGTGTTGTTGATGCACAGGCCGATGCCGACCGACATGAGGAACGGCACGTACTTGAGCCGCGCGCGCCAGTCCGTGTGGATCTCGCGCTGGCACACCATGTAGAAGTTGCAGAACGAGAACGTCGCTGCGAAGAACAGCGGCACGTCGATGAGCAGCATCTCGTACCAGCCCATGTTGTAGCGGATGACCATGGACGGGAACATCAGAATCGAGAGGATGCACATCAGCGGGTAATTGAAGTTTGCGGTGAGGTGGAAGAACGCCTCGATCTTGACGCCGAGCGGCAGGTCCGAGCGCAGGATGCGCGGGAGCAGCTTGCGGCACGTCTGGATCGAACCCTTGGCCCAGCGGTGCTGCTGCGACTTGAACGCGTTCATCTCGACCGGCACTTCCGCGGGCGCGATGAGCGTCGGGACGAACACGAATTTCCAGCCGCGCAGCTGCGCCCGGTAGCTGAGGTCGAGATCCTCGGTGAGCGTGTCGTGCTGCCAGCCGCCGGCGTCGATGATGGCCTCGCGCCGCCAGACGCCCGCCGTGCCGTTGAAATTGAAGAACCGGCCGCCGCGGTTGCGTCCGCCGTGCTCGAGGACGAAGTGGCCGTCGAGCAGGATCGACTGAATCTTCGTGAGCAGCGAGTAATCCTGATTGATGTGGCCCCAGCGCGCCTGCACCATGCCGATCGTCGGCGCCGAAAAGTGCGGCATCAGGGTCATCAGAAAATCGGGGGTCGGGATGAAATCGGCGTCGAAGATCCCGACAAACTCGCCGCGCGCGACCTTCAGGCCCGCTTCGAGCGCGCCCGCTTTGTATCCGACGCGATCGGTTCGGTGGTAGTACTTGATGTCGATGCCCTGCGCCGCGAACCGGCGGACGGCGAGCTCCGCGATGCCGCGCGTCTCGTCGACCGAGTCGTCCAGCACTTGGATTTCGAGGCGATCGCGCGGATAGTCGATGCGGCACACCGACTCGATGAGCCGATCGGCGACGTACATTTCGTTGTAGAGCGGCAGCTGAATCGTGACGACCGGCAGCGGATCGAGCGGCGGGCCCGGCTTCGCCTCTTTGTCCCGGTTGCTCATGTAGAGATACACGAGGTAATACCGGTGCCAGCCGTACACGGCGAGGATGATGAGAACGAAGAAATATGAGACGAGAATGAAAGTTTCGGCGAGCGTCATGGTCTAGAGCACAATCGTCTATATTACCTGCTGGGTTCACAAAACGTCAATTGAACCGGTCCTTTGTACCAGATGAACACATCTGATCTCCAGTCGCTCCTCGAACAACTGGCCCGCGGCGAGATCGAGACCGCCGCCGCGCACGCCCGCGTGCTCGAGGCGCTCCGCGCTCAGCCGTTCGGGGACCTCGGCTTCGCCCGCGTCGATCACCATCGCACGGTGCGGCAGGGGTTCCCCGAAGTCGTCCTCGGCCTGGGCAAAACACCTGCCCAGATCGCCGCGATCGCGGCCGAAATCGTCAGCCGCGGTTCCACCCTGCTCGTGACACGCGCCACGCAAGCCTCGTTCGACGCCGTGCGCGTCCAGGTGCCCAAGGCGGTCTATTACGCCGACGCGGCCGTCATTACGTTCGCGCAGCAGGATGTCACACCCGGCAAAGGCACGATCCTCATCGCCTCGGCCGGGACGTCGGACGTGCCGGTGGCTGAAGAGGCGGCGCGAACGGCCGAACTGATGGGAAACGCGATCGAGCGCCTGTATGACGTCGGCGTCGCGGGCATTCACCGCTTGCTGAGCGAACGGGCACGCCTAGCGGCGGCCCGCGTCATCATCGTCGTCGCCGGCATGGAAGGCGCGCTGCCGAGCGTCGTCGCCGGCCTGGTGGATGTGCCGGTCGTCGCCGTGCCGACGAGCATCGGGTACGGCGCGAGCTTCGGCGGCATCGCGGCGCTCCTCGGCATGCTCAACAGCTGCTCGTCCGGTGTGTCGGTGGTCAACATCGACAACGGCTTCGGCGCCGCGAATATTGCGAGTCTGATCAATCATTTGTAGGTCGCCGCCACGCGGTACGCTAGAATTAAGGGTTCCCCACTATGCAACCTGGAGCCCTGCGGGCCCTCGAATTCGATCGGATCGTCGAGGCGGTTCGCGGTTTTTCGCTGACGCCGATGGGCGATGAGCGCCTGGCGAGGCTCGCGCCGTCAACCGATCCACAGAAAGTCGCGCAGCTGCTGGCGGCGACCAC
>JADGOC010000109.1 GCA_017883165.1 Acidobacteriota bacterium
GCGACGCGCGCCGCGCGCGCCGGATGCATCTTCACCGACGGCGCCGCCGCCAGCGCGTAGGCCTTGAGGCCGAGATCGGCCGCCGCCTTCCGCAAATCGGCCTCCGCGACGTTGCGGATGACGAACGACCCGCGGTTGAACTTGACGCCGGCCGCCTCGAACGGCTCTTCGGCCGTCTGGAAGTCGGCGTCCTTGAACTTGTACCGCAGCGTGATGAGCGCGTTGTCGGCGTTGTGGTTGATCGCGAAGATCGAGCCTTCGCCCGTCACGCCGCCCGCCGCCTTGATGTCGCCCTTCACCGGCTCCATCGCCGCGTCGAGCACTTTCGCGTCGGTCACGCGAACCGCCTGCACGCCGAAGCCCTCGGGAAACGTCCACCCGGTGTCGTCATACGGCGTCTTCTGCGGATCACTGGGCGCCCAAAATTGGTAATCGAGCAGCGCGTCGGCAATGCGCGAGTACGGCTGATCCATGCGGACGATGTAGCTGCCGGCCGGGAATGTTTTCGTTTCCGTCTGCACGGGCCGCGGCTGCGCGGGTTGCTCCTCCGACCCTCCTGCCCGTCCTGCCTCTCCCGCCCCTCCTGCCTGTCCCGCTTCTCCCGCCTCTCCCGCCCCTCCGGCCCCGCGTCCCCCGCGCCCGCCCCCACCGGCCGCGGCCGGTGGCCGCTTCACCGGCACCGTCACCGAAAACGGCGCCGTCGCGCGCGAGATCTCGACCGCCTGCTTCTGCAGCACGCGCAGCAGTTCGGCCTGCGAGCCGAGCCGCGGCTCGCTCGCCGGCAGCACGTACGCGGCCGGCCCTTCGGTCTTCGCCTTCAGAATCGACCGCTTGCTCTTGTCGTAGAAGTTCCTGAGGAAATAGAGCCGGTTGTTCGCGATGTAGTTGAGCGAGACGAGAAGACCTGTCTGCTCGTAGTTGTTGTTGTTCCTGAGCGACCACTTCACGTGGGGTAGCGGCGGATTCTGCTTGTACCACGTACGCGATGTCTCGTTCGGCGTGAGCGTCCGCTCTTCGGTGTCGGCGCTCCCGCCGTTGCCAAAGGTTTCATACAAACGGCTGATGCCGTTGTGCGTCGCCGCCATGAACATCAGATAGCCGGGCGACCAAGTGTCGAACGTGCCGAACGCGAAGACGCCGGGCATGCCCATCCGCGTCATCTCGTTGACGTTGTTCCAGCCGATCAACTGCCATTCACTGGTGAGAATTGGATCGAGCCACGCGTTGTACGGACCGTCGCCGATCGTGTTGTCGTACATGTAGGCGACCGACTCGTGCAGGTCGTGGAGCACCAGCGCCTTCCAGTCGAGATAGGTGTTCAGCACGTTCTGCGACAGCTTGAGCGTGAGCCCCATCGCGTCGCGGTTGTTGTCGTGCGCGACGTAGTGGCCCCAGTAGACCGCCGGCGGCACGGTGTCGTTCGGATGGGCTTTTTTCCACTTATAGATGTCGACGACGCGATCGCGGCCGTCGACTTCGACGACCGGCGTGATCAGGGTGATGACGTGCTCGCGGATGTTCCGGATATACGGGCTGTCGTCCACCGCCAGGCGGTAGGCCAGTTCCATCAGCGCGGTCGGCGCGCCGGCTTCCGTCGAATGGATCGTGCCGGTGATGTAGTAGACCGGCGCCGCGCGCCTGGCAATCTCGTCCGCCACCGCGTCGTTCATTTGAATGGTTCGCGGATCGGCGAGTTTGGCGAGGTCGGCCCTGTTGGCGTCGAGCTTCGCCATCAGCGCCTCGGAGGCGACCGCCACGGCGATCATCTCGCGGCCTTCCTCGGTCGTCCCGATCGTGTAGACCTTCGCGCGCGGCGTCGACTTGGCGAGCAGCCGCATGTAGTCGTACACCTCTTTTGAGTACGGGAGCTTCCCGGGTGCGCCCGCGATGTCGCCGAGGATGGCCTTGGGCGTCGGCACGGTCTTGGACGCCGGCAGATAGTCGATGAGCGGCGAGAGGAAGAAGGTCTCGGTCGTGTACTCCTTGATCTTCTTCGTGTACTCCTCGTCGATCGGCTGATTCGGATCGCGCCCCGGTTTCGCCGTGGCGATGTCGACTCTCGCCGAGGCGGCCGACGGCTTCGCCGGTTTGTCCTGCGTGGCTGGCGCCGCCAGGAGCAGCATCGTCGGCGTCGCCGCCAGCGCGATGCCGATCAGCAGTCGTTTCATAGAAGGATGGCGGTTCATCAAAGACCTCATGTTGTCGATTATCTCGCGCGCGGATCGGCGTTCACGGTGAGCGGCTGCGTGTAGCTCTTCCCGTTGACGGTGAGCTTCACCGTGTAGGCGCCTGGCGCAACCGCCGGCGCGCCGCCGCGGCCAAAGCCGCCGCCGCCACCACCCGCGCCCGCGGCGCCCGCCCCTCCTGCCCCTCCTGCCCGTCCCGCTCCGCCAGCCCGTCCCGCCCCTCCAGCCCCTCCTGCCCTTCCAGCCCCCGCTGCCCTCAAGTCCCACACCCATCGATGCATGCCGGCCGCGCCGGAAAAGACTTCGGGCTGCGGACGCCACATGCTCGTGACGTTTGGCGGAAACGCGCTCGCGTTGGCGCCCGGCGCCGGCGGCGCGTCGCTCGTGTAGGTGCGAATGCTCGCGCCGCTCGCATCGAGGATCTCGAGCGTCACCGGTCCGGACGCCGCGGTTTTCAAAAAGTAATAAATGCTGGCGCCGTTCGGCGGATTCGGCGCCTGCGGCTCGTCTTTCTGCGTCGGCGTGCCGTTGTCGCCGCCCTGAATCACGCTGACGGCATCGGCCGGCTTGAAGAGATGCACATCAGCGCCGGCGACCACGTCGTTCACCTGACGCAGCGGGCTGATGTCGTCGATCAGCCAGAAGCCGCGCCCGTGCGTCGCCACGATGAGATCGTCGCCGTGGATCTCGATGTCGCGCATCGAGGTCGCCGGCAGATTCAGCTGCAGCGACCGCCAGCTGTCGCCATCGTCGAACGACAGGTAGACGCCGCGTTCGGTGCCGGCGAAGAGCAGGCCGCGCCGCAGCGGATCTTCCCTCACCACGTGCACGTAGACGCCGGCTGGAAGACCCTTCGCGATCGTCTGCCACGTCTTGCCGGCGTCGCGCGTCCGGTAGATGTAGGGCTCGTAGTCCTGGAGCTGATGCCGGTCGACGCTCGCGTACGCTTCGTTCGCATCGAAGTGCGACGCCTCGATCGTCGTCACGCGGCTCCACGACGTGAGCGCCGGCGGCGTCACGTTCCGCCAGCTCTTGCCATCGTCTTGGGTCACCTGGATGAGCCCGTCGTCGGTCCCAATCCAGATGAGCGGCGCCGTGAGCGGCGACGGCGCGACCGTGTAGATGACGCCGCGCTTGCCGTTGCGATCGGTGTCGGCCGCCGATGCTTCATCGAGGCTGGCCGGCACGCCCGGATCGGGACGCGTGAGGTCCTGGCTGATCTGCGCCCACGTGTGCGCGCCGTCGGTCGTCTTGAAGAGGAACTGATCGGCGTAGTAGAGCGCGTGCGGATCGGCCTTCGAGAAGACGAGCGGCTGCGTCCAGTCGGTGCGCGACGGCTCGGAGGCGTTGCGCGGCGACGTCGTGGGCGATCCGCCGTTCAGATCGAGATCGAAGCGCGTGCCGGTGCCGCCGAAGAGGATCCCCGGATGCAGCGGGTCGGCCGCCGTGTAGCCGCTCTCGCCGCCGGCGCCGATCGGCTCCCAGTCGCGCATCGTGATGCTGCCGAACTTGCCGCGCGTGCGCACCGCCACCGCGCCGCTGTCCTGCTGCGCGCCGGTCAGCCAGTACGGGAATCGATAATCGGCCGACACGTGATACATCTGCGCGGTCGGCTGGTTGAGCCACGAGCTCCAGTCGATGTCTCTGGGATTGTCGGTGGTGGCGTTGAGCGTGATGATCGCGCCCTGATCGCTCGCCACGATCATGCGGTTCGAATCGTCAGGCGAGATCCAGGCCTGATGGTAGTCGTCGCCGCCCGGCGAGCCTCTGAGGGTGACCCAGCTCTTGCCGCCATCCTTCGATCGGTAGACCGCCACGTTCGGCACGTAGACGATGTCCGGGTTTTTCGGATCGACGGCGACGACTTCGAAGTACCAGCCGCGGCCCCAGAGTCCGGGCGCTTCAGCTCCAAGCGACGTCCACGTCGCTCCCGCATCGTCGGATCGGTAGAACCCGCCCGTGTCGCGTCCGTTCGCATCTTTTCCGGTGTCGACGACGGCATAGAGGCGCCGCGGATTGCTCGGCGCGATGGCGAGGCCGCTGTGTCCGAAGCCGGTGGTCGGCAGGCCGCCCGCCAGTTGCGTCCACGTTGTGCCGCCGTCGGTCGATTTGAAAAGGCCGCCGCCGGGTCCGTTCGAGGGCTGGTAGGTGTACCACGGTGGACGACGGGTGTTCCAGAGACCGGCGTAGACGACCTGGGAATTGGCCGGATCGATGACCACGTCGATCGCGCCGACGCTGTCGTTCTTGTACAAGACCTTCTGCCACGTCTTGCCGCCGTCCTTCGATCGAAACACGCCGCGATCGGGATTCGCCGCGTACAGGTGCCCGATGGCGGCGACGAACACGACGTCGGGATTCTTCGGATCGACCGCGATCTTGCCGATGTGCTGGGTGTTGTCGAGGCCGATGTGCGTCCAGGTCTTTCCGGCGTCGGTCGACTTGTACATGCCGTTGCCGTAGCCGACAGAATCGCGCAGCGTCGATTCGCCGCTGCCGACGTAGACCGTGTCGGGGCGCGACGGCGCCACCGCGAGGGCGCCGATCGAGGCGACCGGCTGCGAATCGAAGACGGGGAGCCACGTGCGGCCCGCATTCACCGTTTTCCACACGCCGCCGTTGACGGAGCCGAAGTAGAACTCATCGGGCCGGCCGGGCGCGCCGCCGACCGCGTCGACGCGTCCGCCGCGGAACGGCCCGACCATCCGCCAGTGCAAGCCGGAATACAGGCTGGGATCGTATGGGGTCTGCTGGGCAGAGATGAGCGGCAGCCCGCGGCTCGCCAGCGCCGCGCCGATCGCGAGCGCGCACACCGCGCGCGGGATCATTCGTCGTACGTCGTACATGATGGCCTCTCCTGGTCGCTGGCGATTCTAGCTGGAAACCGGCCGCGCGGACAAAAGCGGACCCAGGCGATAGAATCGCTCCGTCCCATGGCACGAAAGCCCGCGAACGCGCCGAGGATGATCGATGTCGGTCGGAAAGATCGGTGGATCGGCTGGCTCGCCGCCATCGGCATCGCCGCGCTGGCCCTGCGCCTCGCCCATCTCGCGTGGCTGCGCCACACACCGGTCTTCGTCGTCCTCATCGGCGATGCGCTGCAGTACGACGCCTGGGCCCGGCAGATCGCCGGCGGCCAGTGGATCGGCACCGAGGTCTTCTACCAGACGCCGCTCTATCCGTATCTCCTGGCGATCGTGTTCAAGCTCGCCGGCCATCACCTCCTCCTGGTGCGGGCGATCCAGGCGGCGCTCGGCGCGATGTCGTGCGTGTGGCTCTGCGTGGCTGGGCGGCGGTTCTTCGGTGACCGCGCGGGACTCGCCGCCGGCGCGCTGCTCGCGATCTATCCGCCGGCGATATTCTTCGACGGCCTGATCCAGAAATCGTCGCTCGATCTCTTTCTGATGACGCTGCTCCTGGCGCTCCTCGGCGAGTTTCTGTCGCGCCCGCATTGGAAATGGCTCATCGCCGCCGGCCTGGTGATGGGCGCGCTCACGTTGAATCGCGAGAACGCGCGCGTGCTGTATCCGATTGTCGCGCTGTGGCTGCTCGCCTATTTTCGCGAGACGCCGCTCAAGACGCGAGCGGCCTGGGTCGGCATCTTCACGGCCGCGGTCGCTGCCCTGCTGCTGCCGGTCGGCCTGCGGAATTACCACGTCAGCGGCGACTTTCTGATCTCGACCTCGCAGCTCGGATCGAACTTCTACATCGGCAATCACATGGGCGCCCACGGCGGATACGAAGAGCTCGTGCCCGGCCATGGCAACGCCGCCTTCGAGAGGGACGATGCGACGCGGCTCGCGGAGGAAGGATCGGGCCGAAAACTCTCACCAGGCGAGGTATCCGACTACTGGCTGGCGCGCGCGTTCGGCGACATCCGGCGCGAGAAGTCGGCCTGGCTGACGCTCCTTGGGCGCAAGCTCCTCCTGACGCTCAACGCGGTCGAAGCCGTGGACACCGAGTCGATCGAGGTCCACGCGGACTATTCACCCGTCCTGCGCGGGCTCCTCTGGTTCAACTTCGGGATCATTTTCCCGCTGGCCGTGCTCGGCGCCTGGCAGACGCGCGACCAGTGGCAGCGGCTCGCTATTCTCTACGCAACGTTTACCAGCCTTGCGATCTCGGTGGCAATCTTCTACGTGCTCGCGCGCTACCGCTATCCGATCGCGCCGGTTGCGATCCTCTTCGCGGGCGCGGCGGTCGCCTCCATTCCGGCCGTCGCGGCGAGAGAGTGGCGGCGTTGGACGCCCGGCCTGCTCCTGGCCGTCGTCGTCGGCGGCGTCGTGAACGTGCCGATGAAGACGTCGTACGACGAAACGCGGCTCAATCTCGGTTCGGAGTTGATTCGAACCGGCCGCCCCGCCGAAGCGATTCCGCTTCTGGAGCAAGCGGCGATCACGTCGCCCGACTATGGCCCACCGCATTTCGACCTCGGCGTGGCGCTCGATCGCACCGGTCAGACAGCGCGCGCGATCGAGGAATTCGCTGTCGCCGTCCGGCTCCAGCCAGATTCCTTCAACGTTCACGAGACTCTCGCGGTCGCGCTCTGGCACGCCGATCGCCGGGAAGAGGCGATCGCGCACTATCAGGAAGCCGTGCGACTGAAGCCGGACGATCCAGTCGGGCAGAACAACCTCGCCAACGCACTGTTGCAGCAACAGCGCATCCAGGAAGCGATGCCGCATTTCGAAGCGGCGCTGAAGCTGAAGCCGGATTTCGCCGAAGCGCACAGCAACCTCGCGCTCGCGTATCAGATGTCCGCAGATTTCGACAACGCCGTCGAGCACTTCCGCGAGGCCGCTCGGCTTGCTCCGGAGAGCTACGGCATTCGCGTCAACTTCGGCAACCTGCTGCTCCGTTTGGGCCGGACGAAGGAAGCCATCGACCAGTACCAGCGTGCCCTGGCGATCGTCCCCGACTCGGTTGATGACCAGGCCAACCTGCTCAGCCATCTCGCGGAAGCGTACGCGCGAGACGGCCGGTTGAAGGACGGCGTCGACACGCTGGAGAAAGCGCTGGCGCTCGCGCAGGCGGCCGGACGCAACGATGTTGTCCAGCAGCTCGCGCCGGTCATTCGTGAGTGGCGGGCTCGGCTGACGGCAGCGCCACGTTAGGGCCAAACAGGTCTTCGTACGCGTACATCAGCGACGCGTTGGCTACCGGTATCGTGATAATCGCACCGACCACGCACACAAGGAATCCGGCCACCGCGATGAGCGCCAGCACGATCACGAGCGCGAAGATCGACCACCAGTGACGATGCACGACCTGGCGGCTCACTTCCATCGCCGGCCAGAAATCCATCTTCTTGTCGATGACGAGCGGCAGCGTGAAGACGTAGCCGACCACGAGGTAGATGCCGGGCAGGATGCACAGCACGAGCCCGAGGGTCGTGAGCAGCCACATCACCAGGCCGGCCAGTGCGAGATTGGCAAACGCGAGGCTGAAGCCGGCGAAGACATCGCCCACCTCGACGGCCTCGCCGCGAATGCGCCGGATGAAGAGGTAATCGAGACCGCCGACGAGCACAATCCCCAGGACCCAGCCGACGATCGGCACACACCCGAGCGCGATCGTGATCAGCCAGCCGAGCGCCGACGCACCGATGAGCACGCCCGCGTTGTCGCGCACGAGCGCCCACCCGCGCGAGATGGCGCTGCCGATGTCGACGGACGCGCCGCGACGGAGGTAGTCAGCGGCGATCGTTTCCGGTGTGTCCATGTCGTCTCCTCATCCACTGAAGAAGCCCGCCGAGCGCCACGAATCATATATCCTCTCCGGCCGTGGCGGCTGACGCGCTAGACTGCAGCCATGATGGCGATTGTCTGGGTGGCGGTGGCAGCGGCTACCGTTTATGCGCTTCACCGGTTGGGACTCTGGATGGAATCCCGAGGCTGGATCTACTATCGGAAGAAGCGCGGCAGCAGTGGCGGACTCGGCACGGCGTTTCTGGAGGTTCAGTCGTTGCTCGAACCGAGTGCGCGACACGTGTTGGAGGTGAAGCGAAACGAAGACGCCGACGACGAGGATTCCGGCGATCCGCCGAAGCCCGGGGCTCTATGATAGGCATGCCCTCCTGACACATGGCCCATTTGCCCGCAGCCGCCCGCGTTCTCGTCGCGTCCGAGGACCGAGCGCTCAACTCCGCTCTTGCCCGCCTCCTTGCGGCGTACCAGCCGGACGTGGACGCCGACGGATCTGCGTCCGTGCTCGCGGCGGTTGAACAACGTCCGGCATTGCGTCTTCTCGTCATGGGCGACCTGCGGCCAGATTCTCTGGCGCCGGATCTGCTGGAATCGGTCAAACAGCGACGACCGAAGCTCTCCGTGCTGGTCCTCAGCTCACATCCGGCGATCGACCAGGCCACCGAATCGATCCGCCGCGGCGCCGAAGACTTCGTGCCGATTCCGTACTCGGAAGAGCTTGTGCTGAAGGAAGTCGCGCGCATCCTTGAAGCGGCCGAACTGCGCGACCGGGTCGACAGCCTCGATCAGCTCGTCGCCACTCGTTATGGATTCGAGCGGGTGATCAGCCGTTCGACCCGCATGCGCGCCGTCTTTGATCGCGCGAATGCCGCGTCTCGCAGCGACACACCAGTGCTGATTGTCGGCGAGACCGGCACCGGAAAAGAACTCATCGCGCGCGCCATTCATGCCAACAGCCGGCGATCGAAGCGGCCGTTCGTGCCGATCAACTGCGCCGCCTTGCCGCGGGACCTCGTCGAAAGCGAGCTCTTCGGCCACCGGCGCGGCGCCTTTTCAGGCGCGTTCGCTGGGACGCGTTCTCAGGCCCGATCGTGCCTGGAACCGAAGGTGCTGGTGGGGAACGGCTCGGCAAAGAGCTCGGGTTCCCAGGCACATTCTACGCGGCCAACATCACGCCGGCGGGCCTCAGCCAATGGAGCGATGGCGAGATCCTCAGGGCGATCACCGGCGGCGTGACGCGCAGTGGAAGAGCGATGTTTCCCGTCATGCCATATCCACGCTATCGCGCGCTCTCGGAAGCCGACGCCGAGGCCATCGTCGCGTACATCAGGACGCTCACACCGATCGCCCGTGAGATCCCCCCGTCCCAACTCGATTTCCCCGTCAACTTGCTGATCCGAACGCTTCCAGAACCGTATGCGCCCCAACCGTCTCCGGATCGCAGCAGTCCCGTCGCCTACGGCCGGTATCTGGCCACGATGGCGGGCTGTCCCGTGTGTCACACACGCGCCGAACGCGGCAAGCCGATCCAAGGCATGGAATGCGCCGGCGGAGCCGCCTTCGACGTTCCCCAGGCGGGCCGCGTCCAGTCCGCCAACATCACTCCAGATTCCGACACCGGCATTGGAGATTGGCCCCGCACCTTTTTCATCGAACGTTTTCGTGACCCGGCTTCGGCGGGAACACGGCGACTTCCCCTAAGGGACCGACGCCTCAATACCATCATGCCGTGGACGATGTTTGCGGGGATGACGGACGAGGACCTCGGCGCGATTTACGCGTATCTTCGAACGGTCAGGCCTGTCAGGAACCAGGTCGCACGGTTTACCGGTCCCGGCTAGAACGGCCGAGGTCCGACGGGAAATTAACGTCTATTCACCGGATTTTCATCGTCCTTTCATTCGCGAGTCCCAAGGTGGCAGTGCCCGACGTCATCGAGCGGATCGGGTTCCGAACACTCGGGCTGAAATCGCAAGGAGGCTGGCCATGCATCTCAATCGCAGTCGCATCCAATCGACGTCGGCGCGCGTGCGGTGGAGCCTCGTTGCGGTAGCGAGCGCGATGATCGCTGGACACGCGACGCCCTCCGGCCAGGGCGAGTCCGTGGTGCTCACCGTCAGGTTGCCGGATCGACCGGCGGCCGGCGCACGACTGTTCGTCCAGAAGAGCTGCGCACGTTGCCACACGATAGGAGCGCAGGCTTCAGCCCAGGCGCGAGTCGGGCCGGATCTGGGCCGGCTGCTCCTCTCCGGCACCGTGCTGGATCTCGCCGGCGCGCTCTGGAATCACGCACCGGTCATGCGCGACAAGATGCAGGCGCTAAAGATCCAGCCGCCGACGATCACGAGCACCGAAATGGCCGACATTGTTGCGCTGCTGACCGCATACCGGTACGACGCCGCCGAAGTCTCCCGCCCGGCCAATGCCGAGGCCGGCCGGCGGGTCTTCATGGCGAAGCGCTGCGCGACATGCCATAACCCGAACGGCAGCCGGTGGGACGGCCTGGGACCCGGCCTGCAGAAGTACCGCGGGCGGTCGTCGGCCATCTTCCTGGCTCAGGCGATGTGGAATCACGGACCGGAGATGGCGTCGGTCATGGACGCTCAAGCCGTCCCATGGCCGAAGTTTGCGCCGGGTGAGATGGACGATCTCGTCGCGTATCTGCAAGCGGGCGGCAGCGCATCAGATCGCGCCGAGTATTTCCAGCCGGGGAGCCCGCGTCGAGGCGCCGAGCTCTTCTCGAGCAAACGCTGCATCGCTTGCCACGCCGTAAGAGATCGCGGCGGTCGTGGCGGCCCCGATCTGGGCCTGCGCGGCCATGAACTGGTCGCTTCGGTGCCGACGATCGCCGGCCTGATGTGGAACCACAGCGAGACGATGGCAGCCGAGTTCGACAAGCGGGGGATCCCGCAGATCACATTCTCCGGGCAGGAAATGGTCGACGTCATCGCGTATCTGTACTTCCTCAACTATGCCACCGTGCGCGCGACGCCGGCGCGTGGCGAGAAATTGTTCGCGGTCAGGTGTTCAGCCTGCCACGCGACCGGTGGCAAGGGCACCGGGCCGGACCTCGCTGCCGTGCCGCACCTCGATGAACCGTTTGCCATCATCGCCGCGATGTGGAACCACGCACCGATGATGGCCAGTGAGATCAAGAAACGCGGTCTGACCTGGCCGCGATTCGAGCCCGGAGAGGCAGCAGATCTCGTCGCGTTCCTGTTGTCGACGCACCAGACCACCGGCTCGTCGCCCTCGGGGTCGGGTCGATAGCCAAGGTTGGCTGAGCCGCCGTGAATGCATGCCAGACTTACGGCCCGAGATGATCGCGGCGCGACGGCATGTCGAGGAAGCTCCGCATCACGTGCCATAACTGTTCGCGGTTGTAGCCGAACCCCAGCGCGTGCGACATCCCGGGCAGGACCACCAGTTGCTTGTCGCGGTTCGCGAGCTTCCTGAAGAACGCGACCAGATCCTCTTCGGTGGCGATGCCGTCGTACTCACCGCGGACGAGCATCACCGGCGCGTGCACTTTCGCGGGATCGACCACCGGCAGGTTGGCCGTCATGTCGAGGTACGTGCCGGTCGGCACCGTGTCGCCGAACGGCAGCTCCGCGTCGGCCAACGCTTCGGCGACGGCGGGATCGGCGGTGCCGGGTTTGTCCCGGGTGAAGATGCTGCGGATCATCTCGCGATCGCGAAGCCGTCGAGTGTGCGTGCGGTAGAACTCGACCTGTTTGGCCCGCTCGGCCAGCGTGGGCGAGCCTTCGCCCGTGTACGTGAAGGCCGCGAGCACGAGCCGATCCACGCGGTCGGGATACGCCATCGCGAACGCGCCGGCGCGCAGGCCGCCAGACGATTCGCCGAAGAAGTGGAGCCGTGTCTGTCCGGTCTCACGGAGCACGACGTCGGTGGCGGCCTTGAGATCCCTGACGCCCTCGGCGATGTCCGAGTTCCGCTCGGTGCGCGACGATCGCCCGTACCCCTCGAAGTCCATCGTCCAGACGTCGAAGCCGTAGCCGGCGAAGACGTCCATCATCGAGTAGTCGCCGTGGCCCGGGACGTCGAGATCGAATGACGATCGTCCGGAGTTCGACGATCCGTGCACCAGGAACAATACGGGGCGCGGGTGATCACCGGAGGTGGGCGCGTCCAGCCGCTTTCGGAAGAGGTACAGCTTGACGTCGCCCTTCTGTGCCCAGTACTCGTGACTCCAGGAGGAGGGCTTCGCAGGCGCGGTCGCAGCGCCAAGCGCTTCGAACCTCGCGGGTGCGAGCGCGACGGCCACGAACACGACCGGCACACACAACCAGAAAGGTGATCGCATCGGAACCTCCAGAGGCCTCGCCTCGAACACGTGGGAAGGATTGGCGGAGAGAGAGGGATTCGAACCCTCGGTAGAGTTTCCCCTACACACGCTTTCCAAGCGTGCTCCTTCAACCACTCGGACATCTCTCCGTGGAGTGGAATCAGCAGTTTACAGCGACCGTGCAGGCTCGTCCAGCGCGTGCGCGAGCGCAGTTCTGACCTCGCGGAGTTTCATGGTCTTCTCCGAAGCTCTTCTACCGCTGCTTCAGGTGCTCTCCCTCTCGACTCTGCGGCGATTTCCATCCGCTCTTCCCGAATCTCCAGTCGCAATCTGCCAAAAAGAAGCTCATGTAGACGTTCGCCAGCCATACCAGCGAGAAGTCTGCGACCAGATAGCCTCGCCAGTCATCGAACAGCAGCTTGTAACGGGTGATGAACAGGAAGAAGGCGGTGACGTTGCGGAACGGAGAAACGCCTCCGCGGAGTTATACCGTACCTGAGTCTCACGTGTGAGCGGAAGAACTCGGACGACCGAATAACCGAGCAGTTGCAAATGTGT
>JADGOC010000277.1 GCA_017883165.1 Acidobacteriota bacterium
CTTCATCGACTGCAGCGCGCCGGTGAGCTCGCGTCGATCGCGGGCGAAGCAGAAGCGCACGTAGCCTTCACCCTGCGCGCCGAAGTCGACGCCGGGCACGCAGCCGATGCGGCCGTTCTTGATCAGGTACTCCGTCATCCTCCATGACAGCGACGCGTCTCCGCCGCTGCGCGCGTCGAGTGGCCGGGCCGCCCCTGGTGGCCACGACGGCCACGACGGATCGATGCGGAGGAATGCGTAGAACGCGCCGGACGGGGGATGGCCGGCGAAGATATCGCCCGCAAACTCCTTGATGCCTCGATAGAAGAGATCGCGCCGGACGCCGAGCTCGGCGCGGAAGGCGGCGATGCAATCCTGCGGCCCTTCGAGCGCGCCGATGCCGCCGAACTGGACGATCGACGCGATGTTGCTCGCCGTGTAGAACAGCACCTTCTTCGCGCGATCGCGAATCACCGGATCCTTGATCGACACGTAGCCCAGACGCAGCCCCGTCATCGCATACGACTTGCTGAACGTGTAGACGGGGATGGTGCGATCGTACATCCCCGGCAGCGACGCGATGCTGATGTGCTCGCCCTCGAAGACCACGTCCTCGTACGCTTCATCCGAGATGACCCACAGGTTGCGCTCGCGCGCGATCGACGCGATGCGCTCGAGATCCGCGCGTGTCAGCACGCCGCCGGTCGGGTTGTTGGGCGAGTTCAGGTAGAGCACGCGCGTCTTCGGCGTGATCTTCCGTTCGAGCTCGTCGAGATCGTACCGCCAGCCGTTCGCTTCGTACAGCGGCACGCCGACCGGGACGCCTTTCGCCGACAGGATGTTGCCCGCCGCCGGCGGCCATTCGGGATCCGGCAGGAGCACTTCGTCGCCCGGCTCGAGCAGCGCGTGACACAGCATGTAGATGCCGTGGATCCCGCCGTTGGTCACCAGCACGTGCTCGGCATCGTCCACGGGAATGCGGTTCTTGTCGCGCAGCTTCGCCGCGATGAGCTCGCGCAGCCGCGGCACGCCGGTCGTCTGCAGATAGTGGGTTTTGTTCTCGGCGATGGCGCGCGTCATCGCCGCCTTCACCGAGTCGGGTGCGTCGAAGCTGACGTCCCCTTGATCGAGGCGGAACGGATCGGCGACCGAGTACATCATGTCGCGGATCTTGATGATGCCGGAAAGCGGTACCGTGTCGAGGTAGGCGGCCATAAGAAAAGATTACCTCATGTCGTGACGCCCACGCGCTCGAGGATCGCCGCGAATACGGTTTGCGCCCTCCCCGGGGGCAGATTGCTGAGGTAGAAATGCCGGGCGCCGACGTCCATCATCGTCCGAATCGTTCGCGCGCAGACGTCCTCGGCGCTCGCGCCTTCGCCGAACTCGCGCGTCAGCCCTTCGATCGGCACCGGAAGAAAACTGTTGAGCGCGTTCAGGGTGCGTGCGTTCGCGCTCCGGTAGTAGAACACGCCGAAGACGCCCGGCAGCTCGAGCTTCCGCCGCTCGGCGCTCGCGATGAACCGCGCGACCGGGTCGAGGTTGTGGTGGCTCACGATCTGCGTCAGGTAGAACTCGGCGTGAAAGGTCGGCGAGGCGAGATAGTCGACCTGCCGCTCGGGATCGCCGTTGGGGTTGGCCCATCCCCCAAGCGCCAGCGTGTGATCGCGGTCGCGGAGCAGTTGCCGCAGCTGCCACGCATGCTCGAGGCATCGCGGCGTCCCCACGTGTTTGTCGCCCCCCAGCACGACGAGCGCCGGAAACCCGCTCTGATGCGCCCGCTCGGCGTACGACAGGCAGTACTCCACGGAATGCTTCGACGTCAGAAACGGGACGATGCGCTCGCGGGGGACGTCGGTGCCGAGATTGATCACGAGATGGCGGAGGTTGTCCTCCTCCTTTTCGCCGACGGCGCTGTCGGTGAGGAAGACGAAGGTGCCCTGCCGCGTCAGGCGCCGGACGGCGTGGTAGGTGTCGATCCAGGCGTCCATGCCTTCGCCGGCCGCGAGCTCGGCGCGCGGCGGCCGCAGCTCGGCGCCGAACACGGAGGGCTCCGATCGGAGTGCGGCGAGGAGGTCTTTGTTCACTGCTCGCGCTCTACTATACAATGCGCGCCGGTGACTCCGGCCGCGCTCCGCGACGCGCTCGCGCACGTTCCGTCGATCCCATTCGCGCCACAGCCGACTCCGGTCGAACCGCTGCCGCGTCTCGCCGCGATCATCGGCGGCGGCCCGCGTCTGCTCGTCAAGCGCGACGACGCGATGACGTTTGGATTTGGCGGCAACAAGGTCCGCAAGCTCGCCTTCGTCGTGGCGCGGGCGCGCGCCGAGGGCGCCGACACGCTGATCACGGCCGGCGGCGTGCAGTCGAATCATGCGCGCGCGACCGCGGCGGCCGCGGCGAAGATGGGGATGCGCGCGGTGATCGTCGCGAGCGGCGTGCCGCAGGAGAGAGCGACCGCCAATGCGCTGCTCGACGCGCTCCTTGGCGCCGAGGTCGTGTACGTCGGCCGGCGCGACGAACGGGCGGCCAAGATGCACGAGATCGCCGCCTGCCTGCGCGCGGCCGGCCGGAGGCCGTTCGAGATTCCAATCGGCGCGTCGACGCCGCTCGGTGCGCTGGGGTACGTGCAGGCGGTCGTCGAGTTGCTCGATCAGATGCCGGCCCCAGACGTCATCGTCCACTCCACATCGTCGGGAGGGACGCAGGCCGGGATCATCGCGGCATGCCGCCTGCTCGGACTCTCCACGCGCGTGGTCGGGATCAGCGCGGACGATCCCGCGATATCGATTCAGGCGCAGGTACGGACGATCGTGAGCGGGATCGGCGAGGTTGTCGATCTCGATGTCGCTGCCGAGCAGGCGCTTGCGCGCGGGACGACGATCGAAATAGACGATCGATTTGTCGGCGACGGCTACGGCATCCCGACAGCCGCGTCACAAGAGGCGCTCCAGCTGTCGGCGCGGACCGAAGCGCTCTTTCTCGATCCGACCTACACGGCGAAGGCCATGGCGGCGCTCATCGCGTACGTGCGCCAGCAGCGGTTCAAGGAAGGGCAGACGGTGCTGTTCTGGCACACCGGCGGTCAGGTGGGTTTATTCGCGTAGCCCTTCTCGCGGTCCTCGCCGCGCTGATTGGTGCGCCCGCCACCAGCGGGGGCGCTGTGCCCTCGCCCAAGAAGCTGGACGACCTGTTGAAGCAGGCCGCCACCTACGTCCGCCGGTTCGAGAACGACTTCGCCGCCATCGTCACCGACGAGACGTACGAGCAGCACGATGTCGCCGGCCAGCCGCGCCTCCTTTCCTCCACCAACCGTCGCATCCGATCCGAGATGTTGTTCATGCGGCTGCCCGGAGAGGGCCTTTCCTGGGTCTCCGCTCGCAACGTGCTGGAGGTGGATGGCGTACCGGTGGCCGACAGCCATGATCGACTTGAACGGACGATCAAAGGCGACGCCGCAGGCCTGGCCGAGCGGCTGCTATCGGTGGCGGACGAAGGCGCGCGGTTCAACATCGGACGAATTCAGCGCAATTTCAACGATCCGATCCTGCCGCTGCTTTTTCTCGATCCGACGTATCGGCCTCGATTCAGGTTCCGGCTCGAAAAGGATGAAACCATCGACGGCGTTCGGGCCATCAAGATGTCGTTCAAGGAAACCGAGGGGCCTACTGTGATTCGCGAGGTTGGGGGTAACAACATTCCGACCTCCGGCGCGGTCTGGATC
>JADGOC010000018.1 GCA_017883165.1 Acidobacteriota bacterium
GGAAGACGCCGATCAGATCGTCCGTATTGGCGGGATTACGGTTTTCGAAGACGTCGCCTGAAACCGAAGGTATCCAGGAGCCGTCTATGAAGTTGTGGTAGGTCGTGCTCTGCGCAGCTGCGGTGCCCATAGCCTCAGAGAGTGCCGTACTTGGACATCCTGTGCAACATGGGTTCGAAAGCCCAGCCCGAGAATGGTTTACGCGGACGCCCTCGCCGGCCCCTCGCGGGGTCAGACGGGAACGCTTCGGCGGAGTGCAGGCCCGGATGGGCCGGAAATCACAGGATTCAGGGCCTTCCCCGTGGCACGAATCCTGAATTAGGAAATAGCGTTCGGGGAGACGAACCACGATGATGACGAACCCTCTCACCACCGAGTCACGAGTCACGCAGCCCGTGCCCGCACCGGTCGGCGCTCAGAAAGTGATGATCGTCAACGGCAGCACGGCGACCCTCGACCTGCTCGACACGGTGCTCGCGGCGGGCTGGTACGACGTTGTGTTCGTCGAGTCGAGCGAGCGCGCGTACTCGCAGATCAAGCGCGTCATGCCGAACCTCGTGATTCTCTGCGTGCGCATCGAGAATCTGGATGGCTTCCAGGTGCTCTCGATGCTGAAGCTGGACGACGAAACGCGCGACATTCCGGTCCTCACCTATACGACCGAGTACGAGGGGCAGGGCGCCGAGGACGAAGACGCCGCCGAACCGTCGGGCACCGAGATATTCGCGCCAAAGCCGGCGATGCGGATGAATTGAACCGCTGTGCTATAGTCGGCGCCGCATGGCGGTAAGGCGAAGACCTGCGAAAGCCGCACGACCGAAGACATCTGCAAGACCGGCAAGACCCGTCAAACCCGTCAGATCTGAAAAACCTCGAACGCTCGCCACGCCTGTCGCACGGAAACCGGCCGGCGCGTCTGGCCACGGAGACAAGCGCGACGCGGAGCGGATTCAGATCCTCGGCGAGTTTCACGGGGAAGTGATGGTGTTCCAGCCGATCACGATCAAGGAGATCAGCCTCGGCGGCACCCAGGTCGAAACCCGCTTCCCTCTCCAGCTTGACTCCCTTCACGACTTCCGGCTGACGCTCGGCGGCCGCTCGGTCGTCATCAAAGGGCGCGTGGCGCACTGCAGCATCAGCGACGTCGATCAGGAGATGGTCGTCTACCGCTCGGGCATCCAGTTCGTCGACCCGCCGGAGCGCGTCTACTCGGTGATCGCCCAATTCATTGAGGCGATTATGGGTGGGAGGCGGGCGCCGTGAACGGCAGACGGCTTAACCGCCAGGTGGCGGCACGGTCTTGACCGGCGTCCCCGGACGAACCGGCGTGACGTAGGGTGCGACGAGGCTCTCGTGCCCCTCGGCATCGACGGCCGCGACGCCGAACACGAAGTCGTCGATCTGCATGCCCGGCAGATTGACCTGCGTGACGTTCCCCACCAGTACATCGTGCTGCCAGTCGGGCCCCCACGCTTCGCGCCAGAAAATCCGGTACGCCACCGCTCCAGGCGACGCCGTCCATCGGAGGTTCGCGTCGTAGCCTGACGGTTGGCGGCCGATCATCGGCTGCCCGCCCCGCTCGCTGTTGACCACCGGGGCCGGCGGCGCGAGCGCGAGCGAAGCCGCCGAGGCCGCGTTCACCCGCGCGTTCTGCGCCAGATACGCCGGCGAGATGCCCTCGAAAGTGTCGCGCACGTCGTGCTGCCGCGTGAAGTTCTCGCGCGATTCGCGGAAGCCGACCGCCGGAAAGCCGAACTGGTTGTAGGCGGAATGATCGCCGCCACGGCCGAAGCGATCGGGGCGCGCCATCAGGCGCACGGTGTGCGACGGCACGTAGCGCGCGCCCCACCGCTGGACGAACCGCGCCAGTTCGCGCGAAGGCGAATCCTCTGGCCCCTCCGAGTAGACCCGGATCGTCGCGCCGTCGATGATGCCGTTGCCGCCCTTGTCGTTGCCGACGATGTCGTTGTTCAGGACCGCGTCGATGCGGATTTTTTCCGTGGCGGCCTTTTCGGCGTGCAGCTTGGCGCCGAGCAGCCCCTGTTCCTCGCCGACGTGGCACATGAAGACGAGCGTGGCGTCGAAGTCGATGCCGCTCTGGCTGAAGACGCGCGCCAGCTCGATCGCGACCGACGTACCGCTGCCATCGTCGTTCACGCCGGGCGCGACGTTGTCGAGCGGCGCGTTCGGATCGACGGGGGACGGCGCCGGCGCGTCGGGATCGCGTGGCGCGGCGGCGGCATTGGCCGCTCCCTGCCCGCCTGCCCGCGCCAGCGAGTCGTAATGGCCGCTGACGTAAATGCGCCGCGGACTCTTGCCGGGCAGCACCGCCATCACGTTGCGCACCTCGACGTCGCGCGTGATGCGTCCCTGTTTGGCGACCATGTAGGTGTCGAAGCTGACCTGGAGCTTCGGGCTGTAGCTTTTCATCTCGTCGAAGATCCACTGCCGCGCGGCGCCAATGCCGCGGTCCGGTTTGTCCTGCGACGACAACGTGCTGCGCGTGCCGAAGCTCTCCAGTTTTTTCAGGATCGCCGTCAACCGATCTTCCGACACCGACTGCACCAACTTCAGGATGCGCGGATCGAGGTCGCTTTGCTGCGCCGCGAGCGTGCCGCTGAAGCCGAAGAGGAGGGTGAGGAAGGCGACGCCCGACATGACCTTTTTCATTTGATTTTCAGATGCTCGAGATAGTCGCCGGATTCGACGCGCTGCGCGCGGCCGAGCGGGGCGTTGTAGAAGTAGACCCAGGCGCTTTCGACGCGTCCATCGGCGAAGGTCACCGGCGTCTCGACTCGCCAGTACAGGCTCGTGTCGGGTTCGTTCGGCCGATAGCCTTCGATTTCGTCGAGCGCGGTCAGCACGTTTTCCGGGTCCGTCATGCCGTAGACCTCGCCCCAGACCTGACCGTCCGGCGCGGGAATCGCCGCGGGGTAAATGCCGAGATCGAACAGCGCCCCGCGAATCCAGCCGCGACCCTCCGCGCGAAGGTTGGGGTCGATGCGTTCACGGCCGGGCCGCCGGAAGCCGCTCATGAGGGTGCCGTAGAAAAACACGCGGTTGGTCATGGACCGATATCAGTGAATGGTCATACTGGCCCGCGTGGAGGGGAGTTTACGCGAAAACGGTCTAGCGCGCAGGGAGACAAACTTTTACGTGGGAAGGGCGGACCAGCCGGTCCGCCCTCACAGAACGGGCTTTAGTGGCCGACCGGACCGACCGGCTTCTGCGCCGGCTTCTTCGTCGTTCCCAAGGCGCCGAGGGCGTTAAACGCCTCGGCTGGAATCGCGAACGTCAGCTCGACCGTGTTGCCGGCGACGCTGACGTCGAGCGAGTGCATCATCCCCTGCAACTCGGGATTCGACCCCGCCTGCAGCTTGGCCAGCGCCACGAACCCGCCCACGACGTCGCGCAGATTGTTCGCCGCCTCGCTGTCGCGCGTTTCCGCGCGGACGGTGCCTCGGATGCCGCCGTTGACGTGGCTGCTGATCGAGAACCAGGTGATCGGCGGAATCTGGCTCGCCATGTTCGCGGGCAGATGGGCCTGTTTCCGAATGGCGTCGAAGCGGCCGACCGCCCACGCGTTCCCGCCCTCGAGCGACCGCACGATCTTCATCATCTCTTCATTGCTCGTCACGTTCGGGCTGTTCTTCTGATCGATCGCGGCGCGCACCAAGCCCGCGTTGCCCACGGCGACCAGCCGCGGCTCGATGAAGGACACCGCGAAGTCGTTGGCGCCGGGGACGCCGACTCGATCGGGACGCGTGTCGGACGGCGCCATCCCGCGGTGCAGATCGGCCATCGCGTTGTGCGCGCCGACCCGAATCACATGCACGCCTTTGTAATCCTCGACCCGCGCGCCGTGCTCCGACATGAGCGCTTCGATGCGCGGGACGTCGAAGGTTCCGCGCGCCAGCACCATCCCGCCGGGCCCGCCGGTCGAGCCAGGCTCCGCGAACGCGACGACGTGCTCGATGTCGGTTTCGATGTTGATGCCGGTCTCGTCCTGGAACTCCCGCTGACCGTTCTCCGACATCGGCACCGCGTCGTGGAGTTTCTGGCGCAATTGTGAGTGCATCACGTCCTGGACGTCGGCATAGGCGAGCACCGAGACGTCAGCCGGCACGTACTTGAACTCATCCGGGCCGCCCCGCCGCATGAACGCGCTCATCGGGTAGCTCGAGTAATAGGCCACCAGGCCCGAGCCCATCCCCACGCCGAGCACGAGAAGCGAAGCAATGACGAAATACCGCGTCTTGGTCGTCATGGAAAGGTCCCTCAACCTCTTATACGAAGCGGGCTTGCCTATTGTTCAAGCACGTATTCGCGCCGCTCGACCGCGCGCCCGGCGGCCCAGAGGGTCACCAGCGTGATTGCGGCCAGCCAGGCCAGGCTTTCGGCCACGGGCGGCACCTCGTGGAACACCTGCATCAGGACGCTGACGGTGGAATCGTCCGGCATGGCGTGAGGCACGAGCGCCTGAAGATAATAGGCCACGGTCAGCCGCTTGAGGTAACCCGGAAAGAGGAGCACGCCCGGCTCCCAGCCGAACGCGAACACGAGGCCGATGACGAGCGGCCGCTTGAGGCGCGCGCCGACCCACGCGAACACGGCGCCGTACGCGGCCAGGCCGATCGCGAGCATCCCGAGGTCCTTGAGCAGCGCGGGGAACGATTCGCCGACGCTGCCGCCCACCGGCACGATCGCGAAATAGACCAGCACGACCGACGGCAGGACGAGCAGGATCGTGCACCCCAGGTACGCGAGGTATTTCCCGACGAGCACGGCGCCGCGGGGAATCGGACGCGTGAACAAGTACGTGATGGTCTTGTCGTCGACCTCGTCGGCAATCAGCGCGGTGCCGTAGAACACGCCGAGCACCGGAATGACGAAGCGGATGTACAGCAGCCACATCATCATGCCGAACAACGCGCCGCCGCCGACGAGCGCGCCGTTCACGCGCGGCAGCGCGTCCGGATAGATCAGCACCAGGCTGCGAATCCCGACCGCCAGCAGCACCGGGCCGCCGGCGAGGAGCGCGAGGAAGACCGACCGGCGCGACCACAGCATCTGGCCGAGCGACAGATCGAAGATCCGCGCCGCCGAGGCGGCGAACGAGGGCTGGGTGCGCGGCGAGTCGCTCATGCCTTCACCAGATACTGGAAGACCGCCTGGAGGTTGTCGTCGGGAGACGTCACCTCGTGGATCGTGCCGAGCTCGCCGGAAGCGGCCAGTTCGGTCAGCCGCGCGTAAAACGCGTCCGGGCGTCCGGTCTGGACGACCACCGCGTCGTCCTCGAACTTCAGGCTCAGCACATCGTCGTACGCGAGGAACTGGCGCGCGAGCGCGCGCGGCTGCTCGGCCTTGATGTAGACCGTGTGCGGATGTTCGTCGATGAGGTCGCGGATCTGATGGACGTTGCCTTCGGCGAGAATCCGGCCTTGATTGATCAGCAGGATGTTCGACGTCATCGATTCGATCTCATGCAGGATGTGGCTCGAGACGATGACGCTCTTGCCGGCGCGGCCCCAGTCCTTGATCAGGCGAATCGTCTTGCGCCGCGCGATCGGATCCATGCCCCCGAGCGGCTCGTCGAGGATCAGGAGATCCGGATCGTGCGCGAGCGCCTGCGCCATCTTGACGCGCTGCCGCATGCCCTTGCTGTAGGCGCCGATTTTCTTGCCGGCCGCATCGGCGAGGTCGACCATGTCGAGGGCGCGCCGCGCCATCGCGTCGGCCTCGGCGTCCGTGACGCCGTTCAGCCGCGACAGCGCGGTGATCCATTCGAGCCCGGTCATCCGATCGTAGAAGGCGTCCTGCTCGGGACAGAAGCCGATGCGGAAATACAGCTTCGGATTGCGCCAGATCGGCTCGCCGAGCACGGTGATGCCGCCTTTGCTCGGCTTGAGCTGGCCGGTGATGAGCTTCATAAACGTCGACTTGCCCGCGCCGTTCGGGCCGAGCAGCCCCGTGATGCCGGATGGCACCGTGAGGGTGACGTCGTTCAGGCCGATGACCTGCCCGTACCACTTGGAGAGATGCTCGGCACTGACAATATCCGGCGCCGCGGCGGTCGTCGTCATGCGACGATCTCCACGCCGCGGACGCGGCGCTCGAGCACCACGCCGGACACCACGACGAGCAGCACGATCATGAACAGCGACAGGAACAACGGCGAGTCGTGGCGCAGCGGCAGCCGGAAGATGGCATCGCCGACCTGCGCGAGGTCGGCCGACGGCGAGATCCACGACACGCCCGGCCGGCCCGCGCCCGCCTCGGCGTGCTGGAGACCCAGCGCGAACGCCAGCACGCCCCAGAGGGCCGTCGTGAAGAAGATGAGCGCCGTATAGAGAATCCCGACATACCGGCTGCTGTTCGACAGCGACGAGAGCGCCAGCATCGCCGCCGACACGGTCAGCGCCTGAACGAACGAGAAGAGCGTAATCGCGGGGAAGAGAAACAGATTCTCTTTGAAGAAGGTGAGGTTGCCGGCGAACATGATCTGGAGGATGAGCAGCACGATCGCCGGCACCCACGTGACCAGCAGGAGAAACGTCGCCAGAATGACGAGCTTGCCGAAGACGTACTCCGCCCGCGTCAGCGGCTTCGACAGATAGAGCTGCAGCGCGTTCGCCCGGCGATCGTTGGCGATGAGGCCGGCGCCGACGTAGACGGTGATGAAGAAGACCCAGATGTTCTGCTGGTCGAGGAACTGACGGAAGGTCTCCGGCTTGATGGCGAGCAGCTGGCGGGCCTGCGGAAAATTCGCCGCCGCGTAGACCTGGACGGCGCGCACGAAGAAGGGAAACCAGGAAATCAGCAGCAAGCCCAGAAAGGCTTTCTTCGAGAGAAACGTGCGCAGGCCCGCCTTGGCGATGACGATCCACGCCTGCCCGCGCGGCGTGCGCGTGCCGCCATAGCGCCGATAGCCTTGATCATGAATCGGCACCTACTCTTCTCCCACAGCCGTCGCGAAGACGTCCTCGAGCGTCGGCACGCTCGGACGCAGATGCCGCACCTGCACGCGCTCGGCCGCCGCCAGCGCGAACAGATCGCGCGCCCCGCCTTCCCCCGGCACGAACACCCGCATCACGTCCTCGTCGGTCGCCTGACAGGTCAGCCCGGCGGCGCGCAGCCGCTCGAGAAACGACTCCAGCTCGCTGACCGTCGTCTTCACGCGCAGCTCGTAGACGCGTCCGCGCGGCTGCTTCAGCGAGGCGATCGGCCCCTGCGCTGCGATGCGCCCCTTGTCCATCACCACCACCTGATCGCAGGTGTATTCGACGTCGGGCAGTAAGTGCGACGACAGGATCAGGTTGACGCCTTTGTTCCGCGACAGATCGCGCACGAGCTCGAGCATCTCGTCGCGGCCCTTCGGATCCATGCCGTTGGTCGGCTCGTCGAGAAACAGCACATCGGGATCGTGGACGAGCGCCTGCGCGAGCTTGATGCGCTGCTTCATGCCGGTCGAGTACGTTTCGACGTTGCGGTAGCGCGCCTCGCCGAGCCCCACATAAAAGAGGACTTCGTGCGCGCGCTGCATAGCGTCGACGCGCGGGAGCCCCGCCAGCTCGCCGCAGTAGCCGACAAAAGTTACGGCGTTCATGCCCGGGATGTGCGAGTCGCTTTCCGGCATGTAGCCGACGCGCGCGCGAATCTCGAGCGGCGAGGTAGCCACGTCGAGGCCGAGTACGTGCATCCGGCCGCGCGTGGGCACGACGAAGCCGAGGAGCGCCTTGATCATCGTGCTCTTGCCGGCGCCGTTCGGACCGAGCAGGCCGACGGCGCCGCCGGCAAACGACGCGGTGACGTCGCGCAGCGCCAGGTTGCGCCCGTAGGCGACCGTCACCGCATCGAGCATAACGACGGCGGTGGTGTTCGCGGGATCAGGCATGCACTGAGATATACGGAATCGTGGATTAGAGCGTTCCCCGAAGACCGAGCGCATCGGCGCGCTCGCGCATGAATGCGATGACGTTGGCGATATGCTCCTCGAGCGGCAGTCCCAGCAGCTCGGCGCCCGCGCGCAGATCCTCGCGCTTCACGGCGCGCGCAAAGGCCTTGTCTTTCATCCGCTTCACCACCGACTTCGCCTCGAGGTCGAGAATGCTCTTGCTGGGCCTCACGAGCGACGCCGCCGTGACGAAGCCCGCCAGCTCATCGCACGCGAACAGCGTCTTCTCGAGCCGGCTCTCCCTCGGGACGCCGGTATGGTCGGCGTGCGAGAGAATCGCGCGCATCACCCACTCAGGATAGCCCTTCTCCCGCAGAATCTCGCTTCCGCGATAGGGATGATCGTCGAGGCTCGGCCAGCGCTCGTAGTCGAAATCGTGCAGCAGCGCGACCACGCTCCATGCCTCTTCATCCTCGCCGAAGGTGCGCGCGTAGCCGCGCACCGCCGCTTCGACCCCCATCGCGTGTTTCAGCAGGCTGTCGCTCTTCGTGAACTCGGTCAGCAGCTGCCAGGCGTCGTTTCGATTCAAGGTCATGGCCATAGCGGTCCCTTATTCGGCCTGCCAGTGTACTTCGCGCGGCGTCCACGCGCCGGCCTGCCGGTCGAAGCCTTTCCGGATGACGGTCACCGTCGCGTCGGCGACGCCCAACGCCGCGATCTCGTCGAGGGTCGCCCACGCCGCGGCGTCGGCGTCCGAGGCAGCGGCCAGCACGCCACTCGAGACCCGGCAGAGAAAATCGATCAGCACGAAATGATACTTGACTCGTCCGTCGGCATCGTAGCGCAGCCGATCGAGCACGTCGACGATCGGGCCGACCTCGATCTCGAGGCCGGTTTCTTCCAGGATTTCGCGCGCGATCGCACTCTCCAGCGTCTCGCCGACTTCGACCGCGCCACCCGGCAGACTCCATTCGCCGATGAGCGGCTCATGCGCGCGCCGCACGAGCAGCACGCGGTCGCGATCGATCACGACCGCACCGACGCCGACGACCGGCTGGGTGGGATATTCTCTCACTCGCCCATCACGCTCCTGGCAACGATGGCGGCGATCTCGCCGGTGATGCGGATGAATTCCTGCCGCGTCTTCGTGTTGAACCAGAGGTAGTCGGTGAAGACGGTCATAGCGCGAGCGCGGCATCGGCATTGAGATCGGACGGCGCGAGGACACCCTCCCGAAACTTGCGCAGCCCGGCGGCGGCGATCATCGCCGCATTGTCGGTCGCGAGCGCCAGGCTCGGCAAAAAGATCGGCAGCTCGCGGCGTCCGCCGCGCGCGTCGAGCTCGGCCCGCAGCCGGCTGTTCGCCGACACGCCGCCGGCGATCCCGATGCTCTTCGCCTGGTACCGCCGCGCCGCGTCGAACAGGCGGTCGAGCAGCGCGGTGACGACCACGCGCTGAAAGCTGGCGCAGACGTCGGCCACCTCACCGTCGGACAGTGTCCCCGTCCCCTTCTTGCCGTTCACGTAACGCAGGACGGCGGTCTTCAGGCCGCTGAAGCTGAAATCGAGATCGCCCTTCAACTCCGGCGCGTTCCGGTCCGCGTGCGTCAGCCGCGTCGTCGGCAGCGCGACCGCGCGATCGTTGCCGCCTCTCGCGAGCCTGTCGACGATCGGCCCGCCGGGATAGCCGAGGCCCAGCAGCTTCGCGACTTTGTCGTACGCCTCGCCCGCCGCATCGTCGCGCGTGCGGCTCAGCAACTGATACCGGCCGGGCCGTTCGATGAGATACAAGCTCGTGTGCCCGCCGGACACGACCAGCACGACCGACGGCAGCGGCAACTCGCCGTTCTGCAGGACGAGCGATTCGATGTGGCCGGCAAGATGATGCACGGCGACGAGCGGCAAGCTCGCGGCCGCGGCGGCGGCCTTCGCAAACGAGACGCCGACCAGGAGCGATCCGACGAGCCCGGGGCCTTGCGTGACGGCGACGGCGCCCAGATCGGACCAGGTGGCGCCGGCCTCCTCAAGAGCGCGCTCGACGACGCCGCAAATATCGCGGATGTGCTGGCGCGAGGCGAGCTCGGGCACCACGCCTCCCCATTCGCGATGGATGGGCACTTGCGACGCGACGACGTTCGAGCGGACCGCCCAGGGGCGCGCCGCGTCGCCGGTTTCCTCGACGACGGCCGCCGAGGTTTCGTCGCAGGAGGTTTCGATGCCGAGAATCAGCATGGCTGCGGCGAAGCGAAGGCGCGCCGCAGCGATTCGACATATGGCGCACGGAAGATGCCGCGCTCGGTGATGATGCCGGAGATGAGGTGGTGCGGTGTCACGTCGAATGCCGGATTGCGGATGAGGGCGCCCACCGGCGTAAGCCGGCTGCCCCGCAGATGCGTCACCTCGCGCGGATTCCGCTCTTCGATCGGGATGTGATCGCCGTCCGGCGTGCCCAGATCGATGGTCGACAGCGGCGCCGCGACGTAGAACGGAATCTTGTGTTCGCGCGCGAGCACGGCGACGGTATACGTGCCGATCTTGTTGGCGGTGTCGCCGTTGGCCGCGATGCGATCGGCGCCGACGACGACGAGATCGATCTGCCCCATGCGCATGATGGCGCCGGCCATGTTGTCGGTGATCACGGTCGTCTGAATCCCGTCGCGCACGAGCTCCCACGCCGTGAGGCGCGCGCCCTGCAGGAACGGCCGCGTCTCGTCGGCGAGCACCGTGACGCGCTTGCCGGCCTCCACCGCGCCGCGAATGACGCCGAGCGCCGTGCCGTATCCGGCCGTGGCGAGCGCGCCGGCGTTGCAGTGCGTGAGAATGCGCGCCTCATCGGGCACGATCGCGGCGCCGAAGGCGCCCATCGCCCGGCAGCTCGCGACATCCTCGTCGTGGATCGCCTGTGCTTCCAGGTCGAGACGATCCTGGATCTGCTCGACCGATGCGCCCGTTTCGGCGGCGGCGGCGAACGTCCGCTTCATCCGCTCAATCGCCCAGAACAGGTTCACCGCGGTCGGGCGCGTCGCCGCCATCATCTCGCACGTCTTGTAGAACTCGGCGGCGAACTTCTGGGTGCCGGTGGCCTTGCTAACGCGCATCCCGAGCGCGATGCCGTACGCGGCGGCAACGCCGATCGCCGGCGCGCCGCGAATCACCATCGTCTTAATCGCGCGCGCAACCTCGGCGGCGGTCGTGCAGCGGACGTAGATCTCTTCGCCCGGCAGCTTGCGCTGGTCGATCATGACAACGGCGTCGGCTTCGCGGACGATGGTCGGCAGCATGAAATTTACAATTTACAGGGGGAAGAATCTACAAAGGGAATCGGGGATCACAGGCCCAGCGGATGTTTCGGAATCTCTGCGATTCTTCGGCGCCATCGGCCCAGGCTCCACGAGAACAGCGCCGCACCAGAGCATCACGGCCAACGTCACCGCTCCGACCGCGACGTAGCTCAGCGCGAGGATCATCGGCGCCTCAGCGATCCCTTTGTCAATTCCCAATTGTAAATTGTAAATTGCCCGTTAGAGAAGCCGCGCGTCGAACGGGAGCGGCAGGAGATCCTTCAGCTGATGCTTCCCTTTTTCTTCCTTGAGGTTGGCGAGCAGGATCTCGAGATTCCCGCCGAATTCCCAGAGGACCTGGCGGCACGCGCCGCACGGTGGGGTCGGCGCGGCCGTGTCGGCGACGATGGCGATGCGCGTAAAGGCGCGATGGCCCTCCGACAACGCCTTGAACATGGCCACCCGTTCCGCGCAGATCGTGAGACCGTAGGTGGCGTTCTCGATGTTGCAGCCCGACACGACCGTCCCGTCGGCCGCTTCGAGCGCGGCGCCGACCTTGAAGTGCGAAAAGGCCGCGTCGGCGAACTCACGCGCCCGGCGCGCGGCGCCGATGAGATCGATTTCGCCCGGATGATCGCGCAGCCGCCGCGGGCCAAGCCGGCGATCGCCGCCGTTCCGGCGCTCGCCCGTGGCGCGGCCCTGGTTCTTGCCCCGCCGATCGAATCCGGCGCGGCGATCCGCTTCGGCGCGGGCGCGCCGATCGTCCATCAAAAGGCGCAGCTGATCCGCGCGGCGCGCGCCGTTGACCACGTGCGTGATGCGCGCGATCTGATACAGCTTCGCCGTCACCGCCTGGACGTCGGTGTCGCTGTGGCACTGCTCGGCCGCGGACGCGGTCGCCCAATGGCGGACGACGTAGTACCGCTGCGGCAGCGCCTCGTCGCGGATCGTCTCGGCGCGGCCGTAGCCTTTCCGCAGGATCAGCGACGCGAAGGTACGCGCCAGTGTCAGGAACTCGGCCTCGCCGCCCTCGTTCACATCCACGAGCGCGACCGACAGACGACTGTGATCAGAGTCGGCCAATGATGCCCTCCAACAGTGCGATGAACTGCCCCCGGACGCGCCGGGCCGTCTCCATGACCTCCCGGTGATCGAGCGGTTGCGGCAGCACTCCGGCGGCCATGTTCGTGATGCACGAAATCCCGAGCACCTCGAGCCCCATGTGGCGCGCCACGATGGCCTCGGGCACGGTCGACATTCCGACCGCGTCCGCGCCGATCATCCGTAAGTATCGGATCTCAGCGGGTGTTTCGTAACTGGGTCCCAGGAGGGCCGCGTACACCCCGTGCGGCGGCGGTACCCCCAACTCCTTCCCCGCCTGGTCTGCCATTGTGCGCAATCGTGTGGAATACACCTCCGACATATCGGGAAACCGCGCGCCAAAACGATCATCGTTGGCGCCGACGAGCGGGTTGTCGCCCATGAGATTGATGTGGTCGTCGATGACCATCAGGGCGCCCGCCGCAAAGCCGGTGTTCACCCCGCCCGCCGCATTGGTCAGGATCAGCGTCTTGACCCCCAGCAGGCCGAGTACCCGCACCGCGAAGGTGACGGTGCCCAGATCGTGCCCTTCGTAGGCGTGGCACCGCCCCGACAGCGCCGCAACCTTGCGGCCGTTCACGGTGCCGACGACGAGCGTGCCGGCGTGGCCGATGACGTTCGACGTGGGCCAGTGCGGCAGATCGCCGTACGGAATCGAGACGGCGTCGCCGAGGCCGTTCGCGAAGTCGCCCAGGCCGGAGCCGAGCACAATCGCGATCCGAGGCAACTCGGGGACGCGCGCTCGAACCGCGTCAGCCGCTTCTTTGACCTGGTCGTAGCTCATGATCAACGCCCGCACATCACAAAAACACGACGACCAACGCAGAACTCGCTGAACTCGCAGAGCGACGAGGTTCGCAGCCCTAAGCAGTCTTCCTTCTCTGCGTGCTCCGCGGTTTCCGCGTTGATCGTCGTCGTACGGTCTACAGCAGGAACCCGGCGATCGTCGCCGTCATGAAATTCGCCAGCGTGCCCGCCAGCATCGCGCGCAGACCGAGGCGCGCCAGATCGTGGCGGCGATTGGGCGCCAGCGCGCCGATGCCGCCGATCTGAATCCCGATCGAGCTGAAGTTGGCGAACCCGCACAGCGCGAAGGTGGCGATCGTGAACGACTTGGGATCGATCGCCGACCTCAGCGGCCCGAGCTGCGAGTAGGCCACGAATTCGTTGAGCGCCATGCGCGTGCCGAGGAGGTTGCCGATCGTCGGCGCGTCGCGCCACGGGACGCCCATGCTCCAGGCGACCGGCGCGAACACCCAGCCGAAGATCTGCTGGAGGCTGAAGTTCTGGAGGCTGGTCACGCCCATGCGGGCCGCCTGATGGCCGAACACGCCGAGCACGTAGTTGACGAGCGCGACCAACGCCAAGAATGAAATGAGCATCGCGCCCACGTTGAGCGCGAGGTGCAGCCCTTCGCCCGTCCCGCGGCCGGCCGCATCGATGACGTTGACGTCGGTCTGCTCCACCTCGAGCCGCACCGTCCCCATCGTCTTCGGCACTTCGGTTTCGGGGACGAACATCTTGGCCATCATGATCGTGCCGGGCGCGGTCATGATCACGGCCGTCAGGAGATGCTTGGCCTCGATGCCGAACAGAATGTAGGCCGCCATGATGCCACCCGAGATGTGCGCCATCCCCGACGTCATCACCGTCATCAGCTCGGATTGCGTCATCTCGGGCAGGTACGGACGGATCGTCAGCGGCGCTTCGGTCTGTCCCATGAAGATGCTGGCCGCGACGTTCAGCGACTCCGCCCCGCTCGCCTTCATCACTTTGTGCATGAGCACGGCGAAGATGCGCACCACGATCTGCATGACGCCGAAGTAATACAGAATCGCGAAGAGCGCCGCGATGAAGATGATCGTCGGCAGCACCTGGAAGGCGAAGATCACGCCGTAGCGCGCGCCTTCGGGCCCGAGCGCGCCGTTCATCGCGCGGCCCCACACGCCGCTGTCGCCCAGCGGACCGAAGACAAACGCCGCGCCGACGCCGGCAAAGCCGAGAAGCTTGTTGATGCCCGCGCCGAGCGTCGAGAACACGCGCTGCCCGACCGTCGTCTTGAGGACGATCAGCGCAAAGACGATCTGCAGGCTGAGCCCCCAGGCGACCGTGCGCGCGTCGATCGCGCGCCGATCGGTCGAGCACGCGTACGCGATCCCGAGAATCACGATCGCGCCGACGAGCGGCTGCGCCTGCGGCACGCCCATCTGCGCGGCGAGCGCGGCCGCCACCGCCAGCACCGCCGCCGCCGCGACAATGATGAGGTCGGTCTGCTGCGTGCGGCGAGCCGGCCTGCCCGGCGGAGTGTCGAACTGAACAGCCATCAATGCACCTCACCCACGATGAGCGGCCGCGCGGCCGGTCGCGTGTCCCCGATCCCAATCGCCTCCGACGCCCGGCCGATCGCCTGCTGCAGCTTCGCCGGATCGCGGTAGTGCAGCTCGAGAATCGGATCGCCTTCACGCACCGCGTCGCCGACGGTCGCCTTGATGATGATGCCGACCGCGGGATCGACCGCGTCGGCCACGCGGTCGCGCCCCGCGCCGAGCGACACCGACGCGCGGCCGACCGATTCGGCGTCGAGCCTGGTCACGAATCCGCTCCGCGCCGCCGTGATCGCGTGCCGCTCGGGCGCCGACGGCAGCCGCGCGTAGTCGTCGGCCACGCGGGGGTCGCCGCCCTGGCGCTCGATGATCCGCCGGAAGCGCTCGAGGCCCTCGCCCGACGCGATCGCCTTGCGGACCTGCTGCGCCGCACCCGCGCGATCGGACGCGACGCCGCCCAGCACGAGCATCCGCGCCGTCAGCTCCACCGACACGTCGGTGAGATCGGCGGGGCCGCGGCCTTTCAGCACCTCGAAGCACTCGATGACCTCGAGGGCGTTGCCGACCGCGCGCCCGAGCGGCACGTCCATCGCCGTGATGATCGCCTCGGTACGGACGCCCGATGCGTTGCCGATCGAGACGAGCGACTCGGCCAGCCGGCGCGAATCGGCCTCGGTTTTCATGAACGCGCCGCTGCCGGTCTTCACGTCGAGCACGAGCGCGTCGATGCCTTCCGCGATCTTCTTGCTCATGATCGACGCGCTGATGAGGGGGATGCTCTCGACCGTGCCGGTCACGTCGCGCAGCGCGTAGAGGATCTTGTCGGCCGGCGCGATCTGGGCGGTCTGTCCGATCATCGCGCAGCCGACGGCGACGAGCGCGGCCTTCATCTCCTCGAGCGACAGCTGCACGCGGAAGCCCGGAATCGCTTCGAGCTTGTCGAGCGTGCCGCCGGTGTGCCCGAGGCCGCGCCCCGACATCATCGGCACGACCAGCCCGCATGCGGCGGCGAGCGGCGCGAGGATGAGCGACGTCTTGTCGCCGACACCGCCCGTGCTGTGCTTGTCGACCTTGGCGCCGGGAATCCCGGAGAGATCGACGCGTTCGCCGGAGTGCACCATCGCGTCGGTGAGCCACGCGGTCTCCTCGGTGCTCATGCCGCGCACGAGAATCGCCATGAGGAGCGCGGAGGCCTGGTAGTCGGGCAGCGTGCCGTCCGTCACGCCCGTGACGAAAAACCCGATCTCCTCCCGACCCAGCGTGCCGCCGTCCCGCTTCTTGATGATGATGTCGACTGCACGCATGCGCCGGGCAGTATACTTCGGGAAACCATGTCTCAGGTTTCTCAGCTGTCCCCGGAATTGGCCCGGGGCGTGCTGCAATTGGCCCGGGCGCTGCTCGTCGCGGCCCGCAACTGGACGCTCTATCCGCCGGAACATCCGACCGTCGGCCTCTCGGTCGGCCGCTTCACTGACGCGATTCGCCAGTCGTCGATGGGCGCCGTCTTTTCGCTCGGCATCACACCCGATACGCTGATGGTCGAAGGCACGTTCGCCGACCCCGCCCAGAGCGGCATCGCCGAAGCGGCGCGCCTGCTCCACGACTGCGACCTGCTGCGCGTCACGTTTGTCGGCGATGTGCCGACCAACGCCGTTCACGCGTTCCTGCGCGTCGTCACGCTGGATCCGGCGGAGCGCCGCCAGCTGGGCGGTCCGGCCACGATCTGGGCGACGCAGGGACACCCGTCGCTCGCGCTCGAGCAGATTGACTACGAGAAGGTCCTCGGGCGCGAAGAAGGCGAGATCACCGAGCCGGCCAGACGCGACGATCTCTGGCGCTCGATCGTCATGTCGATTGCCGGCGGCCAGCAGGCGGTCTTCGACGAGCGCGCGCAAGAGCGCCTGCTCGCGATCGCCGGCAGCCCGCTCGACATCACCGACCTCGCCGCCGCCGCCATGGCGCCCAAGCGCGCCGTCGACGGCTCGCCGATGATCACCTCGCAGGCAGCGACCGTGCTGGCCGCCTTCCGCCACCTGACGAGCATCGTCGGCGTGATGGCGCCCGAGCGGATGCCGGAGGTGATGAGCAACCTCGCCACCGCCGCCACCCGGCTCGACCCGCACGTCGTCATGCGGGTGCTGCAGACCGACGACGATCCGGCGGGCGGCATCGGCGTGGTGCGCGGCGTCGCGGCGGCGTTCGACGATGCCAAGGTCGCACAGCTGCTGGCGACGTCGCTCGCGATCGACGGTCAGGCGTCAGATCGCCTGGCAACGATTTTCAATACGATCGCGCCGGACGAGGATCGCAAGCGCCGCGTCCTGACGCTGACGCGCACGTTGCTGAACGAAACCGACTTCGGCAAGTCGGGGCAGTTTCAGGTGCTCTGGACGTCGATGGAGGAGCTGCTCATCTCCTACAACGACAAGCCGTTCGTGTCGGAGGCGTACCGCTCGGCGCTCGACGGCGTGGGCGAACGCGCCGAACGGATGGCGTCGATCGATCTACCGGAGGAGCTGTCGGAGTGGATGGACAGTCTCGGCCAGCAGAGTGTCCGCACGCTGTCGGTACGGATGCTGATCGACCTCCTCACCATCGAGACCGACGCCGACCGCGCGGGCGACATCGCGCAGGACATGGAGGCGCTCGCCGAGGATCTGCTTATGGCGGGCGCGTACGACGACACGCAGGCCGTGACGCAGGCGCTCGCCGATCGCGCCGGCTCGGCGGCAGGCGTCGGGCGCGATGCCTGCCGGCATGCGCTCGACACACTCGGCGAATCGCTCGCCATGCTGGAAACGGCGGCGGTCCTGGGCGAGGTCGACGACAGCGGCTGGGACGCCATTCGCGCGGTCATGCAGATTATCGGGCTGCCAACCATCGAAGTGCTCAAGCCAGTCGTGGCGGTGGAGCAGGAAACGCTCGCGTCGCGCCGCGCCGAAGAGTTGATCCTGGGATGCGGGCCGGGGGCGGTCATGCGCCTCGGGTCGCTGCTCAGCGATCCGCGATGGTTCGCGCAGTGCGCCGGGGCGCGTCTCCTCGGCCGCATCGGCTCCGCGACGGCGGTGCCGCTGCTGCAGCCGCTGCTGAGGCAGAACAATCCTCGCGTGATCCGCGAGACGGTGACGGCGCTCGGCAGCATTCCCGATCCGTCGGCGGCGCGCGCGATCCATACGGTGCTGAGGGCGGCCACCGGCGCGGCGCGCCGCGCGGTCATCGACGCGCTCGTCGCCGACCGCGATCCGCGCGTCGTGCCGATGCTCATCCGGATCCTCGAGGAGAGCCAGCCGCTCGGTAAGGATCACGACGTCGTGCTGGAGACGCTCGCCGCGCTCGGCACGGTCGGCAGCGAGACGGCGGTGCCGGCGCTCGCCTCCGCGATCCAGCGCCGCGGGTTCTTCGGCCGCAAGAAGCTGCGCGCCATCAAGGAACGGGGCGTCGCCGCGCTCGGGAGCATCGGCGGCCCGAAAGCGGACGCGACGCTCGAGCAGGCGTCTAGGACCGGCGATCGCATGTTGAAGAAAATCGTCGCGGCAAGAAGATGAACCAGCGCAAGGCCGAAGACCTTGTTCGCCGGCTGGCGGCCGCGCTGCGGGGCACCGAGCTCTACTCCCCGACGCACCCGCTCGTGCAGCGCGGCATCGATGCGCTCAGCGCCGCGGCGTCGGAGGCGCTGGCCGCGGCGCCCTCGATCGTCATCGCCTTCATCGGCGACGAGGTCATCGTCGACGCCGTGCGCCTGCCGCGCGGCGCGGCGACGCTCGTCGGCTTCGCGCGCGACCTGCGCGAACGCGACATCGAGAAGGTGACGTTTACGCGCGGCCTCACGCGCGACGAGCTGCGCGGCCTGATCGCCGCGCTCAGCGAGCGCACCTCGCAGACGCCGCTGCCCGATCGACTGACCGCGCGCGGCATCCGCCACGTGACGCTCGGCAGAGTCGTCATCGAAGAGGTCAGCGACGATCAGACGGGCATCGCCGCCGCGCAGCGCATCTACGGGACGGCCGTCGAGACGGCCGAGACGCTGTGGCAGGCGGCCAAGGCGGGCGATCAGCCGGATACGGGCGCGGCGCGCAAGATCATCGACGGCCTCGCGCGTCTGGTCACCCAGGATCGCACGTCGCTCATGGCGCTCACCGCGCTCAAGAAATACGACAACTACACCTTCACGCACATGGTGAACGTGTCGGCGCTGGCCATGGCCCAGGCGCGCGCGCTCAACGTCGACGGTGCGCTCCTGCGCGAGTTCGGCTTCGCGGCGCTGATGCACGACATCGGAAAGGTCCACACGCCGCTCGAGGTGCTCAACAAGCCCGACAAGCTCACGAAGGAAGAATTCGACATCATGAAGCGGCACGTCGTTGACGGCGCGCACATTCTGCGCCGCACGCCCGAAATGCCGGCGCTCGCGCCCATCGTCGCCTTCGAGCACCATCTCAAGCAGGATCTCAGCGGCTACCCGGAGAAGATCGGCAGCCGCAAGCTCAATCTCTGCACGATGATCGTCAGCATCGCCGACGTCTTCGACGCGCTGCGCAGCAACCGGCCGTATCGGCAGGGTCTGGCGACGGCGCGCATCCGCTCGATCATGGGTGAGCAAGGCAACCCGGCGTTCAACCAGACGCTGCTGAAGCGGTTCGTCAACCTGATGGGCCTGTTTCCGGTCGGCAACCTCGTGCGGCTGAACACGGACGAGATTGCCGTCGTCACCGCCGAGCACCCGACCGACCCCTTCAGACCGCAGGTGAAGATCATCATGGACGCAAAGGGCGACACGGTCGAAGAGCCGCTGCTCGCCAACACGTGGGATCGGGACAGCAAGGGCGAGCATCCGCGCGCGGTGGTCGAGGCGGTCGATCCGGAACCGCTCGGCATCGATCCGCTGAAATACCTCTGACCATGGCGGACGACACCGAGGCCCCCGCTCCGCTCGCGCCTGAAGAGGCGGCCCGGCTCACCGACTTTGCGCGCGCGTGCAAGGCGGCCGCGCGCGCCGTCATGCTCTACCCGGTCGGGCATCCGGCGATCACCGCGACCCTCGGCCGCATCGTGCAGGTCACCTCTCCCACCAACCTCCGCTCCCCACTGAAGGTGAGCGTGCTGCCTGACGCGCTGCTGCTCGACGGCCGCGCGCCGGCGCGCCCTGATCAGGCCCTCGCCGAGCTCGCCGTCCTCTTGCACGATCACATGGTCGGCGAGCTGATCGTGCATCCGGGCGGCGACCTCGAGGCTTGGCGCAATTTCCTGCTGCTCGTCGGCCGGTCGGCGGAATCGGTCCGCGGGGAAGGCGGCATCGCCCGCCTGTGGACGACGATGGCCGGCCGCCACGTGGAGTTGCGCGAGATCGACTACGCGGAAGTGCTGCGCGAGCGCAGCGGCGGGGGATCGGCGACGTGGGACAAGGTCATCGCCAGCTGTCTGCAGGGCGACGCCTTCGCGCTCGACGACGAAGCGATCCGGGCCCTGCTCGATATTGTCGGCGACGCCGATCGGCTCGGCGATCTCATGGCGGCGCTCGAAACGCGCGGGACCGAGGGCGGCGCGGGGGTCGGCGCGAAAACGACTGCCCTCCTGCGCATGCTGCACGGCATCGTCGAGGCGGTGTCGAAGAGCGAACCCGAGCGGCTGGATCCGGTGCTGCGCAACATGGCGTCCGCCGTCGGGCAGCTCTCCCCCGACATGATGATGGGCCTGCTTGCGCACGGCAGCGGCACCCAAGGCGACACCGACGATGAAGAGACGCCGCGGCTCGTCAGCGCCGTGGTCAGCCGCATGTCGGAAGGGACGATTGCGCGGTTTGTCTCACGCAGCGTCATGACCGAGGGAACGGCGAGCAATCGCCTCGCCCAGGCGTTTCAGGCGCTCGTGCGCGACGTCGATCAGCGCGAGCGGATGCTGGCGCTCGCGCACGACGATCTCGCGGCGTCGCCGCTCGGTCGCACCGAGGAATTTCGGGGGGTCTGGAACCACATCACTGAAAAGCTGCTGACATCGTACTCGGACGAGCCCTACGTGTCCGACCCCTACGGCCGTGAGTTGTCGCACGCCAGAACGCAAGCCATTCAGGTCGAACAGGTCAACGACGATCCGCCCGAACGGATGACCGCCTGGATAAGCACGGTGGCGACGACGGCGCTGCGGGCGCTCGATTTGACGCTGCTCCTCGACCTGCTGCGGATCGAGCCCGACCCCGAGCGCTGGAAAGGGCTGATGACGCCGGTTGTCAGGCTGCTCGAGGATCTGCTGCTCGTCGGCGACTTCGAGGCGGCCGAGGAGCTCGTCGCCGTGCTGGTGCGCGAGGCCGGGCCGGGGGGGCATGACGCGCGGCGGCAGGCCGCGATCAACGCGATTGACACGCTGGTCGCGGGATCGATGATGCACCACATCGTCACGCACTTGGCGGCGATCGACGATGCGCAGTTCGCGCGCGTGAAGGCGATGTGCCTGTCGCTCGGAGAAGTCGTCGTGCGGCCGATCGCCGAGGCGCTGTCGACCGAGGAGAACAGCCGGACGCGCGAGCGGCTCACCGCGATCATCATCGCGCTCGGCGCGGTGGCGCGGCGGACGGTCGAGCGGCTCAAGAGCTCGCCGAACGCCGCCGTGCGGCGCACGGCGGTCGTGCTGCTGCGCCAGTTCGGCGGAAGCGAGGCGCTGCCCGACCTCACCGAGCTGCTCGACGACAGCGAGCCGCAGGTGCAGCGCGAAGCGGTGCGGGCGATCCTCAACATCGGCACCGATCACGCGTACCGCACGCTCGAGCAGGCGCTGGCGAGCGGCACCACGCGGTCGCGCGAGGCAATCATGCAGGCGATTAGCAGCCTGCGCGACGAGCGCGCCGTCCCGCTCTTCACCTACATCCTCGGCCACGTCGATCACCGCGGGGCGCTCGGCACGATCTATCTGCGCGCGGTCGAATCGCTCGGCGCGCTCAAGGATCCCGACAGCATCGCGCCGCTGAAGGACGTCCTCTATCGCGGCGAGTGGTGGGCTCCGCGCCGCACGGCGACGCTCAGAACGGCGGCGGCCGTCGCGCTCGCGCGGATCGGCACGCCCGAGGCGCGCGCCGTGCTGGAACAGGCGGCCGCCGCCGGATCGCGCGGGGTGCGGGCGGCCGCGCGCGCTCACGCCGCGCCGAGCCGCGGCCGCGCAGGACGGGAGGCGCGCCGATGAGCTCGCCGCGCCAGCAGCTCGCCGACGAGATCCTCCGCCGCTTCGCCGCGGCGCTCCGTTCGTCGCAGCTTTATTCGGCCGGCCATCCGATCATCGCGCGCAATCTCGAAGGGCTCACGACCGCGATGCAGCTGCTGCACGCGATCGAGCCGGCGATCGTCATCGGCGTGGTCGGCGAGGAGATCATCGTCGACGACATGCCGATCGCAAAGGCGGACACGCAGGGCTCGCTCATCCGAAGACTGCAGCAGAGCGGCGTGGAGCGCATGACGATCGAACGGGGCGTCACCGGCGACGAGATCGCCGCATTTGTCGACGCCATGTCGAAAGTCCAGCCGCGAACGGGCAACGAGGAAGCAGCACCGTTCCCTGCGCTGCCGCACATTCGTGTCGGCCGCGTCAACATCGAGCAGCGGATCGAGGGCAGCCTCGCCGACATGGCGGCGATCCGGCGCCTCTATAACGACGCGGTCTCGGTCGCCGGCGACGTCTGGACCAGCGCGCAAACCGAGCAGAAGCCCGATGCGACGATGGCGCGGACGATGATCGACGGGCTGGCGCAGGCGGTCGCGCAGAACCGTACCGCGCTCCTCGCGCTGACGACGCTCAAGAACTACGACAACTACACGTTCACACACATGGTGAACGTCTCGATTCTCACGATGGGCCAGGCGCGCGGCCTGGGGATCGACGGGCCGCTGCTGCGCGAGTTCGGCCTCGCCGCGCTGATGCACGACATCGGCAAAGTGCGTACGCCGCTCGAGGTGCTCAACAAGCCGGACAAGCTGACCGACGAGGAATTCACCATCATGAAACGGCACGTCGTCGACGGCGCAGAGATTCTGCGGCAGACGCCGGACATTCCGGCGCTCGCGCCGGTGGTGGCCTTCGAGCACCACCTGCGCCTGGACGGTACCGGCTACCCGCACGAAATCCGCCGCCCGTCGCTCAATCTGGGCACGATGCTCTGTGGCATCGCCGACGTGTACGATGCGATGCGCTCGCAGCGCCGGTACCAGCAGGCGTTTCCGACCGAGCGCATCCTGGAAGTCCTGAAGCGCAACGACGGCACGCAGTTCGACCAGCATCTGATCCGCCGATTCGTCCAGCTCATTGGCATCTACCCGGCCGGCAATCTCGTGAAGCTCGACTCGGGAGAAATCGCCGTCGTGCTGAAGGTGTACGCGCCCGATCCGTATCGCCCGCAGGTGCGCGTCCTGTTCGATCGGCTCGGGAAGCGTCTGGATCTCGCCTACGACATCAACCTGTGGGAAAGCGACGGCGCCGACGGCCAGCCCAGCTCGATCGTCGCGCCGCTCGATCCGGCCGACTATCAAGTGGACCCGCTGGCGCTCATGTCGATGACGTAGCGTGGCGTCCGACTTCACCGCCCGCGTGCTCTCGATCGTGCGGCGCATCCCGCCGGGACGCGTCGCCACGTACGGCGACGTCGCCCGGCGCGCGGGCCGGCCGCGCGCCGCCCGCGCCGTCGGCAACATCATGCGGGTCTGCGGGCGCCCCGATGTGCCCTGCCACCGCGTGATTGCGGCCGGGGGGCGCCTTGGCGGCTATGGCGGCCGCGAGACGATGAAGCGCGCACTCCTGGCGGCTGAAGGAATCACCGTGTCAGGCTCGCGCGTCCGCCAACTCGACCGAATCCGGTGGTCCTGAACCCTCCGGCCGCGCTTTCTCGTATCTGCTTACGTGACCGTGCCAAAGCAACGCCAGCCCCTGCTCTTCCCGTCTAAGTCAGTGACGGTCGGCGTCGGCGATACGGCTTTGGTGGCCAGAGTGCGGGCAGGTGACGTCGAGGCGTTCGAGGCGCTTTACAAACAGCACGCCGCGCGCATCTACAGCCTTGCGTCGCGAATGGCCGGGTCGCCCGACGAGGGCGAAGACCTCGTGCAGGAGATCTTCCTTCAGGCGTATCGCAAGCTCGGCAGCTTCAAGGGCGATGCGTCGGTCGGCACGTGGTTGTATCGCCTGGCGGTCAATCACTGTCTGGACTTTGTCCGCAGCCGCCGCGCGAAGATGGGCCGGGTCACCGACACGCTCGACGCCGCCGGATCGTTCGAACCGGTGTCGCCGAGGGAGACGCCGCTCGCGCGCCTCGATCTCGAGCGCGCGATCGAACAGCTTCCCGCCGGATGTCGCGAGGCGTTCGTGCTGCACGACGTCGAGGGGTTCGATCACAAAGAGGTCGCTCGCCTGCTGGGGATCGCGGAGGGCACCTCGAAGTCGCAGGTGTTCAAGGCGCGCATGAAGCTCCGGGGACTGCTCGCACGCCGGACGTGAGTACGTAGTGTCCGGCTTTAGCCGGACTGATGTTATGCATCCAAACGAGATCGTCATCAACGATTACGTGGACGCCGCGCTCGACCCGGCCGAGCGGGCCGACGTCGAGCGTCACCTGGCGGGCTGCATCGAGTGCCGAGCGCTCGTCGATGATCTCCGCGAGGTCCGCCGGCAGACGGCGGCGCTCCAGCCGATGGAGCCGCCCTCGCGCGTCTGGACGCGGATCGATCGGGCGCTGCGGCAGAATCCACGCTCGGCGCGCCCGATGTGGCAGTGGCTCCCGGTCGCCGCCCTGCTCGTGATCGGCACGGCGGTCGGCGTGCGCTACGTGACGTCGGCGCGGCCGGCGGCTCCGGCGCCGGCCGTCGCGGCCCCTTCGGCAAACGGCGGCGGCGCTGCGGCCCCAGGGAGTAACGACAGCGCTGCCAGCAGGGAGCTGGCCAAGTCGGTCGAAGACGATCTGCTGCAGGCCGAGCAGCACTATCAGCGCGCGATCACCGGGCTCGAGCAGATCGCCAACGCCGACAAGGGCGCGCTCGATCCGCACACGGCGGCCACGCTGCAGAAGAACCTGTCGGTCATCGATCAGGCCATCAACGAGAGCCGGGCGGCGCTGAAGGCGCAGCCCACCAGCGAGCCGGCGCAGCAGAGCCTGCTCGACAGCTTTAAGACAAAAATCGCACTCTTGCAGGATACCGTCGCACTCATCAACGAAATGCGAAAAGGCAACGACGCCGGGGCGGCGCGCATCGCCTCCGGCCTGAAGCAAAAGAGTTAATCATGAGAATCCGATTGATCCCGATTGTCGTCTCCGGCGTGGCGCTCTTCGCCGCGCAGGCCTCGGCGCAGGACGCCGCGTCCATCCGCGAAACCGTCCGCCGCCTGCTCCCCACGGCGTATCAGGGGCGCAATCGCGGGCCGGAACAGACCGAGCATTTCTCGCGCAAGATCAAGATGGGGCGTGACGGCCGCGTCAGCATCGCGAACATCGCCGGCGACATTGTCGTCACCGGGGTCACCGCCGGGTCTGGCGACGAGGTCTCGATCGAGGCGACGAAGCGGACGCGCGGCGACAAGAGCGAGTTCGAGAGGGTGCAGATCAACGTCGAGGAGCACGCGGGGCGCGTGGACGTCCGGACCGAGAACGTCCCACCGAACGATCACGATCGCGTGTGGGTCGACTTCACCGTCACCGTGCCCGCGTCGGCGTCGGTCGAGCTGCATTCGGTGTCGGGCAACCTGCGCATTTCCGGCGTGCAGGGGGTGGCCCGGCTGGAGACGGTGAGCGGCAACGTCACGGCATCGTCCACGCCGCGGATCGAGGTGGCGAAGTCGGTGTCGGGCGACGTGGATGTGAGCGGGACCTCGTCGGACGGCGACCTCGCGGCGAGCAGCGTGAGCGGCAACGTCCACATCAAGGGCGTCAAGGCGCGATCGATCCGGCTCGGCGCCATCAGCGGCGACGTCGGCGTGAGCGACGCGGCGTGCGACCGCGTGGACATGAAGTCGCTCAGCGGGAGCGTGGAATACGCGGGCACGCTGGCGAAGGGCGGCCGCTACGACCTCACCTCGCACTCCGGCACGGTGCGCATGATCCTGTCGGGCGCGCTCGGGTTCGAGCTCGACGCGAGCACGTTCAGCGGCTCGATCAACTCCGAGCTGCCGCTGACGATCGGCGGCGACCCCGGGGCAAACGCGGCGAACGGACGGCGCCGTGGCATCAGCAACCGGTCGATGCACGCGACCTTCGGCGACGGCAGCGCGGTGCTGACCCTGCGCACGTTCAGCGGGTCCATCGTCATCAGCAAGGGTGACAGCAAGCGCTGACGAGGCTGTCGGGCTTCACTACGCCCGAGGCGGCAGACGTCGATTTCTCGTCAGGCATCTGACGCGCCCCAAGGCGTCGCCCGAAATGGCCGGCGTGTAAGTCCTTGGATATCAGCAGCTTCATATCCTGGCTTCAATGGACGACGAGCCAGGCGGTGGCATCCCGCTTGCTGAACCTTCTGTATAATTGAGGGGCAACGATAGCTCAGCCGTTCTTCAAACGCCACGAACGCCCCGGAGGTAACGTCGACATGATGAAGCAACTGGTTCTGGTGGGAGCCCTCGTGGGCGCGCTCGGTGCAGGCGCATACGCGCAAACGACCGGACACACCGCACCGAAAATGCAGCCGGAAACCGCGGCGACACCGACCGCGCCGACCGGTGAGGTCACCCTTCTTCCGGTCCACCTGACGAAGGCCGTCAAGGCCGATGGCAAGACGCTGCCGGCGGGGACCTATCAGGTGCGCCTGACCGCGCAGCAAGCCTCACCCGACGCGAAGGGCGAGACGGCGGGGCTCGAGCGCTGGGTCGAGTTCATGCAGAAGGGGCAGGTCAAGGGCCGCGAGGTCGTGTCGATCGTGCCGCAGTCGGAGATCGACAAGGTGCAGAAGGACACGCCGCCGCACGCCAACGCATCGAAGGTCGAGATGCTCAAGGGCGGCGACTACGTGCGCGTCTGGATCAACAAGGGCGGGAATCACTATCTGATTCACCTGCCCCCGGCGTAGGCAGGATCGGCAGGAAAGCCGGGAGGGGCCGGATGGTCTCTCCCGCGCTTTCACGCTGCACTCCGTCCTGCCCGTCCAGCCCTTGCTATACCGCCATCACATCAAACTGCTCGTGATGCAGTTGCACGTCCGGCTTGATCGTCACGTCCTTGCCGATTGACTGCTTCAGGTCGCGCAGGACGGCGCTCTCTTCTTCCTTGAGCGCGCGCGCGATGTCGGGGTTGACGCGCAGCAGCAGCCGGTGGCCGTTCAGATCCGGCCCGATCTTCTTCACCTCGCTCAGAATCTCGTAGCAGATCGTCGAGCTCGACTTGATGACCCCGGTCCCCGAGCAATAGGGACACGGTTCGGTCAGGACGCGCTCGAGGCTCTGCTTCACCCGCTTGCGCGTGATGATGACGAGGCCGAAGTCCGACACCTGCAGCGCCTTGGACGGCGAGCGGTCCTTCTTGAGCTCCAGCTCCACCGCCTGAAGGACCTTCTGGCGATTCTTCCGATCGTCCATGTCGATGAGATCGAGGACGATGATGCCGCCGAGATCGCGCAGCCGGATCTGGCGCACGATCTCCTTCACCGCCTCGAGGTTCGTCTTGACGATCGTGTCCTCGAGCCGTCCGCTGGTCTTCTTCCCCACGAAGCGTCCGGTATTCACGTCGATGGAGACAAGCGCCTCGGTCTGGTTGATGACGATCGATCCGCCCGACTTCAACCACACTTTGCTCTTGAGCGCCTTGTCGATCTCGGCCTGGACGCCGTATTCCTCGAAGATGGGGAACGGCTTCGTGTAAAGCTTCACCTTCGGGGCGAGGTTGGGCAGGATGTGTTCGACCAACTCGAGGATGCGCTGATGCTCCTGCGCGTTGTCGATCCGGATCGCCTGGAATTCCTCCGTCAGGAGATCGCGCAGGAGCTTGCCGACCAGGCTCGGCTCGCGGTAGACGACGACCGGCGCACGTGCCGACTCGGTCTTCTCCCGGATCTCGGTCCAGATCTTGTGGAACGCGTCGAGGTCGCTGACGATGTCTTCCTTCGGGCGTCCGGCGGCGGCAGTGCGGATGATGACGCCGCCGGTGAAGCCGTGCGCCTCGCGGAACTCGCGGACGATGCCGCGCAGGCGCGCGCGCTCCTCGCGTGATTCGATCTTGCGCGACACGCCGACGTGATCCACTGTCGGCATGAACACGAGGAAGCGTCCCGGCATGGTGACGTGCGAAGTGAGGCGCGCGCCCTTGGTGCCGAGCGGCTCCTTGACGACCTGCACGAGGATCTCCTGGCCTTCCTTGAGGAGGTCCTCGATCTTGGTCTGCGGCCGGCTCTGGTCATCGCGCTCGCGATCCTTCCCGGAGCGGGACGGCTCGCCGGCGCCGTCTTCGTCGGCCGACTCGAGCTTCTCGAATTCCTCGAGCGTGTCGATGACGTCAGCGACGTACAGGAAGCCGTCGCGCTCGAGGCCGAGGTCGATGAAGGAGGACTGCATGCCGGGCAGCACCTTCGACACGCGCCCCTTGTAGACGTTGCCGACCACGCCGCGCTGGCGTTCGCGCTCGACAAAGATTTCGGCGACCAGGTCGTCTTCGAGAATCGCCACGATCGTTTCGTGGCCGTTCGAGGAGATGATCATCTCCTTGGTCATGCGCAAGCTCCGACGGGAGATGAGGCAGGACCGGCGGGAGAGGCTGGATAGGCTGGAGGGGATTTCCCTTCCCGCCGTACCTGCCCATCCCGCCTGTCCTGCCCGCTTCCGTCAATTGGTGAACCTGCGCATGCGGACGTTGAGCACCAGCCCGAAACCGGCGAGCGTGGCGATCATCGACGAGCCGCCGTAGCTCATGAAGGGCAGCGTAATCCCTTTGACGGGCGCCAGTCCGGCCGACATGGTGATGTTGTAGACCACCTGGAAGGCAAAGCTGGCGAGCACGCCGAGCACGAGGTACGAGCCGAGACGGTCCTTGGCCAGGCGGGCCGCCTCGAGCGCGCGCAGAATCACGAATAAATACAAGCCGAGCGCCACGAGGACGCCGGCGAACCCCTGCTCCTCGGCCAGCACCGAGAAGATGAAATCGTTGTGGGCGACGGGCAGGAAGTTCAACTGGCCCTGCGTGCCTTTCTTGAAGCCCTTGCCCGTCAGGCCGCCCGAACCGACCGTAATGCGCGCCTGGATCTGCTGGTATCCGGCGCCTTTCGCATCCTGCGACGGGTCCCAGAACGTCGAGATGCGCGATTTCTGATAATCCTTCAACGCAAATTTCCACGCGACCGGCGCCGCGAGGACCAAGCACAGACAGAGCAGGCCGAGAATGCGCATCGGCATGCCGGCCAGATAGGCCACGGCGAGAAACACCGGCACGAGCGTCAACGCGGTGCCGAGGTCGGGTTCCTTCGCAATCAACGCCAACGGCACCAGCGTCAGCGCGCCGCCGATGCCGAGATCCATCCACGTCGGCGACCCGCGATTCTCTCCGAAGAACTTCGCGAGGACGAGCGCAACGACGACCTTGGCGAACTCGGACGGCTGGAGGTTGAACATCCTGAGCGGAATCCAGCGGCGGGCGCCCATCTGGGCCATACCGAAGAAGATCACATAGAGCAGCATCGCCAGCAGGCCGATGTAGATCAAATGCGACTTGTCGGTGAAGGTGCGGTAATCGAGCGTCAGCATGAACACCATGACGCCGAGCCCGATGACGATCGCGTAGATCTGCGTGACGTACATCGGGTGCAGCACGGTGCGCGTCGGATCGGAGCGCGTGCTATAGATCATCACGATGCCGAGCGCGCACAGCGCGAGCATGGCGATCACGAGCGCCCAGTCGATGTGGTAGTACAGCCGTCGCTCAAACACAGGCCATTACCCCATTGACGGATTGAGGTTGGGCACGATCGCCGGCTTCGGCGGCAGCGGTTTGCCGTCCTTTTTCGCGAAGAACGTGTCGAGGATGTGGTGCACGATCAGCGCCGCATTGCCGCCGTGGACGCCGTGCTCGAGGAACACGACGCCGGCGATCTGCGGGTGGTCGCGCGGCGCGAAGAACACGAACCAGCCGTTGTCGCGCAGATCCTTGTCGGTCTTGCCGGCCGCCGCCTTGCCCTGGTTCGAGATGACCTGCGCCGTCCCCGTTTTTCCCGCGACATCGCGGCCGACGACTCTCGCCGCGCCGCCCGTGCCGCCCGGCTGGTTGACCGCCGCCCACATGCCGTCGCGAATCGCCTGCAGCTTGTCCGGATCGATCTCGATACGGCCTTGCGGCGCGGGGGCGGCCACCGGCTTCCACCCGCTGCCATCGTCGACCGCCTTGAGCAGGTGCGGCGTGACGCGCGTGCCGCCGTTCGCGATGGCCGCCATGTAGACCGCCATGGACACCGGCGTCACCGACACCTGCCCCTGACCGATGCCGACGGAAATCGTCTCGCCGGCGTACCACTTCTCGTGCATCTTCTCGCGCTTCCACTCCGTGGACGGCACGAGCCCCTGGACCTCGTTCGGCAGATCGATGCCGCTCTTGACGCCGAGGCCCAGCGCGGTCGCCCACTTGTTGATCTTGTCCACGCCGATCATGTTGGCGATCGTGTAGAAGTACACGTCGCACGATTCCTGGATCGCACGGCGCAGATCGACCGTACCGTGGCCGCCCTTGCTGAAGCGCCAGCACTTGAAATCGCGGCCGTAGAAGTTGGCGTGGCCCGGACAGTAGACCTTGAAGTCGGGCGTGATGATGCCTTCTTCGAGGCCGGCCAGCGCGACCGCCATCTTGAAGGTCGATCCCGGAGAATAACGCCCCTGGATGGCGCGGTCGGTCAGCGGCCGATCGCGATCCGTGTTGAGCGACGCCCACGTCGCGCGATCGATGCCGGCCGCAAAGGCGTTCGGATCGTACGCCGGACGGCTGGTGAAGCCGAGCACGCCGCCATCCGCCGGATCGAGCACGACGGCCGCGCCGTTGAGGCCGATGGAATCAAACGCGTCTTCAATCGCTTTCTGGACGTCGTAGTCGACCGTGAGCTGCAGCCGCTTGCCCTCGGTGGCCGGCTGTTCCTCGAGCGTGCGAATCTCGCGCCCCACGCTGTTGACGACGACGCGCCGCGCGCCGTCCTGGCCCATCAGGTCCGCGTTGTACACCTTCTCGATGCCCGACTGCCCGGTAATGTCGCCGCTCTTGAGGGCGTCATCTCCGGCCACTTGCGCGTCGTTCACCTCGCCGACATAGCCGAACAAATGCGCTGCGAGCGTGTCCGGATAGCGCCTCGTCGGCACCTGCTCGACGACGACGTCCGGCAGCTCGAAATCGAGCCGCCGCGCGACAACGGCCGCGACCTGCGCCAGCGAGGCGTCCTGAATGATGGTGATGGGCCGATACGTCGGCTCGCGGTGATGGCGGTCGACGATCGACCGCACGCCGGCCTCGTCCAGCCCCAGGACCGAGGCCAGGAGCCGCACGGTCCGGTTCAGATCCTTGGTGTGCTCGCGGACGATCGAGATGCTGTAGGAATGACGGTTCTCGACGAGGACACGCAGGTCGCGATCGAACACGAGTCCGCGCGGCGCCCTGAGCGCGATGTTCCGCTGGTTGTTGTTCTCCGCCATCTCCTCGAACTTGGCGTGCTGGACGACCTGGATCACCCAGAAGCCCACGGCGAGCACGGTGAAGATGACGACAACCAGATACTGCAGAATCGCGAGCCGGATCGTGACCTTGCGACGGTCTTCGTGAGTGGCCATGGCTTACCGGCGGATGCGGCTCCGGGCCGCCCGCCGCCTCTCCACCGCTCCAGGTAACAGTTCAACCAAGTGAAACGCAATCACGCCGACGATGGCATTGCCCACCGCCTGCCCCGTCACCGCCGGCACGGGCGAGGGGAACTGCCGCAAATCGAGCAGCACGTACAACCCGATGAACACCAGCGCGTGCAGCACCGTGGCGCCGAAAAAGACGACGAAGCGCGGCAACGGCTGCGCGACGATGAACTGGGTCCCGATGATGCCGGCCAGAAAGCCGACGATCGTCTTGGCCAGGCCGCCGATGCCGATCACGCCGCTCGACAGCGCATCCTGGACCAGCCCGGCGAGCGTGCCGGACAGCAGTCCGGTCACCGGACCGGAGGTCAGCGCGACGTAGATGACGACAACCAGGACGAGATCCACCGCGACGGTCCCCCGAATAACGAAGCGGGCCAGCGTGGTCTGCAGCGCGAGCGCCAGCGTAATCGCCAGGATCACCCCGGCAGTTTTCACTCGCTGCCCCCAGACGCCGGCCGTCCGGGTTGTTCGGGTGGTGCCGCCTGCCCCGCCTCGCGCGCGGGCGTGGGCGTCAGCACCACCAGCACGTTTTCAAGACTCCTGAAATCGACGGCCGGCTTCACGACGATGCGCTTGTAGGCGCCGCCGTTCTTCTCGACTGACTCCACCTGGCCGATGACGAAGCCTTTCGGGAAAATGCCGTCGATGCCCGAGGTCACGACGAGATCGCCCACGATGACGTCGGACACCTCGGACACGTATTCCATCCGCAGCCGGTAGTCGCCGCCGCCGACGACGACGCCCTGGGCGCGCGACCGTTCGATGAGGGCGCCGGCCGCCGCGTTGCGATCGATGAGCAGCTGCACCTTCGCCGCACGCGCGCTCGGCACGACGATACGGCCGACGATGCCGGACGGAGCGAGCACGGCCATGTCGGACCGGAGCCCGTCGCGCGTCCCCTTGTCGATCGTCATCGTCCGGAAATCGGGCGTGGCGCTGTCGGCGATGATCTCGGCCGCGGTCGTCGAGAGGTTGGATCGATCGCGGAGCTGGAGCATCTGCTCGAGGCCGCGGCTGCGATCGGCCAGCGCGCGCTGCGCCTGAAGCTGAATCTGGGCGGCCGCGAGATCGCGTTTGAGCGTGTCGTTCTCGGCCCTGACCCCGCGCAGGCCGATGTAGCCGCTCCACCCGTGGCGCACGCCCGACACGACGGCCGACGTGGCGCGCTGAATCTCCGCGAAGACGCCAAAGGCGACCGCTTCGAGCACCGGCACGCCGGTGTGCGAGTTCACCTGCGCCGAAATCAGGATGATCTGGCCGAGTACGACGGCCAGGAACAGGTAGCCGCTCCGTTGACGGATGTCCAGCAGCGCCACTAGTCGATCGAAATCTTCCGCAACAGGTTGAAGTCCGACAGCATCTTGCCGGCGCCGAGCACGACCGATGACAGCGGATCCTCCGCCATCGCGAGCGGCAGGCCGGTTTCCTCCCGCAGCCGCTTGTCGAGGTTCTTGAGCATCGATCCGCCGCCGGTCAACACGATCCCGCGATCGACGATGTCGGCCGAGAGCTCCGGCGGCGTGCGCTCGAGCGCCACGCGCACGGCGTCGACGATGACGTTCACGGTTTCGGCCAGCGCCTCGCGGATCTCCTCGTCGCTGACGGTGATCGTCTTCGGCACCCCTTCGATCAGATGCCGTCCTTTGATCTCCATCGTCATCCGCTCTTCGAGGGGGAACGCCGATCCGATTTCGATCTTGATCTGCTCCGCCGTCCGCTCGCCGATGAGCAGGTTGTACGTCTTCTTGATGTACTGGATGATCGCCTCGTCCATCTCGTTGCCGGCGACGCGCACCGCCTTGCTGTAGACGATGCCGGCGAGTGAGATGACGGCGATGTCGGTCGTGCCGCCGCCGATGTCGACGATCATGTTGCCCGAGGGCTCCGTGATCGGCATGCCGGCGCCGATCGCCGCGGCCATCGCTTCCTCGACCAGGTGCACTTCGCTCGCCTTCGCGCGGTACGCGCTGTCCTTGACCGCGCGTTTCTCCACCTGCGTGATCTCGGACGGCACGCCGATGACGATGCGCGGGCGGACCCAGACGTTGCGGTTGTGCGCCTTCTTGATGAAGTAGGTCAGCATCTTCTCGGTGACCTCGAAGTCGGCGATGACGCCGTCCTTCATCGGCTTGATGGCGACGATGTTGCCCGGCGTGCGGCCGAGCATGTCCTTGGCGTCCTTCCCGACCGCTTCGACGCGGCCGGTCACCTTGTTGATCGCCACAATCGACGGCTCGTTGACCACGATGCCTTTGCCGCGGGCGTAGACGCAGGTGTTGGCCGTGCCCAGGTCAATGGCCAGGTCACTCGAGAAGAGAGAGAGCATCGAACGAAGGCTCAAAGGCGCGCACTCCTGTGGGGTTAGCGGTCTAGTTATCGGCCGCAGCGGGCGCGACGTGAATCCCGTTCTTGCCGGATTCCTTCACGTGATACATGGCCATGTCGGCGGCCTGCATCAGTTCCTCGACCGAGGCCGCGGCGTCGGGCAGCGTGGCCACGCCGAGCGAGGCCGTAAGGTGAATATCCAGGCCGTCGCCGGCTAGGAACTTGAAGGCCGCGATGCGCTCGCGAATGCGCTCGCCGACCGCGTAGGCGCCCTCGCCGCCCGTGTCGGGCAGCACGAGCGCGAATTCGTCGCCGCCGAAGCGCGCCACGACGTCGGTCTCGCGCGCGCTGCTGCGGATGACCGCCGCCGCTTCGACCAGCGCCTTGCTGCCGAAGAGATGCCCGTGCGTGTCGTTGATGCTCTTGAATCCGTCCAGGTCGATGAAGAGCAGCGAGAGCGGCCGGCCGCTGCGCGACGCGCGCTTGGTCTCGCGTCGCAGTACGAGGTTGAGATAGCGCGAGTTGTAGAGACGCGTGAGGTCGTCGGTGACCGACAGCGCCTCGGCGCGTTTGAGGAGCAACGCGTTGTCGAGCGCGACCGAGGCCGGCTCGAGCAGCACGCGCACCGCGCGCAGGACCGCCGGCGCGAGCTGCGGCCGGCGCGACGACGGCGCGCGGTCGAGGCCGATGATCGCGCCGACGCGGCGCCCGCGGCAACTGAGCGGAAACGCCACGACCGTCGCGACGACCGCTTGATCCTTGAGGCGGTCGTCCTCGCGCAAGTCGGCCGTGACGAACTCTTCGCCGCGCTGGATCACCCAGGCGCCGATCGCCTGGACGGACGGCCCCATCTCCGGCTGCAGCCCGCGCTCGGCCAGCACCGTCAGCTCGCCGGAAATATCCGACGACAGCACCGCCCAGCACGGCGCCGGAATCCACGTCGCGGCGCGCTCGACGAGCGTCTCGGCAATCTTTTCGGGCTCGACTGTGGCATTGACCGCGCGCAAGAGATCGATGAGCGCCTCACGGCGTTCGACGCGGCTGCGCAGCGCGCGCTGAAACACGCGCAACCGTGCCGCGAGATCGAGGCCCGGCGTCGTCAGCGAGATGTCGCCGGCGCGCCGCAGCTTCGAGCCGCGCTTACCTGGCGAACCCAAGGCTCGATAGAGGGCCATGGGCGCGCCGTCGCGCTCGGTCGCTCCTCGTCGCACAGTGGTCGCGCGGGGCATCAGTAGGTGGTGTCCAATTCAGGTGGACGTAAGTCCTTCTAACCACAGCAAATATACCACACGGGAGCCGGTAACTGCTTGCCACGCCGTAAGTTCATGGCATACGATGGATGTTTCTCCAAGGGATCAAATCATGACGATGCTCGACCGGATGCGCCGGCACAAGAGTTGGCTGAAATGGAGCCTTGCGCTCGTGTGCCTGGCGTTTGTCATCTTCTATATTCCGGACTTCTTGCGCGGCAGCGGCGCCGACGCGGCCGGCGACACGGTCGCGCGCGTCGAAGGCCACGAGATCAGCGCGGGCGAGTTCCGGCGCGTCTATCAAGCTCAGCTGCAGGCGTACCGGTCGGCGTACGGCGCGAACATGAGCGATCAGCTCCTGAAGCAGCTCGGCGTCGAGCAGCAGATCCTGCAGCAGATGGTCGACGAGCGCGCGGCGCTGGCTGAAGCGGATCGGCTCGGCATCCAGGTCAGCGACGAAGAGGTCCGGCAGCGCATCGTCTCGATGCCCGGCCTGCAGGAGAACGGACAGTTCATCGGCGAGAAACGGTATGAGCAGCTGCTGCGCGCGCAGCAGCCGCCGATGACGCCGACCGAGTTCGAGGACAACATCCGCAACAGCCTGACGGTCGAGAAGCTGCGGGCCTCGCTCACCGACTGGCTGACGGTCACCGATACAGAGCTCGAGCGGGAATACCGCCGCCGCAACGACAAAGTGAAGCTGGCCGTCATCGGCTTCACCGCCGACACGTTCCGCGCACAGGTCACCGCGACCGACGCCGAGGTGGCGAGCTACTTCGAGGCGCACAAGGCCGACTTCAAGACGCCGGAGAAGCGCAAGATCCGGTACCTGCTGATCGACATCGAAGCGCTGCGCGCGAAAGTCACGGTGCCGCCTGCCGACGTCGAGCGCACCTACAACACGAATCAAGACCAGTATTCGACGCCCGAACAGATTCGCGCGAGCCACATCCTGTTCAAGACCGAGGGCAACGACGACGCGGACGTCAAAGCCAAGGCCGAAGGCGTGCTCAAACAGGCGAAGGCGGGCGCCGATTTCGCCGAGCTCGCGAAGAAGTATTCAGAAGACGAAGCCACCGCCAAGCAGGGCGGCGATCTCGACTACTTCGGCAAAGGCAAGATGGTCGCGGAGTTCGACCAGGCCGCGTTCGCGATGCAGCCGGGGCAGACGAGCGACCTCGTGAAAACGCAGTTCGGCTATCACATCATCAAGCTGGTCGACAAGAAGCCGGCGACGACGCGAACGCTCGCCGAGGTGCGGCCGCAGATCATCGATCAGCTCTCGTACGAACGCGCGCAGGCGCAAGCGACCGACATGGCGCAGACGCTCGCCAAGGACATCACCAAGCCGGCCGACCTGGACAAAGTCGCGAAGGCGAAGGGGCTGCCCCTCCAGGAATCGGGCTTCGTCGCGCGCGACGAACCGGTGATCGGCCTCGGGTCATCGCCGGAGGTTGCCGCGCACGTCTTCGACATGAAGCAGGATGAGGTCGCGGGTCCGGTCCGCACGTCGCGGGGGTTTGCATTTTTCACACTGGTCGGCAAACAGGATCCGTCCGTGCCCAAGCTCGAGGACGTCAAGGATCGCGTCCACGACGAAGTGGTCAAAGTGAAGGCGCGGGAGCTGAGCACGCAGAAGGCGGCGGAGATCGCCGCGAAACTCAAGGGCGCGCCGGACTTCGCTGGTGCCGCCAAGGCGGCGGGCGTCGAGGCGAAGACGACGGAGCTCCTCGTGCACGATTCACCGCTGCCCGACCTCGGCTCGGCGCCGGCGGTGATGGACGCGGCGTTCGCGCTGCCGGTCGGCGGCGTCAGCGACGCGATCGCGACCGACAACGGCACGGCGGTGGTGAAGGTGATCGAGAAACAGTCGGCCGGGCCGGCGGAATGGGCCCAGGCCAAGGCGCGCTTCAACGACGAGCTGCTCAACGACCGCCGCAACCGCTTCTTCAGTGCCTACATGATCAAGGCAAAGCAGCGGATGAAGATCGACGTCAACCGCGAAGCGCTGCAGAAGGTCGTCGGATAGTCACCGAAGAAACGTAAACGGCATCAACGCCAGCGGCTCGCCGCGCCGGAACAGCGCGAGCGGGCCGCGGATCGTCCGTAGCGCGCCGATCTCGCTGTCGGTCAGGTTCGCCGAGAGCCACGCACCCGCCGCCATCTGATCGCCCGTCCCGCCGAACTGATCGCTCAGGATCTCGTAGAAGCTCTTGCGCGGCGGATAGACGACCAGCTCCACTTCGCTGTCGGGCGCAATCTTCGCGCGCTGTTTGGCGACGGCGACGGCGAGGTCGAGCCCGCCGAGCATGTCCACCAGGCCATTGCTTTTCGCCTGCTGTCCCGTCCACACGCGGCCTTGCGCCAGCTGATCGATCTTCTCCGGCGTGCTGTGGCGCGAGTCGGCGACCTTCTCGACGAACTGATCGTAGAAGGCCTGGAGCTGATCCTGCAGCTTCTTCAGCTCCTCCGCGTTGTAGGGGCGCGCGGGCGAGTCGATCTCGGCGTGCCGGCCGATGCTGGTCGACTGAATGTGCGCGCCGATCTTCTCGTAGACGCCGCCGGTGACGATCTTGCCGCCGAAGATCCCGATCGACCCGGTGAGCGTCGACGGCTGGGCGACGATCACCTGCGCCGGCAGCGCGACGTAGTAGCCGCCGGACGCCGCCAGATCCGACATCGACGCGATGATGGGCCGGTCGGCGCGTTCCTTCCTCGCGATCATCAGCTCGCGCCAGATCGCGTCGGACGCCGAAGCGGATCCGCCCGGGCTGTCGATGCGCAGCACGATCGCGCGCAGCGAGCTGTCGTGGCGCGCCTGGTGGATGTACTCGATGAGCGTGTCGGAGCCGGCCGTCGGGCCGTTCAGCGGATCGAAGCCGCTCTTCCCGCTGGTGATCGCCCCGGCCGCGTAGATCACGGCGATCCGCGGCCCCTTGTTCAGCCCGAGCGAGGTGTTGCTGACGCGCGCGTAGTCATCGCCGTCGATGCGGCGGTCGGTGATGCCCGGACGGCTGCCGCGCAGCGCGTCCTCCACCTGGTCCTCGTACTTCACATCGTCGACGAGACCGGCGTGGAGCGCGTCTTCCGGCAGAAACGGACCTTCGTCGAGCAGCGCGCGCACCTCGGCCTCGTTCTTCTTCCGGCCGTCGGCGATCCC
>JADGOC010000278.1 GCA_017883165.1 Acidobacteriota bacterium
TCACCAACGCGCGACGCGATGCGGTAGTAGCTGAAGCCGGCGTCCTTCTCCTCGACCACCAGCCCGGCCTCCTTCAAGAGCCCGAGGTGGCGCGAGACGTCCGACTGCGCCAGGCCGAGGATGCCGGTGAGCTCGGTGACGTTCAGCCGCTCGCGCGCCAGCAGCCGCAGCAGGCGCAGGCGCGCCTCGTCGCCGAGGAGCCGGTACACAGACGACGCCTCTTTCATATCTATGAATCTATATGTATTGATTCAAAATTGCAAGCTTGAAGACAGGGCTCTCATCGCGCCTCAACCACTCCACGATCTGCTCGCGCGTCCAATGGTGATCGTCGTTCAAGTGCAGAATGATCGCGTTGAGCGGCAGCCAGTACGCGCCTTCGTACGCCGCGCCGAGCGCGCACGACCCGCCGTCCTCGGAGAAGTAGGTGCCGAAGGCTTGCGGGCGCTGGCGCGCGCCGGCCGCCATGGCGTCGGCAAGCTCGAGCTGATCTTCGCGCGGGACCTGGTGCATGGCTCTCCCCCCAAACTGACGGCATTCTACGCTCGCTGGCGCCGTCCCGCATCTGTCCGGAAACGGGCGGTGTGTGCTGGCGCGACTTCTGCAGCGGTGGTAGGTTGATATCGAGCGGCTGGAACCGGACCCGGAGCGTCCAAACAGTTATGCGGCTTGCGGCTCTATTGGTTACGGCGATCTTGAGCGCGGCGCCGGCGGCGGCGCAGCCGCCACAGTCGTACGCGCCGGGGACGTCCGCGTCTCCGGCACAGGACGCTCAAACCACAGACGCAAAGCCGCTCAATCTCCCCGTTTCGCTCGACAAGATTCGCGAGGCCCTGGCACAGCCGTTCATTCCATCGCTCAAAGGCATGGACGAGCGGCCGATGTTTCGCGTCGAGATCCAGGAACGGCAGAAGATTGATGAGCTGCTCCAGACGCTCAAGTTCAAGAGCGGCCCTCCCATACCTGGCGGCATCTACGGGTACGAACAGCAGCGGATTGCGTTTCCGGCGGTGAACAATCCGCTGATGCAGCCGTACGCCGCGTTCACGCCTGGCGAGATGATGCAGGTGACGTTGACGTCGATCGTCGAGCAGTATCTGGCGAAGAAAGTCATCAGCGGCATCGCGAGCGCGGTGCGGTCGAGCGCCGAGCAGGCCGCGCGCGAGGATGTCCGCCGCGCCATCGAGGAGTACTGCGCGGCGCAGCCGCACGGCGGCGCCGGCATTCAGATCTGCGACTACCCGCCCATCCGCTGAACTCGCGTCCTGCCGTTCCTGCCCCTCCTGCCCTCTGTCGTCTTGACTTGCATTTCCCTTCATTGTATCCTTCGAGCCGGATATACGGATTAAATGCCCAGCCGCGCCCCGGCCATCCTCGATCACTTGTCGGCGCTCTCCGACCCGACGCGCAGCCGCATCCTGCTGCTGGTCGATCGCCACGAGCTGACCGTCTCGGAGCTGTGCGCCATCATGCAGCTCCCGCAGTCGACGATGAGCCGGCATCTCAAGGCGCTGGCCGACAGCGGGTGGATCACCGCGCGCGCCGAGGGGACCAGCAACCTGTATGTCATGACCCGCGACGAGCTCGACCCGTCCGCCCGCCGCCTCTGGCTGCTGGTGCGCGAACAGGTCGGCCCGACGCCGGCCGCCGTGCAGGACCAGCGCCGCCTGCAGGCGGCGCTCGCGGGCCGGCGGACGAAATCGCAGGAATTCTTTTCCTCGTCGGCGGGCCAATGGGACCGCGTCCGCGACGAGCTTTTCGGCGAGCGCTTCCACCTCGCGGCGTTCGCCGCGCTCGCCAGCAGCACCTGGACCGTCGGCGATCTCGGCTGCGGCACCGGCCAGGTCAGCGCCGCGCTCGCGCCGTTTGTCGAACGCGTGATCGCGGTGGACGCGTCGGCGGCGATGCTGCAAGCCGCGAAGAAGCGGCTCCACGGCTTCGACAACATCGATCTGCGCCGCGGCGACCTCGAGGCACTTCCGATCGATGCTGCCCGGCTCGATGCGGCCACGCTGATGCTGGTGCTGCACCACGTGCCGGAGCCGGAGAAAGCGATCGCCGAGGTGGCGCGCGTCCTCAAGCCGGGCGGCCGGCTGCTCCTCGTCGACATGCAGCCGCACGATCGCGACAGCTACCGCCAGCAGATGGGCCACGTCTGGCTCGGCTTTTCAGATGACCACATTCGCAGGATCCTGAGCGAGAGCGGATTCGATGCGATCAGAATCGTCCCGCTCTCGCCGGATCCCAAGGTCAAAGGCCCCGGGTTATTCGTTGCAACCGCCAGGAGACACTAATGCCACCAACCGTGATCGACTCGAAGCACACTCACCCATTCGCGGCGGCAAAGGCCGTCGGGCGTGAACCGTACAAAGTGAAGGATCTCTCGCTCGCCGAATACGGCCGCAAGGAGATCCGCCTCGCCGAGCAGGAGATGCCGGGCCTCATGTCGCTGCGCAAGCAGCACGGCGCGAAGAAGCCGCTCGCCGGCTCGCGCGTCATGGGCAGCCTGCACATGACGATTCAGACGGCGGTCCTCATCGAGACGCTCGCCGAGCTCGGCGCCGACGTGCGCTGGGTCTCGTGCAACATCTTCTCGACCCAGGATCACGCCGCCGCCGCGGTCGTCGTCGGGCGCCCGGAAACGGGCGGGACGCCGCAGAACCCGAAGGGGACGCCGGTGTTTGCGTGGAAAGGCGAATCGCTCGAGGAGTACTGGTGGTGCACGGATCAGGCGCTCGAGTGGCTCGACGGCACCGGCCCGACGTTGATCGTCGATGACGGCGGCGACGCGACCTTGCTGGTGCACAAAGGCGCGGAATTCGAGAAAGCCGGCAAGGTCCCCGCGTTCAAGGCGGAGAGCGAGCCGGAGGAGTGGGGCGTCATTCTCGATCTGATCCGCGCGTCGATCGCGAAGGACAAGTCGCGCTGGACGCGGCTCGCGTCCTCAATCCGCGGCGTCAGCGAGGAGACGACGACCGGCGTGCATCGGCTGTATCAGATGATGGAAGCCGGGACGCTGCTCTTCCCCGCGATCAACGTCAACGACTCGGTCACCAAGAGCAAGTTCGACAACATCTACGGCTGCCGCCACTCGCTGCCTGACGGCCTGGCGCGGGCGACCGACGTGATGCTCGGCGGCAAGGTGGCCGTCGTGTTCGGGTTCGGCGAAGTGGGCAAGGGGTGCGCGCAGGCGCTGCGCGGCCAGGGCGCGCGCGTGATCGTCACCGAAATCGATCCCATCTGCGCGCTGCAGGCAGCGATGGAAGGGTACCAGGTCGCGACGATTGAAGACGTCATCCGGGACGCGGACATCTTCATTACGGCGACCGGCAACCAGAACATCATCACGGTCGAGCACATGGCCAAGATGAAGGACAAGGCCATCGTCGGCAACATCGGCCACTTCGACAACGAGATCGACATGGCGGGGCTGAAGAAGTACGCGGGCATCGAACGGATCAACATCAAGCCGCAGTACGACGAGTTCCGCTTCCCCGACGGCCACAGCGTGATGGTGCTGGCGGAAGGGCGTCTGCTGAACCTCGGTTGCGCGACGGGGCATCCGAGCTTCGTGATGTCGGCGTCGTTCACCAACCAGGTGATCGCGCAGCTCGAGCTGCACGCCAACACCGGCAAGTACGAGAAGAAGGTGTACATGCTGCCGAAACACCTCGACGAGCAGGTGGCGCGGCTGCA
>JADGOC010000110.1 GCA_017883165.1 Acidobacteriota bacterium
GTTCGGGTATTACGAGGTCGTCAGCACAGGCCCGACGTCGTACCAGACCGGGTTCGCCACCCAGGGCAACGTCCAGTCCAACGTGAACGGCGTCTTCCTGCAGGATACCTGGACGGTCAACAACCGCCTGACGATCAACGGCGGCGTGCGGACGGAGAACGAGAAGGTTCCGTCCTACACGACTGCGGCGGGCATCCCCCCCAATCCGATCAGTTTCGGATTCAAAGACAAGATCGCGCCGCGCGTCGGCTTCGCCTATGACGTCCAAGGGGACGGCAAGACGAAGGTCTATGGCTCGTGGGGGATCTTCTACGACATCTTCAAGCTCAACCTGCCGCGCGGATCGTTCGGCGGCGACAAGTGGACGTCGTACTACTACACGCTCGACACGCCGAACTTCGAGACGTTGAGAGACTCGGCCAGCTGCCCGCCGACCTGCCCCGGCACGTTCATCCAGAGCGTCGATTTCCGCGCTCCTTCGGTGACGCCCGGGCTCGACGTCGAACAGCCAGGCACGTTGAAGCCGATGCGGTCGCAGGAGCTGTCGTTCGGCTTCGAACATCAGCTCAGTCCGCGTTTGGCGACCACCATCCGGTTCGTCCACAAGCAGCTCGATCGCGCGATCGACGACATCGGCGATCTCTGCCCGCCGTCTCAGTGCGGCGCGGGCGCCGAGACCTACATCATCGCCAACCCGGGCGAGGGTCTGGTCGCGAAATTCGACATCTCGAGCGGCCCGAGTCTGTTCGCCCCGCAAGGTGCGACCAACCTGACCGTCACGATGCCGAAGGCGACGCGCGTTTACAACAGCGTCGAGTTCGGCCTCCAGAAGCAGTTCGCGGACAACTGGTTCCTCAGGGGCACTTACATGTGGAGCCGGGACGCGGGCAACTACTCGGGCCTTTCCTCGTCGGACGAGAACGGCCGCGACAACCCGAACAACTCCCGCGACTTCGACTACCCGTCCATGTCGTTCGACCAGACGGGCGCGGTGCTCAACGGTGTCTTCGACACGGACCGCACGCACCAGATCAAGGTCGCGGCGCTGTATCAGTTCAACTTCGGCACCTCGGTCGGCATAAACGAGTATCTGGCGAGCGGCACCCCGATTACGCGGCAAGTGCCGATCATCTCGCCCGACAACTATCCGATCCGGTATCTGGGCCGCGGCAGCGAGGGGCGGACGCCGTTCCTCTCGCAGTCCGACCTATACGTGCAGCACGAGTTCAAGATCGGCGGGAGCCGCCGCATCCAGCTCAGTGCGAACGTGCTGAATCTGCTCGATCAGCGCGTCGTCACCAACAGGGTCTCGACGATGCGGCGCACCGGTGCGATTCCGCTGGGTCCGGGCTTCTACACGGAAGCGGCGTTCTACGCAGGCCAACTGAATTTCGATCAGTTGATTGCGGCGTCCGTCGCGGCCGGCAAGATGACGCTCAACCCGCAATTCGGGATGGACAGCGCGTATCAGCCGCCGATCGTGGCGCGTTTCGGCGTGAAATTCATATTCTAAGCTGCGATTCGGTTTAGAATGACGCCCCGCGGGCTTCGGCCCGCGGGGCTTTTTTTTCGCCGGAGGATTGATGCGCACCACCGTCCTCGTCGTCGTCTCAATGCTCGCCCTCCCGCCCGCGCTCGTGGCGCAAGTTCCTCAGGTGCCTCGCGGCAACGCCGTCAACCCGGACGTGGAACGCGCCAACCGGCACTACGCGCTCGGGTGGGGCTTGATCCGTTCGGAAGACTGGGCCGGCGCCGTCAAGGAGTTCCAGCAGGTCATCGACATCGACCCGAAGTTCGCGCTCGCCTACTATTCGCTCGGGCGCGCGGAGATGGGATTGCGCCACTTCCCGAAGGCGATCGAGGCCTATACGAAGTGTCGTGAGCTGTACGCGGCAAGCGGCGGCGAGAGCGTCACGAGCCAGTTGAACGGGACCAGGCGCCTCGACGATCAGATCCGCGAACAGGAAATGGCCCTTCAACAGGCCCAACAGACCTCGGGACCGAAATCGCAGAACCAGTCGTCGCAACTGTACCTTCGGGAGCTGCAAGGCAAGATCAACCAGTTGAAGCAGGCCCGCGATCGCAACCAGAATCTCGTCGTCGACACGGCCGTGCCGTTCTTCGTCCCGATGGCGCTTGGCGCGGCGTACTTCCGAAGCGGCAGGTTCGAGGACGCCGAGCGCGAGTACAAAGCCGCGATCGAGGCCAACTCCGCCTCCGGCGAAACGCACAACAACCTGGCGGTGCTGTACATGACCACCGGCCGGCTCGAGGAAGCGGCCAGTGAAGTGAGGCTTGCCGAAAAGACCGGCTTCAAGGTCAACCCGCAGTTCAAGCAGGATCTCGAGGCGAAGCGGAAAGGGAAGCTCTAGCGGCCCTTTTTCTTCGCCGGCTCAGGAAACGCCCGCCGCGCCTCGGCGCGGACGTTGTCGGCCTGGCGGGAGTTGCCGAAGGTGTTCCACAGCCGCGCGGCCAGCGCGTAACCCTCCGGCGTCGGCGTCACCCGCAGCAGGCCGTCGATCGCGCGGCCGGCCTCTTCCGGGCGTCCCGTCGCGTGATACAGCGTCGCCAGCCCGCCGCGCGCGCGGACGTCCCGCGGAAAGTCGCGCAGCGCTTCGCCGTATTCAGCCTCTGCTTCCTCGTCGCGATCGAGGTGCGCGAGCGTGTCCGCGGCGTAATAGTGCAGCGGCAGCACCGGCGCGGCGTGCGCCCGCTTTATGTCCTGATTCGCCTGCTCGAAGAGCGGCAGCGCGTCTTCGTACTGCCCCTGGTCGTACAGCAGCCGCGCATCAACGTACGTGGGCATCGGCAGCGTGGGGTCGGCCTCCCGCGCGAGGACGGCTTCCTGACGCGCTTGGTCGGCGTCCCGGCGGTCGAGTGCGATTTGCGCGAGCAGCAGATGGGCCCGCGCGCTCGACGCTCGGTCGCGGCTGGGCGCCGTCTCCAGGGTTTCCAGGGTCTCCAGCGCCTGAAGCGCCTGTGCGGCCTGCTCGTGCGCGTCGTTCAGTTTCCGGAGCTTCAACAGCGCCGCGGCGGCGTCGAGAGAGGCGCGGGCGTCAGTCGGATCGAGCTCGACGAGATGGCGGTCGGCGTCCACCGCGATGTCGTGGCGATCGATCCGGCTGGCGAATGACGCAATCTGCCGCCACACCTCCGCGCTGCCCTCGTCTTCTTTGACGATGCCCTGGAGCAGGGCAATCGCGCTGGACCATTTGTGATTCGCGGCCAGCGCCAGCGCGGCGCGGTAGGTTTCGAGCACCGCAACCCTGTCTTTGGGATCCGGCCTGATACCCTCCGGCTCCTTGGCCGGCGGCGCGAGATGTGCAAGCGCATCGCGCAGCGCCTGATGTGCATCCGCGCCCGTGTCCGCGAGGTTGTGTCGCTGATGCGGATCGTGCTCGAGGTCGTAGACTTCCTCGCGCGGCGCCAGGATGTACTGATATCGGCCATCGGTCGTCGTCTTCACGTCACTCCAACCGAAATGCGTGCGCCCGTACAGCGCTTCGGCATACACGGGCTGCGCCGGCGGACGTCCGGCGCCATCGAGCAGCGTCTTGAGCGATCGTCCCCGCAGGTTGCCGGGAATCGGCGCCTTGACGAGGTCGAGAATCGTCGGCACGAGATCGACGTGCTGGACGAGATCGGTGACGCGGCGTCCCGCGCCGACGCCCGCGGCTTCCTTCAGGATGAACGGGACGTGGATCGCTTCGTCGTACACGAAGAGGCCGTGCTCCTGCTCGCCATGGTCGCCCAGTCCTTCGCCATGATCCGAAAGCAGGACGATGGTCGAGCGGTCGTACAGCTGGTGCGTCTTGAGGTATTTCAGGAGGCGGCCGACGATCTCGTCGCTGTAGGCAATCTCGCCGTCGTACGGCGCGTAGGCGGCAAAACGCGCGGGCGGCGCATACGGCGCGTGCGGTTCGTTCAGGTGCAGGAACAGAAAGACGCGCGACGAGTGCTGCTGGTCGAGCCAGCGCTCCGCAATCGCTTCCGACAGGGCGCCGTCGCGCTCGGTCCGCACGACGCCGGCGTCAGGCGTGTCAGGTGCGCCTTCCGGCATCTCGGCGTCGAAGAAATCGAAGCCGCGATCGATGCCGGTGTCCCTGCGGAGGAGCGCCGACGAGACGACGCCGCCGGTCGTGAACCCGCGCTCGCGCAGCAGCTGCGGCAGCAGCCGCTCAGCTTCTTTTACGTTATCGCCATCGTCGCGGACGCCGGTATCGAAGGGCAACCGTCCCGAGAGCATTGCGACGTGCGCCGGCAGCGTCTGCGGAACGTGCGCGTACGCGCGCTCGAACACGACCGCGTCTGCCGCCAGCGCGTCGATCGCGGGCGTGCGCACCTTCGCGTAGCCGTACGCCGGCAGGTGGTCGGCTCTCAGCGTGTCGATGGAGATGACGATGATCGGTCCGCTGATCGGTGCGGACGCGCGCGCGTAGCGCCACCCGCCGACGGCGGCCAGCGCCGTGCCGAGCGCCGCCAGGACCACGATGAGTGTGTAACGGAAGGAACGGGACACGGCAGTTAGGAGAGGTGCAGCGCGGCTATTTCTTGAGCTGCGCGATGACCGTCTTTGCCTGAATCGCTTCCACGGACATCGGATCGACCGTGATGACTTTCTCCATCAGCTTTGCGGCGGCGTCCTTGTCGCCCCTGTCCACGGCGATCAGCCCGAGCTTGAACCACGGCTTGCCCCACGTCGGATCGAGATCGGCTGCCCTCTGATAGTACTTTGCCGCCTCGTCGCTTTCACCCTTCGCGCGCTTGATGTCACCGAACGCGTACATGACTTCGGGGCCCGCGCCTGGCGCCGCCACGGCTTTTTGCAGACCGTCTTCGGCCGCCTTCAGATCGCCGCGCTCGATGTTCGTCATGCTGATGCCGGCTTTCGCCTTGTCGTTCGACGGGTCCACTTTCAGCAAATCGTTGTACGCCACCAACGCGTTGTCGTAATCCTTCTTATTGCGATAGGCGGAGGCGATCTGAAGGCTGATCACGCTGATCGCCGGCGCCTTCGCGAGGATCGCCCTGTACGCCGCGATCGCCTGATCCCACTGCTGCGTGTTGTAGAGCTCGTCGGCGTCAGCGAGCTCGCTCTGAAGATCTTTGGCGCGCAGCCCCCCGAGCACACCGGACGGAGGGATCTCGACGATCTTCTTGAGCGTGAGCGTCAGCGTGGGGCTGGGCCCCAGCGTCCGCACGCCGACCGTCACCATTTGGGACGTGTAGCCGGGCGCTTCGGCCGTGAACGCCCACTGGCCGCCGCGCAGGCCGAGCACCGAGAAGCGGCCCTTCTCGTCGGTGGACGAGGTGTACGTACTCGGCGCCGCGTTCGAGTTCTCTGCGCGCACGGTCGCGCCCTTGATGGCCTGGCCGCCTTCGTCTTTTACCACGCCGGCGACGCGGGCGCCCTGCGCCGCTGCCGTGTGCGCCGACGCCGCGATGACTGTAGCCGCGAGAGCCGCGAGCGACAGACACTGGCGGAAGCGCATGGTCAAGCCCCTGAAAATTCGCCCCCTGAAAATCGCCGGAACGAGTTTACGTGACGCCAGCTCAGTATATATTGAATCGCACCATGACCCGCCCGGCCGCGCTCCTCGCCATCGTCTGTGCCGCGTCAACCGTGGCCGCGCAACCGCCCGCGCCCCGGGCCGCATCGACCGCCCCCGCCGCCGAGTCGCCGCGCTTTGCGCCCATCGCCGGCTTGGTGCGCGACGCGATCGCCGAACACCAGCTTCCCGGCGCCGTCGTCCTCATCGGACGCGGCGACGCGGTCCTGTATGCGCACGCGTTTGGCGAACGCGCGATCCTGCCCGCGCCGGAGCCGATGACCGAGGACACGATCTTCGACCTCGCGTCGCTCACCAAAGTCGTGGCGACGACGACGAGCGTGATGCAGCTGGTGGAGAAAGGCGCGATTCGGCTGAGCGATCCCGTATCGAAGTTCATTCCCGAATTCGCGCGCTACGGAAAGGACACGATCACGATTCGTCATCTGATGACGCACGTGTCCGGGTTGCGTCCCGATCTGGAGCTCGACGCCGAGTTCAGCGGCGGGAAGGAAGCCATTCGGCGGGCGATAGAAGAAGTGCCGATCGCGCGTCCGGGCGAGCGGTTCATCTACAGCGACATCAACTTCCTCCTGCTCGGCGACATCGTCGAACGCGTGAGCGGCGTGCGGCTCGACCGGTACGCCGCGGCGCACATTTTTGGTCCGCTCGGGATGAAGGACACGATGTTTCTGCCGGGTCCTTCGCTCGCGCGGCGCATCGCGCCGACCGAGCGGTGCCTGCCGCTCGCATGGCCGTGCAGCGCGCCCGACGCGCCGTTCCTGCGCGGCATCGTGCACGATCCGACGGCCCGCCGGATGGGCGGTGTCTCGGGGCACGCGGGCCTCTTCAGCACGGCGGCCGATCTCTCGCGCTTCTGCCGGATGCTGCTCGGCGGCGGCCGGCTGGGCGACGCGCGCATCTTGTCCGTCGCGACCGTCGCGCGGATGACGTCGCCGGCCACGCCGCCCGGGATGGCCGACGTGCGCGGCCTCGGTTGGGATATCGACTCGGTGTATTCGTCGATTCGCGGCGAGCTGTTCCCGATCGGATCGTACGGCCACAGCGGCTTTACCGGCACGTCGCTCTGGCTCGATCCGCACTCGAAGAGCTACGTGATCTTCCTGTCCAACCGCGTGCATCCCGACGGGAAGGGCGACGTGATACCGCTGCGAGCGAAGGTGGCGACAGTCGCCGCCGCTGCGCTCCTGGAACCGGCGGATGTGGAGAGCCTGCCGCCCGACGCGTGGCGCGGCCCCGCGAGGCCTGCAGAGCGCGACGCGGAACGGGCCGCATCACCACCCGCGCTCGCCGGCATCGACGTGCTCGAAGGCGGGGGGTTCGCGCGGTTGCGCGGCAAGCGCGTGGGGCTGCTCACGAATCAGACCGGCCGAACGACGTCCGGCGCCAGCACGATCGACGCGCTGTTCAAGGCGCGCGATGTCACGCTCGTTGCGCTCTTCAGCCCCGAGCACGGGATCCGCGGCGAGGTGGACGAGAAGGTCGCCTCGTCCAAGGACGACAGAACGGGGCTGCCGATTTATTCCCTGTACGGGGAGACGCTCCGGCCGAGCGAGGCGATGCTGCAAGGGATCGACGCGCTGGTGGTCGACCTACAGGACGTCGGGACGCGGTTCTACACGTATCCGGCGGCGACCGCCTACGCGATGGAGGAAGCGGCGAAACGCAAGCTGCCGGTGTTCGTCCTCGATCGGCCGAATCCAATCGACGGGTTCGACGTCGAGGGCCCGGTGCAGGATTCAGCCGAGCGGCGCTACACGGCGTATTTCCGGATGCCGATTCGTCACGGCCTGACGCTCGGCGAGCTCGCGCGCGTGTTCAATGCGGAGCTGAAGATCGGCGCCGACCTCACGGTCGTGCCGATGAAGAACTGGCGGCGCGACGAGTGGTTCGACGAAACGGGCCTCGTCTGGGTGAACCCGTCGCCCAACATGCGGAACATGGCGGCGGCGACGCTCTATCCGGGCATCGGCGCGATCGAAGGGACCAACATCTCGGTCGGCCGAGGCACCGACACGCCGTTCGAGCAGATCGGCGCGCCGTGGATCGACGCGGCGGCGCTGGCGGCGGCGCTCAACGCGCGGGGGCTGGCGGGCATCCGGTTTTATCCGGTGAGCTTCACGCCGGCGGCCGGCGCGAAGCTGGGGGGACAAGCCTGCCGAGGCGTCTTCATGATCGTCACCGATCGCGATCGCATCCGGCCGGTGCGCGTCGGCCTCGAGATCGCGTCGGCGTTGTCGAAGATGTACGGTCAGCAGTTCACGCTTGAAGAGGCCGGCACGCTGTTCGGATCGGCGGCGACGCTGTCGAAGGTGCGTGCGGGTGACGATCCCACGTCGATCGCAGCGTCGTGGAGCGCGGACGAAGCGAAGTGGCGCCTCATGCGGGCGAAGTACTTGCTCTACTGGTAGGGTCCCCCGGCAGCCGGGCATCGAGGCGCTTCCTCGGTCGTCCTTAGTCCTTGGTCCTTGGACGCTGACTCCGTGCGCCGACGAAGGACTAAGAACCAAGGACGCTAAGGAGCAGGGACGGACCAAGGACTAAGAACCAAGGACGAAGGACCGGTTTAGAACAGCCAGGTCGGCTGGTAGAGCAGCACGTACACCAGGACGCCCGTCACCGACACGTACACCCAGATCGGGAACGTCCAGCGCGCGATGCGCCTGTGGCGGACGTAGTCGCCCCGCAGCCCGCGCGCCGCGGTGACGATCGCGAGCGGGAGCACCGTCACCGCCAGCGTCACGTGCGTGATCAGAATCGTGAAATAGACCGGGCGCACGAAACCGTACCGCGGGAATCGCACCGACCCGACTTGCGCGTGATAGACCACGTAGCAGATCAGGAAGAGCGCGGACGTCGTCAGCGCCGCGAGCATGCACGCGCGGTGCTGCGCGATGCGCCGCGCGCGGATCAGCACGTAGCCCGTGACGAGAAATACGCACGACGTGGCGTTCAGGCTCGCGTTGATGGCGGGAAGGTCGTGGAGGGTAATCATTAGTGGCTGGTGGCTGGTGGTTACAATTTCGTGAGGATCATCGCCATCCACAGAAGCGGCAGGTACGTGATCGATCCAAAGAACAGGCGCCGTGCCGATTGATCATCGCGCGTCGTGGCGAATTGTATCGCCAGCCACAACATCGCGATGCCGAGGACGAACGCGATCGCGCAGTAGGCCAGGGCGCTGACGCCGACGAGCGCCGGCACGAGGCTCACCGGGACGAGCGCGATCGAATACAGCACCGCCTGGCGGCCGGTGCGCCGTCCGTCGGGCTCGACCACCGGCAGCATCGGGAATCCAGCCTTGCTGTAATCATCGCGATACAGCCACGCGATCGCCATGAAGTGCGGAATCTGCCAGAGAAAGACGATCGCGAAGAGCGAAGCGCCTCCGAGTGAGATTCCACCGTGGGAGGCCGTCCAGCCGATGAGCGGCGGGAGCGCGCCTGGCACGGCACCGACAAGCGTCGCGAGCGGCGACCAGCGCTTCATCGGCGTGTACACGATCAGATAGACGACGAGGGTTGCGAGGGCCAGCAGCGCGGCGGTGAGGTTGGCGCGCGTGGCCAGCAGCGCGAGGCCGGCGGCCGACAGGGCGAGGCCGAACAGGGTCGCCTCGGCGAAGGCGACGCGGCCGTCGGGCAGCGGGCGCGTGCGCGTCCGGCGCATCAGCGCGTCGGTGTCGCGCTCGTACACCTGATTCAGCACGGCGGCGCCGCCGGCCACCAGCGCCGTGCCGGCGACGGCGCTGGCCATCGCCAGCAGGTCCATCGCACCCGCGCCGCCTGGCGCGCCGAGGTAGTATCCGGCCGCGCTGGTGGCGACGACGAGGAAGTTGAGGCGCGGCTTGGTCAGCGCAAGGTAATCGGCAGCTCGCGTCGACGATCGTTCGACCGCGAGCGGCACCGTCGTCATATGGGGTCGGGAGCCTTTTGCAGAATTTGCCCCCTCGCGGGCAAATTCTGCAAAAGGCTCCCGACCCCCTGTGGGAAACGCGCGCGCCAGCTTCGCAGCGTGATCACCAGCGACGTCGCCAGCACCAGCGCGCCAACGACGACGTGTGCGCTGTTGATCGAGACGTCGCGACGGCTGAGCACGGTCAGCGCGCCGAGCGTCACCTGCAGCCCGACGAGCCCGAGAATGAGGGCCGCCGGCCGCGTCAGCTCGCGGCGGCCCCGATGATGGTAGAAGACATGCGCCGACGTCGCGATGACCGCCAGCGCGACGACGAGTGCGCCGACGCGATGCGCAAAATGGATGGCGATCTTCGGATCCCAATGCGTCGGCATCAGGTGGCCGAACATCAGCGGAAAGTCCGGAATCGCGAGGCCGGCCCCGGTATGACGCATCGTCGCACCGATGAGAATCTGCGCGAAGATGAGGATGGTCGTGGCCGTCGCGATGTTGCGCAGAACCCGGTCATCGACTCTCACCGCGGAGTCGCCTCTGATCCACCCAGGCGATGTGAACAGCGTGATCGCGACCGTGATGCAGAAAAAGATCTCGGCGAGCCCTGCGTGCGCCGTGGAGATGGCCGCGGGCAGAAAGAAGAGCACCGTGATGCCGCCGAGCACGCCTTGCGCGACGACCGCGCCGAGCGCCGCCAGGCCGAGCCACTTCATCCACCGGCGCGGATCCGCCCGCCACAGCCACGCCGCCAGGATGATCGTGAGGAAGCCGACCGTGCTCGCGATGAGCCGGTGGCTGTGCTCGTACAGGATGCCGCCGACCCAGTGCTGCGGCGGAAACGTGAACATGTTCCAGCCGTACGTCGTCGGCCAGTCGGGAACGGAGAGACCCGACGCCGTGCTGGTGACGAGACTGCCGGCCAGGACCAGCAGAATCGTGCAACCAGCAACGAACGTCGCGAAGCGGTGAAGCACTCAGTTAGTTCGTCGCCGATGCGCCGACCGGCTTGAACGTGAACGTCACGTCCTTGGTTTCCTTCGCGCCGAGCGTCACGCTCTGTGACGTCACGCCGAGCTTCTCGTGCCACGCCTCGATCGTATACGTGCCAGGCGGCAGCGACTTCAGCTCGAACTTGCCGTCCTTGTCGGTGACGGCGTAATACGGGTTGTCCATCACGCCGACGTAGGCGTTCATCCAGCCGTGCACGTCGCACTTGAAGGGCACCATCACTTCCTTCGTGTTGAAGACGTGTTCGGTCTTCATCGGCATCGGCTCGGCGGTGTTGAATTCCGAGTTGGTCTTCGGCATCGCGTGAATGTTGTGCATCGTCGGATCGCTGTTGACGATCTCGAGCTTCTGGCCGACGCGCATGCCGAACACGTGCGGATGGTAGCGGCAGTTCTGCTGATCGATCTTCGCCGTTTCGGTCGGCGCGTCGAACACGTAGTTGCCGAGGCCGTCCTTCACATACACGAAGACGTTGCCGAGCGATTTGCCGTCGCTGCCGACCATGTACGTTTCCTGGAACTGCGGATCCTTGTTGGCCTTCATGCAGGCCGGATCGGCGTTCATCTTGATCGCCTCGTTCTTCGGCACCGCGCCGTCGACCGTGACCGTGCCGGTCACGTTGCCCGCAGTCGCGGCGTCGACCTTCTGGCCGGCCGCCGTGCCGGCGGGCGATTCCGGCGTCGCCGACGTGCTCGATGTCTCCTTGCTGCCGCCGCACGCGACCATCGATGCCGCGAGCGCAAGACCGACCGTGCTGACCCAGAAATTTTGTAGACGCATTGAACACTCCTCAGAGGAAGATGACAGCAAATACCCGGCGAAGCGCGACCTTCAATAATACTCTAACGGCGCTCACGCCCCGCGGCTGAGGTGCCGGCGCCCGCTTCCCGCAGTTTCCGGTCGACGCGGTCCTGCACCCAATGCGCGTCCCACCACTCGACCGGGTTGACCGGATGCCCGCCCACGAGCATCGTGAAGTGCAGGTGGTCGCCCGCGGCGAGCCCGGTCATGCCGCTGCGGCCGATGGTCTGGCCCCTGGTGACCGTATCGCCCACCTTGACGTCGAACGACGACAGATGCCCGTAGAGCGACGCCACGCCCATGCCGTGGTCGATGATGATGCAGTTCCCGTAAATGCCGAGCCAGCTCGCGTTCAGCACCGTGCCCGCGTTGGCGGCGACGACGGCGACGTTGCTCGTGACGGCCAGATCGAATCCGAGATGCACCTGCTGATCGATTTCCTTGCCGTTGTAGAAGTACGTCCGATGATCCGCGAAGCTGGCTTCGACCTGCGAGTTGCCGAGCTGCACGAACGGCCCGCTCCACACGCGCGACGCTGACGTCTTCGAGGTGGCGAGCTTGGCGATCTGGTCGGCGTTCAGCTGCCGCAGCGCTCCGTTCACTTTGAGAAACCCCGGCAGCATGTCGCTGCCCGCGCTCGGCGGCGCCACGTTCAGCTCCGGTGAGTGCTCGATGATCTCGGGCACCACGCGGTTCATGAATCGATCGTCGATCTGAATGTTGCTGCGCTTGAACGGCTTCTCGAACACGTTGTCGACGAAGGTGAGCGTTGCCTGATTGCCCGCGTCATCCACGGCGAAAATGGCGATGGGGGCATTCAGATCCTGATCGTAGAGCAGCGCGAAGAACGCGACTCGGAGCGCGGGATCCGCGCCGGCGATGCCGGCGCCGGCCGCCGGGAATCCCGGATATTCGACGTTGCCGACGCGCACACCCGATCGCACGTCGGGCGGCGTCGCGCGGTACACGACCATTTCGGATCCGCCGTGGTTGACGTAGTGGTGCGTCGAGACGAGCGCCACGCGCGGCGGGTCGAGACGCACCTGGACATCCCTGGTCGCCGTGCTGGAGAGCGTGCGCAAGTTCAGGAATGACGGCCGGGTCGCCGTCACGACAATGCGCGCGCGCCCAGGCTGCAGTTCAGGCACGTTCTGTTTGCCGAAGGGCCGGCTGATGCGCAGGCGATCCGGATTGACCTGCGTGATGGTCGCGGCCTGCGCGCCGAGGAGCGTGAACAACGGCACGCTGCGGCCGTTCTGCTCGACGGCGATCGCGAGCGAGGTGAATCGCGCGTGCGGCGCGTCCGCGGTCACCTCCAG
>JADGOC010000111.1 GCA_017883165.1 Acidobacteriota bacterium
CGCGGTGGATGGCGGCCCGGCGGCGCTCGAGGATCCGTCGCGCCCCTACGACCCCACGCGAGACGTACAGGTGACGGAGAGCGCCCTGCACATCGGCCTCGCGGGATCGCTGAACTGGTCGGTGATCGTGCACAACGCGAACCCCCGCGTCGCCTTCCGCGACTTGCTCTACGTCACGACATACCGCGACGGATCGGGCCGCACGATCGACGAGCGGCACGAGTTCATCAAAGACATCTTCGAGCCGGGCGAGACGCGCGCCGTGACGGTCAACGATCGGTTCATGCGCGCGAGGTTCGCGTCGGCCGGGTTCCGGATTGTCGCGGCCGAAGCGCTGCTCCCGGATGTGCCGCCGAATGTCAGAGAATGAGGACGAGCGTCACGAAATGCGAACACTCGGACTGCGCTAAACTGGCGTTGTACTGCGGTTGCGTCTGGCAAGGTTCGTGCTGGCAGGAGACTCCATGAAAATCCGTGTGTTCGGCGCCTTGGCGCTCGCGGTCGCCCTGGTCCCGCTGACGGCCTGCGGCAGTTCAACGCCGTTGGTGGTGCCGACGGCGGCGCCGACGCTGACGACGGAGACCTTTAACGGTACCGTCGATCCTCTGGGTGTCAGCATCAACCCCTTCACGGTCGCGGTGAACGGCGAGGTGGATGTCACGCTGACGGCGGCGGGCCCCCCGCCGACTATCCAGATGATCGTGGCTGTCGGCGTGCCGAGCGGCACGAGCTGCGCGATCCTGACGAACGGAGCAACACTCACCGCGGCTGGTACTACGCCGCAACTTACAGGCACTCTGCCTCCGGGAAGCTACTGCGTGCAGGTCAGTGACAATGGCAACCAGTTAGTGTCGATCACGTATACCGTGACCGTGACGCACCCCTAGGCGGCGCGGGCGTGAGTCGTGGCGGGCGCGACTAGGACGTCTTCTTGAGCTCCGCGAGGAGCGCCTGCAGCATCTGGCTGTAGCGCTCGTCGGCGACGGCGAATGCCTTCAGGTAATCCTCTTTCGACAGCTTCTGCTTCTTCCAATCGGCGTCGAACGCGACGCGTTTGCCGTCGGCTTCGTAGGTGTCGAAAGGCTGATTGTCGTTGTGGTCGGCCTTCAACCCATCGGCGCCGGGATCCTCGATGAAGACCTTGGTGTGGGCCACCGCCGCGCCGTTGAGGTCGAGGTAGACGTCGCGATATTCCTTCCGCATGAGCCGGGTGGTGAGGAGCGCGGGCACGGCGTATTTAGCGGAGACGACGAGGAGCTGCCCCGGGAAATACAGCGCCCCGACGAACGCGTCGGGCGCCGCCGGATCGGTCGCGGCGATGCTATCGAGCTTGGCGGCGGTAAGCGCCGCGGCGAGCTCCTTCGCCAGGGCCACTGACTTCGCGTCTTGCGCCGACGCCGTCGTACCCGACAGGGCCGACAACGAGAGCGCGAGAACGCCCGCTACACATCCGCGCGCGACAGCTGTCATGATGCCTCCTCAGATGAACAATGCGTCTTCGTCGTCGGCGCGCCGTCGCCGCGCGCGCCTGGCGGCGCGCAGGGCGCCGACCGCCGCGCGCAGCGCCGCCACCATCGCGCGGCCTTTTCGAGCCGGCCCGGCGCCCTGGAGGCTGGCGACAGTCTGCTCCACTCGCCCGACCAGATCGGTAATCAGCCTGTCGACGCGATCGACCTGCGCCGCCGCCAGCGACGCCGCGCGCGCCGCATCGCGGCCGATGGCGTTCACGTTCTCGATGAGCGGCCTGAGATCGCGCTCCACCTGGTCGACGAGCCGAATCATGCGTCGGGCCAGGAGACCCGCCACGACAATCACGCCCACTTGTACGATCGCCATCGCCAGCGTTGCCGCCGCGATCACGCCGAGGAAGAGCTCGGCGGAGCGGCTCACGCCTTCTCCCGGGTCCGCGCCTGCTGATACGCCTCTTTGCCGCGCTCGATCGCCGAGGTCAGCGTCTCGCGGCCCTGGCTCATCACGTCGCGGCCCCGCTGCGCCGCTTCCATCGCGCGTTCGCGGCCTTCGCGCGCCTTCTCGCCGAGGAAGTCGCGCGTCTCCCGGCCGGTCACCGGCGCGTACAACAGCGCCACCGCGGCCCCGCTGACCGCACCGAGCAAAAACGCCAGCAGAATGCTGCCAGCCCCCGCGCCGTCGTCTTTAGCCATCAGAAGATACTCACTTTCACGTTGAGGTATTTCTTGGGATCTTTCCTGATCTCCGCCAGCAGTTGACGGAAGTCGGACACCGCACCGTTCATGTTCTCATATAACTGCTTATCTTTCAGCAACTGTCCGACCGTGCCCTGGCCCTCGTTCACCCGGGTGAGCAGCAGATCGAACCGATCCGTCAGGGCCGTCATCTTCTTGAACATCGCGTCGTCGGTCATCAGCTTGCCGACCGTGCCCTCGCCCTTGTTCATCCGGTCGGTCAGCGCCTGGAAGTTGGTCGTCGCGCCCGTCAGCGCTTTGGCGAACTCGTCGTCTTTGAGCAGCTTGCCAATGCTGCCCTCGCCGGCGTTGATCCGCTTGGTCATCTGTTCGAGGTTCGCGAGCGAACCCTCGAGCGCCTGGGCGGCTTTCGGATCGTTCAGCAATCGGCCGACCGAGCCGCGGCCCCGGCGGATGTTCCCCGTCACCTCGTTGGCCGTGGAGACAAACTTTTGCATCTCGGCGTAGAGCCGATCGTCGGTCATCAGCTTGCCGACCGTGCCGCGCCCCTGCCGCACATCGTGCACCAGCTTCGTGATCTCCTCGATGCCTTCGCTCGCTTCGGGCGCCATCGTGGAGAGCATGCCCCTAGTGGCCCGCTCCGGCACGTACCCCCACTCCGGAATCGGCGTGCCGGAGGAAGCGGGCGTGATGTCGACCGCGCTCTCGCCGAGCAGCGACACCGACCCGAGCGTGGCCGTCGAGCGGTCGGTGATCCGCCCCCGCATGTTCTTGTTCACCTCGAGCGCCACGTCGACCCGGTCGCCGACGAGGTCAACCGACTTGACCGTGCCGACCTCCACGCCGGCGACGCGCACCGGCGATCCGGCCTTGAGCCCGGGCACGGTGCCGAACTGCGTCTTCAGGTTGTAGCGCTGCCAGAAGAATCCCCGGGCTCCGGTGAGGAGAAAGACCGTCAACACGGCGATGACGACGGCGACGACCGTCAATACGCCAATCTTCAGCTCCGACCAGGCGAGCGAGCGCGTGCGTGGCATATTCAGTCCTCAGTCACGACAGAAACGTCTTCAAGTAATCGTCCTGCGATGTGCGCAGCTCCTCGGCGTCACCTTCGAAGACGAGGAAGCCGTCCTTGATCATGATGAATTCGGCTTCGCGCGCCTTGTGCTCCTCGGCCGGCACGATTCGGACGACGCCGTTTTCGCGCACGGCGGTGTGCGTCGCGATATAGAAGGCGTCGCGGAGCAGATGCGTCACGATGATTGAGCTGACGTTCTCGAGATCCCGCAGCTTGATGATCTCGTCGTCCACCGTCGTCGCCGTGATCGGATCGAGGCCGGTCGTCGGTTCGTCGTACAGCAGAATCTTCGGCTTCGCGGCCATCGCGCGGGCGATCGCAACGCGCCGCCGCTGCCCGCCCGAGAGATCCGAGGGCATGCGGTCGATGTACTCGGCCAGGCCGATGAAGCCCAGGACTTCTCGCACGCGCGCATCGATCACATCGAGCGGCATGTCGGTCTCTTCGTACAGCTTGTAGCCGACGTTTTCGCGCACCGTCAGCGAGTCGAAGAGCGCCCCCTCCTGGAAGACCATGCCCAGGTGCGCGCGCACGCGCATCATCTCGTGTTCGGTCATCTGGTCGACCCGCTCGCCGTTCACCCAGACGACGCCGCCGTCGGTGCGCAGCAGGCCGACGATGATCTTCAGAATCGTCGACTTCCCGGCGCCGCTCGCGCCGAGGAAGATCTTGGTGTGCCCGCTGATCAGCGTGAAGCTGACGTCCTTCAGGATCACCTTCTCGTCGAAGGCGAGCGCCACGTGGTCGAACACCACGACCGGTGCGCCCGGCTCGTTGAGCAGCTGTTCCGCCGTCCGGAGATCGGGAGAACTCTCAACCATGGCTAATACATCAACGAAATCAGAATGCGCGTGACGAAGAAATCGACCGCGATGACGCCGACCGAGCCGGCCACCACCGCGACCGTCGTCGCCCTGCCGACCCCCTGCGTGCCGCCCGAGGTGCGGAGGCCCACATGGCACGCGATGGTCACGATCACGAAGCCGAGCGCGAACGGCTTGATCAGGCCCATCCAGAGGTCCTGCATGTAGAGCGCCTTGAGAATCGACGACCAGTAGATTCCGCTCGCCACCTGCAACTGAAACCGGGCGACCATCCAGCCGCCGATGATGCCGACGAAGTCGGCGATGATGGTCAGCACCGGCGCCATGAAGATGCCGGCGAGCACCCGCGGCGCGACCAGTTTGCGGATGGGGTCGGTACCGAGGGCGCGCAGCGCGTTGATCTGATCGGTCACCACCATCGACCCGAGTTCGGCGGCGATCCCGGATCCGATGCGTCCGCAGAGCATCAGGCCGGTCAGCACCGGGCCGAGCTCCTTGATCATCGACGCGCTCACCAGGCGCCCGACGACGGGCCGCGCGCCGAATTCGTCAAGGGTCAGGCCGCTCTGCAGCGCCAGCACCGCGCCCGTGAAGAACCCCGTCAGGAGGACGACGGTCAGCGACTTCACGCCAATCGCGTCGAACTGCTCGATGATGTCGTGGCGATAGTGCGGCGGCGTCAGGACGGCGTAAAACGTCGCCGCGACCAGGCGCACGTACTCCTGGACCTCGAGGACCGCCTTCTTGAGCCTGTCTTGGATGAACGCCAGCACGCGGTGGTCAGCCCCTCTGCGCCGCGCGCGGCAGCCCCAGCTCAGGGTTGCGCAGGCGTTTGATGTCGTCGCGGAGCGACGCGGCCTTTTCAAAATCCAGATTGGTCGCGGCCGTCTTCATCTCGCCTTGCAGCGACGCGATATAGGCATCGAGCTCCGCCTGCGTGCGGAACTGCTCGGTGGGGTCGTGCGCGACGGCGGGCGTCATGTAATCGCGCTCGTAGACGCTCGACATGACGTCGTCGATCGCTTTGACGATGGACTGGGGCGTGATCCCGTGCTCCGTGTTGTAGGCCTCCTGCAGCGTCCGCCGCCGCCCGGTCTCGCTGATGGCGGTCCGCATCGAGTCGGTCACCTTGTCAGCGTACATGATTACCTGTCCATTCACGTTTCTCGCCGCCCTCCCGGATGTCTGGATGAGCGACCCGGCGGACCGCAGGAACCCTTCTTTATCGGCATCGAGAATGGCCACCAACGATACCTCAGGCAAATCCAGCCCTTCGCGAAGCAGGTTGATGCCCACCAGGACGTCGAACACCCCGCGCCGCAGATCCCGCAGGATTTGGATGCGCTCCAGCGTCTCGATGTCCGAATGCAGATACCGGACGCGCACGCCGAGCTCCTGATAGTACTGCGTCAGGTCCTCCGACATTCGCTTGGTCAGCGTTGTCACCAGCACGCGCTCGCCGCGGGCGGCCCGCCCCCGAATCTCCTGCAGCAGGTCGTCGACCTGGCCTTTGACGGGCCTGACGTCGATCGGGGGATCGATGAGGCCCGTGGGCCGGATGATCTGCTCGACGACGACGCCCTGTGACTTAGACAACTCGTACGGCCCCGGGGTTGCGGACACGAAGACCACCTGCCCGACCCGTTCCTCCCATTCCTGGAAGTTGAGGGGCCGGTTGTCGAGCGCCGACGGCAGGCGGAAGCCGTAGGCGACCAGCACCTCTTTACGCGAGCGATCGCCGTGATACATGCCGCGCACCTGCGGCACGGTCTGGTGGCTTTCGTCGACGATGACGAGGGCATCCTTCGGCAGGTAGTCGAGCAGCGTCGGCGGCGGCTCGCCCGGCGCGCGGCCGGTCAGGTGGCGCGCGTAGTTCTCGATCCCATGGCAGTAGCCGATCTCGCGCATCATCTCGAGGTCGAACATCGTGCGCTGGTGCAGACGCTGCGCTTCGAGCAGGCGCCCTTCCGATTCGAGGACGCCACGGCGCCAGACGAGCTCCTCTTTGATCGTTTCGACGGCGCGCTTGGTCCGCTCGCGCGGCGCGACGAAGTGCGACTTAGGATAGACGGCGATCTTGTCGTGCCGGCGGAACGTCTTGCCGGTGAGGGGATCGAAGGAGGCGAGCTCGTCCACCTCGTCGCCGAAAAGCTCGATGCGCAGCCCCGTCTCCTCGTAGGAGGGATACACCTCGATGATGTCGCCGCGGACGCGGAACGTCCCGCGGCCGAAGTCGTGATCGTTGCGCTCGTATTGAATCTCGACCAGCTTGCGCAGCACCTCTTCGCGCGCGATCCGCTGCCCTTTTTCGAGGGGCAGGAGCATCCCGTAATACGCCTCCGGCGAGCCGAGGCCGTAGATGCACGACACGCTGGCGACGATGATGACGTCGCGCCGCTCGAAGAGCGACCGCGTCGCGGAGAGCCGCATGCGATCGATTTCCTCGTTGATGGTCGCTTCTTTTTCGATGTAGGAGTCGGTCGCCGGGACGTACGCCTCCGGCTGATAGTAGTCGTAGTAGCTGACGAAGTACTCGACCGCGTTGTGCGGGAAGAAGCGTCGGAATTCCTGATAGAGCTGGGCGGCGAGCGTCTTGTTGTGGACCATCACGAGCGTCGGGCGGTTCACCCGGGCGAGCGTGTGGGCCATCGTGAAGGTCTTGCCCGACCCGGTGACGCCGAGCAGCACCTGATGCCTATCGCCGCGCTCGAGGCCGTCGACGAGCTCGCCGATGGCGCGCGCCTGATCGCCCGCCAGCTCGAAATCGGAGACGAGAGTGAAGCGATCATGCACCGAGGGCATCGGAACCGACAATCGTACTACAGTGGCTGGTGGCTGGTGGCTGGGGAATCAGCTACGGGTTCCGTTTGTAGCGTCCGAAGTAGCCCTTCCGCGAGCGGACGCGGCAGTCCTTCCGCCTGACCTTCACGTCCACCTTGCGCCACGCGCCGTCGGCGGTGTCGTTGGTCGGCACGTAGCCGATCGTGTATTGCGCGCGCACTTCGGCGAGCACCTTCTCGTACATCTGATCGAGCTCTTTGACGGAGACGGGAAAGAACGCCTGGCCGCCGGTCGCCTCGGCCATCTGCTGCAGCCGCATGCGCTGCTCGGTCCGCGACAAAGACAATTGGTGCTCGAGCTCGCCGATCACGTAGAGGGTGGCGTCGGACGCCTTCAACAGGCTGTACAGGTCGACGAAGCTCATCGAGCTCCTCGTGTCGCCGCCGTCGGTGTAGAGGAGCATCACCTTGCGGCCGTCCTGCCCCTCGGCGCCCGTCAGATACACGCCAATCGCGTCGTACAGCGCGGTGTTGCCGCTCGCCTTCTGCAGCCGAATCCGCTCGATGAGCCGCGCGAAATCGGCTTGGCTGTACCGCGTCGCGCGCACCTCGGTGTCGAAGTCGATCATCGTGATGTCGACCGCTTCGAGCAGCGAGTTGAGGAACTTGATCGCGGCGGTCTTCGTGAAGCCGATGTCCTCGCCCATGCTTTCGCTGACGTCGAGGAGCAGGCCCAGGTGCGTGTGGAGCGTGTCCGGGCCGCTGTCGAGCCCTGAAGCAAAATACTGAATCGTCTGCTTCTTGCCGTCTTCGTCGATCTCGAAATCGTCGGCTCTGAGATCGGTGACGAGATTCCCTTTCCTGTCGGTCACGGTCACCCCGAGATGCACGAGGTCGACGCCGCCGTGGAAGACCGGCAGTTGCTGCGCCGACGCGAGCGCGCGCGGCCACGGCGCCGCCCACAGCACGGCGGCAATGACGCTGGCGACGGCGATGGCGCGCGGCTGCACGAAACGTCACTCTACACCGGCGTCCCACCCGGCGCCACACGGCCCATAGGCTCCGCTCGGCCGGGCGTATAATGGGGGGTTGATATTCCGATGCGGTGTCTAGCCGTCTGCCAGGATGAACTCGTCATCAGGATGCTCGACGAGATCCTGGTGCCCGGCTTCGAGGTCGAGTTCATCGTCGAAAGCCGTCCGGCGTCGAGGCGCCTCCACGACGCCCACGTCAACGTCACGGCCGGCGATCCCCGGCGCACCGACACCTACCTCAAAGCCGACCTCGGCCCAGGCACCTGCGTCATCATCGAAGACAACGGCCGCCGCAGCCTGAAGAAGATCCTGGAAGCGGTCCGCGATGCCGGCGGCACGCTCGTCTACGTGCTCGGCATCGGGTCGGCCGCGACCGCCCACCGCGCCGACGAGCTGCGCGGCGAATTTCCGGACGTCGCGTATCTCTCGATGGCCGAGCTCTTCGGCGGGCCGCTGCTCACCGAGTTCGCGCGCTCCATGACGCGGGCCCGCGTGCAGCAGTACCAGCGCTACTTCAGCGACGGCGAGCGCATCCTGATCATGCTCCACAACGACCCCGATCCGGACGCCATGGCCAGCGGCCTCGCGCTCAGAAACATCCTGCGTCGCACGAAGACGACGGCGATCATCGGCGCGATGCAGGGGGTCACCAGGCCCGAGAATCTGCGGATGGCGAACCTGCTCGACATCCACGTCGAGCCGCTGACCCCCGACACGGTGAAGGAGTACGATCGGGTCGCGATGGTCGACGTGCAACCGCACTATTTCGGCGGCGTGATCGACCAGGTCGACCTCGTCATCGATCACCACCCCGAGCAGCCGGGCTACACCGCGGTGTTCAAGGACATCCGCGCCGACTATGGATCGACCTCGACGATCCTCACCGAGCATCTGCGCGCGGTCGACGTCAACATCTCCGAGCGCACCGCCACGGCGATGCTCTACGCGATCAAGTCCGACACGCTGTTCTTCAACCGACAGACCAACCGCGTCGATCTCGAGGCATTTTCGTACCTCTATCCGCTGGCGGACGCCGCGCTCATCCGCAAGATGGAAGGGGCGGAGATCACGGTCGAGCGGCTCGACTACGTCATGAAGGCCCACCAGAGCGGCACGCTGGTCGAGCAGGTCTTCTGCGCGTTTCTCGGGGCCACGCCGCGCGAGGATTTCATCCCGTACGTCGCCGACTTCTTCCTCCAGCTCGAACACGTCAAGTGGACGGTCATCGCCGGCATCGTCAACGATTCGATGGTGATCTCGGTGAGAAACCTCGGCTACTCGAAGAACGCAGGCGAGCTGGTGCGGCGCTTCTTCGCCGACATCGGCAGCGCGGGCGGCCATCGCGCGATGGCGAAGGCGGTCGTGCCGATGCGCGCGTTTCGAGAGAAGTTCGGCGAGCTGTCCGCCGAGGAGCTCGGCGCCATGCTGCAGGATCTCGTCGCGCAGTTCCTACATGAAGCGACGGCGGTCGGCGAAAAGAAACGGGAAACCGCCGGAATCAAGAATTAGGAATTGGCTTCCTAATTTCCCAGCGCCTGATCGAGGTCCGCGATCAGGTCCTCGGCATCCTCGAGCCCCACCGACAGCCTGAGCATCCCCTTCGTCACACCCGCCGCGCGGAGCTGATCGTCGGTGTGGCCCCACTGCGAGGTCAGCACCGGCATGCTGATCAGGCTTTCAACGCCGCCGAGGCTGGCGGCGCGCTTGATGACTTTCAGACGATCGTAGAGCTTCTCGGCGCGATCGTACCGGCCGTCGAGATCGAAGCAGACCATCCCGCCGAAACCGGTCATCTGCCGCTTGGCGATCGCGTGGTCGGGGTGCGACCGAAGTCCGGGATAGTAGACCTGGCTGACGCGGCGGTCGGCGGCGAGGAACTCGGCGACCGCCTGGGCGTTCGCGTTGTGGCGCGCGACGCGCAGCGGAAGTGTCTTCAATCCGCGCCCGAGTGCGTAGGCCGGATACGGGTCCATCACCGTGCCGACCAGGCGCCGGACCTTCGCGATCGGATCGACGAGCGCGCTCGGCCCGGCGACGCTGCCGCCCGTCACGTCGCTGTGGCCGTTCAGATACTTCGTCGCGCTCTGCATCGCCAGGTCGACGCCGAGCGCCAGCGGCTGCTGGTTGATGGGGCTCGCGAACGTGTTGTCGATGACCGACAACACGCCGCGCGCACGGCAGGCAGCGGCAATCTTCGCGATGTCCAGGCAGCGGAGGGTCGGATTGATGGGCGACTCGAACCACACGAGGCGCGTCGCCGCCGTCAGCACGCGCTCGGGCTCGGCCAGCTCCTCGATCGTGACGAACCGCGCCAGGACGCCGAATCTGGTCAGGAGATCGCCGAGCAGGTGCAGCGTCCCGCCGTAGATCGCCGCGCTGCAGACCACTTCGTCGCCGGCCTTCACGTGCGCCATCAGGATTGTCGTCGTCGCGCCCTGGCCGGACGAGAAGAGCAACGCCGACTCGGCGCGTTCGAGCGCGGCCAGCTTCCGCTCGACGCTGACGATCGTCGGGTTCGCGTAGCGCGAGTACAAGTACTTTGTCGACTTGCCCTGGTTGTACGCGGCGACCTCGGCGGCGTTCTCGAAGACGAACGTCGACGTCTCGTAGATCGGTGTCGTCAGCGGAACGGCGTCACCGATGTCGGACTCGCCCGCGTGAATCAACTCGGTGGAAGAACCTTTTGTCATAACGCTCCTTGTCCCACCCGCTCGCCGCTGGCGCCGACGACCGGCTCGACGAACTGTCGGTACGCATCTTCGTACCCGCGGCCCATCAGCTCGGCCAGCGGCTGCCGGCGATCGGATCGGTCGTCGAACCCACCGGCAAAATCGAATGGACCCACGGGATTGTGCTCCGGACGAATCGTGAACAGCCGGGCGATCCCGCCGGATGCCGCGTTGGACGCCCCACCTGGCGCAACATTCGTCGCGTCGCGGACCGCCGACGCCTCCGACGATTGCAGATACTCCCCCATCCGGCCGCGGCCGTCGAGCCGGGGCGCCGACAGGGCGTGCGGCCCAGGCGTCTCGGGCGACGCCGACACGATGATCGCCTGCTCGACGCCCAGCGCCGACAGTTCCTCGAGGAGCCGCGCCAGACTCGCCGGGCGATCGCAGACGCGGTGCGTCTCGCCGCGCCAGTAGCCGTCGGGTGCGAACCGCATCTCGTGCACGTCGGTGGCGAGCGGCACCGTCAGCGCGCCGGCGATGGCGTCCGCCACATGATCGCGCCCGACGCCGCTCAGATCGAAGACTTCACCGCGCCGCGCGTCGGCCGCGGCCGTGGTCGCGCGCGTGATCAGCCCGCGCCGGCGCGTTTCAGCGACGAGCGCGAAGACCAGGTCGCGATGGGCATCGAGGTCGTGCACCGTGATCAGCAGCTCGCGAAAGCCCGGCTGCCCGAGATTCTCCGCGAGCAGTTCCGTGTAGCGGCGGCCGATCTCGGCCGGCACCGGCTGTTTCAGGCGGGCTGCACCGCGAATGAGATCCCACATCACGCGCCAGCAGTGATCGGTCACTTCAGACGCTGACAACGGCGACCGCACGACGCGCCACCAGAAGCGGCCGCGCTGCCGGCGCCCGCCGCCGCTCCTCAGGCCGCTCACGAGCGCGATCGCGCCGGCCAGACCAAGCACCAGCACGGCCAGACGCGGCAGCCACGTCGGCAGCGCTCCGGGCGCGAACGCCGATTGCGCGAAACGCAGGTAGGCGCCGGCGAGGCCGGACGCGCCGCCGATGCCGACCATCTTGAGCACGAAATCAACTGGGAAAATAATGAGACCGAGCGCCACGGCCGCCAGCGGCGCCGCCACGATGGCGAGCGACACGACAACGGACCACGCCGCGAGCCGCAGCATGCCGCGCCACGGATAGAACGACCGCACCGCCGGCGCACTCCAGAAGCCTTTGTCGTCCCAGAGCCGCTGCGCGCCGTCGATCGCCGCGAAGACCGCGCCAACGACGCCGACGCCGCGCCCCGCGACGATATCGAGCTTGACGCCCGCTTCGTGCAGCGCGCGCAGCACGCCCGCGTGGTAGGCGCCGGCCGTACCGGTGCCCGTCAAGACGAGCGCGGTGCGAAGTTGGGGGGAATAGCTTTCAGCCGGCGGCAGCGCGGGCTCGATCATTCCGCTTCGTCGTGGATGGTGAGCAGTAAGACGATCTCGAATTCGCGCATGCCGCCCGGCGTCGTCACTTTCACGGAGTCGCCCGGCTCTTTGTTCAAGAACGCGTGGCCGATCGGCGACGTCGTCGAGATCAGGCCCTTGGTGGCGTCGGCGTCCTCCGGCATCACGAGCTGGAACACGAGCTTCTCGCCGCCCTTCTCGATGACATGGACGGTCGAGCCGAAGCCCGCGCGGTCGGAGGGAATGCGATCGACGTTGATCATCGCAATCTCGGCGACGCGCTTCTTCAGCATGCTGATGCGCGATTCGACGAGCCGCTGGCGCTCCTTGGCCGCCGAGTACTCGGCGTTCTCGCGAAGATCGCCGAGCTCGCGCGCGCGCTTGATTTCTTTCGGGAGCTCCAGCTTCAGCTCGCGATCGAGCGTACGGATCTCGTCCTCGAATTTCCTGATGAGACGGTCTTTCATCGCAGGGGCTCATGGTACCACAGTGCTATGCTTCGAGAACGCATGCGGCGCATCACCAGCCGTCAGAACCCGCTCGTGG
>JADGOC010000019.1 GCA_017883165.1 Acidobacteriota bacterium
GCGCGCGTGTCGAGCGCGATTTGCCGCTCGATGTACTTTCGCCGCCGCTCGACCAGGTCGGGTGTGTCGGCCACGAGACTATTTTATCTCGTGTCGACGCGCGGTCAGGCGAGACGGCCTTGAATCGGCGGGTCTGGCACTCCTGCGACGTCCGGCAGAGGCGGCGCCGCGATCATGTCGGGCGCGAGGACGTCGGCCGGTCCGGGCCGCGACAACGGGATGCGCCCGCGCCGTGTGGCCTTGTCGCGATACATCCCGTGATCCGCGCCGGCGAGCAGCGTTTCGTACGTGGGGCCATCGTGCGGGAACACGGACACGCCGGCGCTCGCGCCGATCTTGACGAACTTCCCGGGACGCACCTCGATCTCGATCCGGCTGACCAGGAGCTGCAGCTCCATGCGCTTGGCCTCGGCCGCTTCGCGTGGGCAGTCCGAGAGCACGACGATGAACTCGTCGCCGGCGTAGCGGACGCAGAGATCGTACGGACGCAGGGCCTGGCGCAGCGCCTGCGCCATTTCCCGGAGCGCGCGGTCGCCGACATGGTGCCCGTGCGTGTCATTAATCGCCTTGAACTCGTCGATGTCCATCACGATCAGCGCCACCTCGCGGTTGAGCCGCTCGGCGCGCGACAACTCGCGCGTCAGGTGGACGAACATCGAACGGCGGTTCGGCAGCCCGGTGAGCGGGTCGGTCAGCGAGTCTTCCTGCGTCTGCTCGAACACGATCGAATTGTGAATCACGGCGCCCGCCTGTTCGGCGATGCGCTCGAGGAGGCGCTGGTGATCCTCGGTGTAGCGGCTCTCGTTGACGTGATAAAGCGCCAGCGAGCCGATGAACGTGTCGTTGAAGATGAGCGGGCAGACGATCGCCGCCTTCAGATCGATCGGCGAGAAGACTCCCGCGGCGTCGAAGGTCACGCGCGGCTGGCCGTTGACGATCGATCGCTTGTTGCGCGCCACCCAGCCGGCGAGGCCATCGCCGACTTTGAGCGACAGCCCCAGCAGCTTCGGCGCGTCGACGCCGGCGGCGAAACGGCACTTCAGGGTGTCGGTCTCGGGCTCGTGCAGGAAGAGGGTGCACGCCGACCACGGCACGATGTTGATCAGCTTGGACGAGATGAGCGCCATCGTGTCCGCCACACCCAGGCTCGTGCCCATCGTCTGCGCGATTTCGTAGAGCGCGTAGATCTCGCGATGGGCGAGCGCGATGTTCTCGAAGGCGCTCTGCGCCGGCTGCTCGGGCACCAGGCCGAAGGCGGTCGAGCCGCCGCCGACCGGTTCGACCATCTCGGCCGGCCGCGCCTTGCGATCCGCCGCGGCTTCGGCGAGCAGACTGGGCAGGATCTCGATGAACTTGGCGACGAGCGCCGGATCGAGCGCTTTACCCGACTCGTGCTTCATCAGCCCAAGCGCGCCCTCGTGGCTGAGCGCCTTGTGGTACGGCCGCTCGGTCGTGACGGCGTCGAAATAGTCGACGATCGTCAGAATGCGCGCGCCGCGCGGGATCTCGCTGCCCTTGAGCCCCTGCGGATAGCCTTTGCCGTCCCAGCGTTCGTGATGGCTGAGAATCAGCGGCGCGACGGGATACGGAAACGGCACCGCCGCGATGATCTCGGCGCCGACCTGCGGATGAATCCGGATCTTCTGGAATTCTTCCTGCGTGAGCGGGCCCGGCTTGGACAGAATGTGCTCGGGCACGGCAAGCTTGCCGATGTCGTGCAGCAGCGCGGCGGTCTCGATGCCCTGAATCTCCGCATCCTCGAGGCCGAACGCGCGGGCGAGACCGGCGGCGTATATCTGGACGCGCCGGATGTGGGTGTGCGCGGTTTGATCCTTCGCGTCGATCGCGCGCGCCAGCGCTTCAATCGTCGCGAGATGCAGGTCCGAGGTCTGCTCGACGTGACGCTGCTCGTCCTCGATCCGGCCCATGTACACCTTGTAGGTCCGGTACGTGAGGTACAGCGGCGCGAACGTGAGCGGCACCAGCCAGTAGCCGGATCGTTCGACCACGCCGGCGGCGAGCCCGGCCGCCAGGGCGCCGACGAAGTAGCTCGGCGCGCTCCAGAGGAAGTTGGCGTTCCATACCGTGGCGACGTTCTTGCGCGAGCTCAGCGCGATCGCCGTCGCGATGAAGCCGGTGTTCAGCACGAAATACGCCGTAGCCGCGCCGACGAGCGGCCGCGCAATCGCCACGACCGACGTCGACTGCCCGACGTGTCCACCGAGCCACGCGAACGCCAGACCGGTCCCCTGCACGGTGACGACGAGCGACGCCATGCTGAAGAGCGTGCGGTAGACGGGGTTGCGATCCTTGCTGTTCAGATTGCACTGGCTGAACGCGCTCATGCCGGCCACGAGCATCGTCTCGTGCGGCCCGAGCAGCAGCAGCGACGCGAAGTCGACGGCGTACGACACCGACATCGTCGACCCGCCGGTGGTCAGCGGCAGATGCACCTTGAGCGCCGCCGTGGCGGTGGAGAGCAGCATCAGGGCGATGAACAGCAACGACTGATTGAAGCGCGCGTGCGGCAGGCACACCACGAGCAGGACCGCGCCGGCGGCGATCACGGAGCCGACGAACAGGCGCGCGGCGAGCGGCAGCCGATTCATCGCATCTGCTCGTGAGAAGCGGGTCGCGTTTTCAATGGACACGAGGCGCCGTCGACACCCAGTGGTCGGTCCAGTCGTCTTTCAGCACCGACCACAACACCTGATCGAGGTACTCGCCACCGCGGCGCATCGAGCGGCGGAGCACCCCTTCTTGAACCGCGCCGATCTTTCGGAGCGCGCCGCTGGCGCGGCCGTTCTGCAGCAGCACGCGCGCCTCGAGCCGATGGGCGCCGACCGAGCCGAACGCAAACGAGCCGACGAGGCGCGCCGCCTCGAGAAAGACCCCCGTGCCGCGCGACGAGGGCGTCAGCGTGCCGTCCCATTCGCCGGCTTCGAACGCCGGATCGAGCTGCCGCACCTGCACGAGGCCGACAAGCGAACGGCCCGCGCCGACCGTCACCACATAGGTGAACGCTTGGCCCACCGCGCGCGCTCGACTCGCACGCTCGATGAAATCCTGCACGGCCAGCGCGGTGACCGGATACTCGAGATCGAAGCGGCTCGCATCGCCGATCGACAACAGATCGACCAGTGCGCAGAGGTCCTGAGCGATCGGTTCACGCAGCGTCACGGCGCGCGACGTCAACGTCGGCAGTTCCACGCGCCAGTCGGGCGCCGGGGCGGGAGGAGCAGTGACGGCGGACGGATCGATGGCCATGTCAGTAAGTCATTCACGTGACCTGCGGCTACACCCCGGCCGTACAGATCTCGTCAAGGGGCCGAGCAACTTCGACGCCAAGCTCGGCCATGTCTCATTCTTCGCGTCAACACATTGCAATAGAAAGACTTAATAGACTGTGAATGTGCTGCTTGTAGATGTACAATATGTGCGTTTATATGACACTAACGAAGATTATGTACGAACTGGTCTAGTCTAGCTCCTTGCAACACAATGAGTTGTACGATCAATGGTCCGATTCGGCACAGTATGTCCCGTTCTTGACCATTGGGGGCATCGGCCAAGTCGCGCGAGCCGGGCATTTGCAGGTATAAATGTGAGTACCAGTGGACGATCAAATAAAGCCGCCGCTCGCTGACGATCCGGTGTTTCTCGCCAGCCTCAGTGAACTCGATCACAGGATGGACGACAGCGTTCCGAGGCGCGCACCCGCACCGCCTCCCGTTCGCCCGCTGGTGCCGAAACAGGTCGCGCCACCGCCGCCGCGACAGTCCACTCCGCCTGCGCCGCGACAGCCCGCTCCGCCTCCGGTATCGACGCCGCTGGCATCGCACGGCGGCGCGCCAACGGTACCGCGCCAGGGCGGCGGCCGGCGCGCGCTGCTCGATTTGTTTCCGCCGACGCCGCCCGCCCCGCCGGCTTCGAAGGCGCCGCCCGCGTTTCGCGCGCCCGCGGCTCCGTCATCGAAGCCGTCCGCGCCGCCGCGTCCGTCGGCCGCTCGTCTTCCAACATTGACCGACGTGTTCGCCGCACGCGTCGACGCCGCGCTCACCTACGAGACCTTCTACGGCCTGACCGAACCGCCGTTCAGCTCCTCGTCCGATCCGAAATTCCTCTATCACAGCACGCCGCACGATCGCGTCGCGCAGGAGCTCCTGAGCGCCATCCGCCGCCGCGACGGTATCGTCATCGTCACCGGCGAGGTCGGCATGGGCAAGACGATGCTGTGCCGCGCCGTTCTCGATCAGCTCGATCGCCGCACGCTGACCTCGTTCGTGCTCGATCCGTCTGCGTCGGTCGAAGAAATTCTCCAGACCATCCTGGTCGACTTCGGCGTGATCTCGCGCGCCGATCTCGCGGGCGGCCGCCTGGCGCAGGCGTCGCGGCACGATCTGATGCATGCGCTCCGCGAATTTCTTGCCTCGCTCGCGCCGCTGCAGGCGTTTGCCGTGGTGATCGTCGACGACGCGCACACGCTGGCGGCCGACGTGCTCGATCAGATTCGCGTGCTGTCGGATGCGGACGCCGAAACGCGTCTGCTGCAGGTCGTGCTCGTGGGCCAGCCCAAGTTGCTGGCGATCCTGCGCCGGCCCGAGCTGCGGCAACTCGCGCAGCGCGCTTCCGTGCGGTGCGTGCTCGAACCGCTCGACGACGATGAGATTGTCGACTATGTGCTGCACCGGCTGACGGTCGCCGGCAGCAACGCACGCGTGGAGTTCGACGACGATGCCGTCGGGCGGCTGTTCGTGTTGTCGGCGGGCGTGCCGCGGATTATCAACCAGCTGTGTGATCGCGCGTTGACGCTCGGGTACGAGGCGTCGGCGAGCGTCATCGATTTGCCGCTCGTGGATCGCGCCGCCGAGGATCTCGACTTCACCCCGCCGGAGTCGGAAGCCGCGCGGCTCGTGCGGGCGGTGCTGACCATGGCCGCGCTCGTGGTGTTGATGCTCGTCGGCGCCGGCGCCGCGGCGTTCGTCTTTCACGATCGTCTGGCGCAGACGATCGTGCGGTGGGAAGCCGTGCCGCCCGCGCCTCGCCAGCCCACGCTCCGCCAGCCGGCGCCGTTCACGCCGCCGCCTCCGCCAGCCGCGACGCCCGCCCAGCCGCCGACACCGCGGAAGTAAACGTCCGCCGGCTCACGCGGCGCGTTACGTTGTTGAGCGTGGTGAATCCGCAACCCGCAATCCGCGGTCCACAATCTGCAATCGCGATGTGTTGTTGGGGTGGGCGACGGGAGTTGAACCCGCGACCTCCGGTGCCACAGACCGGCGTTCTAACCAACTGAACTACGCCCACCATACCGACGCGGAGAGCATCAGTTTAGCATGCGGCGAGAACTGAGAAGCGGAGCATCGCGCTCACCGCCCGGCACACGTCCGGCTGGACCGGACGGTGGAGGTGTTAGGATGCCGCGTGGCTTCGTTTTTCAAGAAACTGGGCCCCGGACTCGTCACTGGCGCGTCCGACGACGACCCGAGCGGGATCGCGACCTATGCCGTAGCGGGCGCGTCGTTCGGATACGGCACGCTATGGACGGCGGTACTCACGCTGCCGCTGATGATCGCGGTGCAGCTCGTGTGCGCGCGCATTGGCATGGTGTGCGGCGTCGGGCTGACGGGCGCGTTGCGCCGGCATTACCCGCGCTGGCTGCTGTATGCCATCTGCGTGCTGTTGCTCGTCGCCAACATCTTCAACATCGGCGCCGACCTCGGCGGCATGGCCGACGCCGTCTCGATGCTCACGGGCATTCCCAAATTCGTCTCGGTGCCGGCGCTCGGCGCGGCGGTCGTCGTCTTCACGGTCTACACGAGTTACGTCACCTTCGCGAAGTACGTGAAGTGGAGCACCCTCGTGTTGTTCAGCTACATCATCTCGGCGGTCCTGTCGCACCCCGACTGGCGTGTCGGACTGTACCGCGCGCTCGTGCCCGAGCTGCGCTGGTCGTCCGCCTATCTGACGACGGTCGTCGCGATTCTCGGCACCACGATTTCGCCGTATCTGTTCTTCTGGCAGGCGTCGTACGAAGTCGAGGCCGAGAAGGCGATGGGCCGGCGCAGCCGTCATGCGCGCCGCGGCGCCACCATCGACGAGCTGAGCGACGCGCGCACCGACGTGGTTGTGGGGATGTCGTTTTCGAATCTCGTTCAGTTCTTCATCATTCTCGCCACGGCATCGACCCTGTACCGCGGCGGGCACCGTGACATCGAAACGACGCGTCAGGCGGCCGAGGCGCTGCGGCCGCTGGCGGGGAACGCGGCCTACATCCTGTTCTCGATCGGCTTGATCGGCAGCGGGCTGCTGGCGGTGCCGGTCCTGGCGGGATCGGCGTCGTTTGCGATCGCGGAGCTGCGCGGGTGGCGCGCGGGGCTGAACGAGCCGTTCCGCCGGGCGCGCCGTTTTTATGTGGTGTTCGGGGCCGCGATCACCGTCGGCATCGCGCTCGAGGTGTTCAGTGCGAGCCCGATCAAGATGCTGTTCTATTCCGCGATCTTGAACGGCGTGGCCGCGCCGCCGCTCATGGTCATCATCATGCTCGTCGCCAACAATACAAAGGTGATGGGCGAATGGACCAACACGCGCCCGCTGAATGTCTTGGGCTGGATCGCGACGGCGCTCATGGCCGCCGCGAGCGTCGGCATGTTCGTCGCGGGATGACCTCCGCTACTGCACGAGACGGATGGTCCAGAAATCGTCGCTGAGATTTTCGTCGAGCAGGTATTCGTACGGCAGCGTGAAGTAGCCAGTGAGCCCCCACTTCGGCCCCCACGAATTCCGCGCGATGAACCACTGCTGCCCATCGTCGTAGCCGACGGCGCCGACCGCGTGGCCGCCGAGCAGCGCTTCCTTCGGTTTCGGCATCGGCGCGTGTCCCGTGGCCGCGACCGCCGGGCTCTCGAAGCTGGCGTAGACCGAAAAGCCGAAGACGAACGGAAAGCCGCTGGCGAGACAGCCTTTCATCTGATCGATCTCGCGCGAGACGCGCTGATAGAGCACCGCGGGGTGCTTGGCGGCATCCTTGAACGCGGATGCCGGCGGTTTCGCGCGGAATTTCGCGATGGCGTACGGCCAGAACCGTTCGTGCGGCGCGCCCTGCCTGGCGACGCTCTTGATGCCGTCGCGGATCATCGCACCGGCGTCCTCGTCCACCGTGCCCTCGATCACGCGCTCGTTGTAGTAGATGAACAGGCGCGAGGGCACGAAGACGTCGGTGAGCGCCTGCTTGATCTGATCGAACTGCAGGGCGCCGCCGATCGCGTTGGCCGTGCAGCTCCCGAGCTGCCCCTGATCGTAGACGGCCGGGCAGGCGGCGCGCAGGTCGACGCTCGGCGGCAACGGTCCGACGGCGAACGGCGCCGCGTACTGACGGTCGCGGGAGTCGGGAAGATCCGGAATCCAGCCGTACCCCTTCGGGTTGCGGCGGACCAGTTTTCGGCGAGCCATGCCGTGTATCGTGCGAGCCGGCCGCCGGGCGGTCAAGCGCTATTCGGTGAGGCGACGCACGAAGTGTGCAAGGCAGCCGGCACCATCATCAGCCGCGGCCGTGCCCTACGTGGCGAGCGGCTCGCGTGCGATGTAATGGCGCAGCGTGGCGACGAGCTCGTCGGTTTCGGCGGTCAGTGTCTGCCACAGGCCTTCGTGCTCGGCAAATTCGTTCAGCCGTCCGACCTCTTCGAGCTGCCGCGCGGCGCGGACGACGGCGGCCGCCTCGAAGTTGGCCGCGGCGCCTTTGTACGCGTGGGCCGCGCGGCGCAGCCCCTCCGCGTCGCGGGCGTCGAGTGCGGCGCGAATCTTCTCCAGGTGCCCGGGCACGTCGTCGATGAAGAGGCGGCTGATCTCGGCGAGCAGCTGCGCGTCGCCGCCGACGCGCGCCAGAATCGCCGCATGCAGATCCGATGACGCGTTGTCGGTGGCGGCGTGCGCCGGAGACGACGTCCCGCCGGTCACGAGGTTCTCGACGACCGCGCACAGCCGCTTGGGGTCGAGCGGCTTGGTGATGTATTCATCCATGCCGGCCGCGAGACAGCGTTCGCGATCGCCTTTCATGGCGTGCGCCGTCATCGCGATGATCGGCACGTGGACGCCGGTCCCCTGTTCGCGCGCCCGAACGCCCGCGGTCGCCTCGAAGCCGCTCATCTCCGGCATCTGCACGTCCATCAGCACCGCGTCGAAGGCTTCCCGGTCGATCGCGGCGAGCGCTTCCTTGCCGTTGTGCGCGATCGTGACGCGGTGGCCGCGCCGCTCGAGGAGGCTCGTGGCCAGGCGTTGGTTGACGACGTTGTCGTCGGCCAGCAGCACGTGCAGCCGCCGGGTGGGGAGATCGGCCGCCAGCATCGAGGCCGGGAGAGCGAGGCGCGGCAACTGTTCGCGTGCGAGCGCCCGGCCGATCGCGCTCAGCAGCTCGCGCTGATCGATCGGCTTGGTGAGGTGATCCGCAATCCCGAGTTCGCGGCAGCGCGCGAGTTCGTCGTACTGGCCCGAGGAGCTGAGCATCATGATCGTCGCGCCCGCGAGCCGCGGGTTCGCGCGGATCCGTCGCACGACCCCGAAGCCGTCCATCTCTGGCATGTGCGCGTCGACCAGCACCAGCGAGAACGGCCGTCCCTCGCTGCCGGCGCGTTCGATCGCCTCGAGCGCGGCGGCGCCGCTGTCGACGAGCGTCGGACGCATCTTCCAGCGCTCGAGCAGATCCTGAAGGATGCGCCGGTTCACGTGGTTGTCGTCGATGACGAGCACCGGCAGGTCGGTGACGTTCCACGTCGTCAGCTCCGGCCGGGCGTCCGACACGCCGAGCTGGGCCGTGAAGTGGAACGTGCTGCCTTCGTGCGGCGTGCTTTCGACCCAGATGCGTCCACCCATCAGCTCCACGAGCGTCGACGAGATCGCCAGGCCCAGCCCCGTTCCGCCGAACCGCCGCGTCGTCGATCCGTCGGCCTGCCGGAAGGGCTGGAAAATCTCCTGCTGCTTCTCCTTCGAGATCCCGATGCCGCTGTCGCTCACGAAATAGTGCAGCACGGCGGCGCCGGCGTCCTGCGACGCGACCTCGACCTGCACGAGGATCTGTCCGCGCTCGGTGAATTTGATCGCGTTGCCGACCAGATTGACGATGACCTGGCGGAGGCGTCCCGGATCGCCCAGCGCCACGCTCGGGACATCCGGCAGGACGTGGCAAATCAGCTCGAGCCCTTTCTGCTCGGCCCGCAACGCGAGCGGCTTCACGAGATCGGCCAGATGATCGCGGACGGAAAACGGAATGACCTCGAGCTCGAGCTTGCGGAGCTCGATTTTCGAGAAATCGAGGATGTCGTTGAGGATGCCGAGCAGACTATCCGCCGAGCTCTTGACCATCGAGAGGTATTCGCGCTGCTCGTCGGAAAGCGTCGTGTCGAGCGCGAGCTCGGTCATCCCGATGATCCCGTTCATCGGTGTACGGATCTCGTGGCTCATGTTCGCGAGGAACTCGCTCTTCGCCTGGTTCGCCTCTTCGGCGGTCCGCGTGGCGGCCACCAGTTCCGCCGTGCGCTCGCGGACTTTCCGATCGAGGTCGTCGGTCAGCACGCGGAGGTCGGTGTTCAGCAGTTCGCGCTGCGCGAGCGCCTGCTCGAGCTGCTGGTACGAATCGGCGAGCCGCGCCTGCATGCGGTTCACATCCTCGAGGAGCTCGGCGATCTCGGCCGGGGGATCGTCGGTCGTCACCGCCGCCTGCGCCGGCGTCGCCTCGGCCGAGATGTTCCGGACGATGGCGACGAGCTCTTCCAGGGGGCGCGTCACGGCGCCGGCAAACGCGCGCGCGCCCAGCACCGCGCCGCCGAGCGCCATCACGATCAAGGTCAGCGTCAGCGCGTAGTAGCCGGTGCTCTGCAGGCGCATGTTGAGCAGGGGCTGTTCGACGAAGATCTTCCAGCCCGAGGGTTCGATGACCGCCTCGGCCACCAGCTGCTGCGCGCGCGCGCCGTCGGCTGAGCGCCGGTCGTAGCGGAACGCCCCGCCGGCGGCGGTCGCGCTCGCCCTGCTGGCCCTGATGATGTCGTCCTGCTCGAGACTCTGCTGGACGGCATAGCCCGAGCTCGCCGTGGCGTAGATGACGCGGTTCTGCTGATCGACGATGGTAATCATCGCGTCGTCCAGCGTGCGGTACTCTTCGACGAAGCGCTGGAATCTGGAGAGATCGAGCGAACCGCCGGCGACGCCCGTCAGACGGCCGGTCGGGGTGTACATCGGCACCGCAATCGTCACGATGGGCACGTGCGATCGGCGGCCCACGAAGATTTCCGAAATGGCCAGCCGCCTGGTGCGGACCGCGTCCGCGAAATACTGCCGGTCCGCCACGGTTTGCGGCAGCGGCTGCGGCGGTACGCTCTCCAGGAGATTGCCCGCTGAATCCGCCACGAGGAGCGTCATGAACCCCTCGTAGATGCCGTGGTACTGCTCGAGCAGCTGATGGCGCCGCGGCGGGTCGGCGCTGATCTCGCCGGCGGTGCCCGCCATCGCCTCGACGGCGCGCGTGTGCGTTGTCAGGTACTCGCCGATGTGCGTGCTCAGCGCCGTGACCGCGTCGTGCAGGCGCGCGGCGCCCTCGTTCTCCTGCTTGGTCGCGAACAACTGGCCGTTGACCGCGCTGAGGAGCAGCACGGGCAGCACAGCGACCAGCACGAAGGCGTGAAAGGCGTGGGCGCGCAGGCGGCGCCGCCTGGTCGATTCAGCGACGGCGATGACGCGGCCGGCCGACGCCGCCACCGCGACTAGCTCGGCGACGACCACCGCGACCATGCCGTTCAGCATCTGCTGCAGCGCCAGCGGCCACACGGCGTGGCGCAGATAGCCGAGGCCGAATTCGGCGGGGAAGAGCGCGAAGGTCAGGGCCGCGCCCACCCACAGCAGCGCGCCCGCCACGAGCGTCGGCTTGCCGCGACGGGCAAATGCGCCTACCATCAGGGCTTCAACCGCAAAGGCGATCGGCAGGATCGGCGTGACGCGCATTTGGGGCAGCGCGCCGATGAGCGCGGCCAGCAGCCCGTACCACGGACCGTAGAAGATCGCGACCGGCAGCGTGGCGATGCGGCCGGGCCAGAGCCGGGCGACCGCCGGCAGCGGCGCAAGATTCAAGGCGACGCCCGCGATTCCAGCGAGGACGGCGATGCCCACACGCCGCACATCGAGGCGCTTGAATTGAAGACGGGTCACTGTGGCCTCCGCGCTGCAGCTTCCGTTCCATGGGAAGCGCGGCGCGCGCCGGGCGATTGGGCGCGATCGCCGATCCGGATCCGCCCAGCGGATCTCGAGAGTGTGTCGAGATCGCACGGTCGCGCACACCGCCGCACACCTCGATCCGGCGTGCGGGCCCGCCCACGGCCGGCCGTGGCCGCCGCCGTCTGGCAGCGCCTTTGCGAGATGGAGGACTCGTGCATGCTCTGGTAGCCGACGACGACCGGGTGACGGCGGAAATCCTGTCGCGGACGCTCAAGCGTTGGGAGTTCGACGTGGCCGTCGTCTCGAACGGCGCCGAGGCGTGGGATCACCTGCGCGCGGCCACCGTCCCGACGCTCGCCATTCTCGATTGGATGATGCCGGAGATGGACGGCCCCGAGGTGTGCCGCCGCGTCCGCGCCGAGCTGCCGCTGGCCAACATGTACCTGATGCTGCTGACCGCGCGCGAGGCTCGCGGCGATCTGGTCACCGGCCTCAACGCCGGCGCCGACGACTACGTCACCAAGCCGTTCGATCCCGAGGAGCTGCGCGCGCGCGTCCAGGTCGGCGTCCGCATCCTCACGCTGCAGAAGAACCTCGCCGAGCGCGTCGAGGAGCTGCAGGCGGCTCTCTCCAACGTCAAGCAGCTGCGCGGCCTCCTCCCGATCTGTTCCTACTGCAAGCGCATTCGCGGCGACGATCAGTACTGGCAGCAGTTGGAGGGGTATATCGCCGAGCACTCCGACGCGCAGTTCAGCCATGGCATTTGCCCGGCCTGTTACGCCGCCATCAGCGCGGAGCTGGACCGCGGAAGCGAGCCCTGACACGTTGACACGCGCGCCCCGGGCGCCATCACTTGATGCTCCGACCGTTCGGCGGCTCCGCCACATAGCCGTTCCTCGCCCGCACCTTGTACCCCGACCCGCGGACTCTCACGCGGATGCTGTGATATTTCCCATCCGCGCCGCGCGGCGACGTGTAGCCGAGCACGTACTGGTGGTTGAGCTCGTCGGCGATGCGCGCGGTGGCCTCGACGAGCTCCGCCGCGTTGTGCACGACCTCGGTGCGTCCGCCGCTGTCATCGGTGATCTCGCGCAGCGTCGTCGCGTTCACCCGCGTGTTGATCGGCTGCGGCTCCGGGGAGTCGATGGCGATCGCGTAGACGAACGTGTCGCTTCGCATGAGCGCCGACCGGACCTCGCGCAGGGTCGCGTTGCTCGCCGTGTCGGCGCCGTCGGACACGAGCAGCAGCGCCGCGCGCTCGCGCGAGCGCCGCGCGATCGTCGGCAGCGCCGCCAGCACCGCGTCGTACTCCGCCGTTCCGCCAGACGGCCGCAGGCCGTCGAGCGCGCGGCGGACCTGATCCGGCGCGCTGGTCCAGCCCGTCAGGAGATGCGGCTGATGGTTGAAGGCCAGCACGAAGAACTCGTCGCCGGGATCGAGCAGCTCGAACAGGAAGCGGTCGATCGCCGCCCGGGCGTCCTGGATGCGCCTGCCGAACATGCTGTCGCTGATGTCGAGCAGGACGCCGAGCCCGATGGGCACGCGATCATGCGTGAACTGCGTGATCGTTTGCGGCTCGCCGTCCTCGAACACCTCGAACGCGTCGCGCTCCAGTCCTGTGACCAGCCGTCCGTCCGCGTCGCGCACGGTCGCGGTGATGCTCGTCAGCTCGATGCCGGATCGGAACGGACGCCGGTCCTGCGCTCCGCTGCCGTACGCGACCAGAATGATGCCGGCGGCCCAGGCCGCGACATGCCACCGACGCAGGGGGGCGCGCACGCGTCTATACTACCGGGCTTCCACCGGCACGGCGCCATAAGCGTTCTCCGCCGATCAATCTCGTCACCCGCCCGCACTTGCAGAATTCGGACAGCGGGCACGCTTCTGTAAGCCGTCGCTTTCACCTTTCGTACGCCGGACGATTGGCGGATCGCACGAAGCCGCCGTTGTAGAGGCACTTGGAGGCGATCGAGCGACGGCGTCGCATGCACCCGCCGACCGGCACAGTTCGCGCAAGTGTCACGGGCATGGAACCCGCAGTCGCCGCCACCGCCGCCACCGCCGCCGCGTCCGACGGCATCACGTTTCAGGACGGTCTCGGCGAGCGGCGCCAGACCCTCGATCCCACCGGTACCGGCGCGATCGACGTGTTGTGCCTGCGCGGCGAGCTGACGGAGGTCCCCGCGTTCGAGTTCGCGCTGCGCGAACGCGTCGGCCGCCTCGCCGGCTTCCACCACGCGTATTTCGCGCGCGTCCGCAGCGTCGATCGGTTGAGCGATCAGACGGCGACGCTGGCGGTCATCTCTGACGTGACGCCCGGCGTCAGGCTCTCCGAGATCCTCGCGGTCGCCGAACAGCAGCGGCTGACGCTCGACATCAACGCCGCGCTGTGCCTCGTCCGGCAGCTCGTGCCGGCCGTTGCGCTGCTGCACGAGCACGCACCGGACGTCGCGCACGGCGCGATTGGCCCCGAGCGCATCGTGATTGCGCCGAACGGGCGGCTCGTCGTCGTCGAGCACGTGATGGGGGCGGCGCTCGAGCAGCTCCGGTTCTCGCACGAACGGTACTGGAAAGAGCTGCGCATCGCGCTGCCGCGGTCGGCCAGCCTGCCGCATTTCGATCATCGCGCCGATGTCATGCAAATGGGCGTCGTCGCGCTGTCGCTGATTCTGGGACGGCTGCTGCGCGAGGACGAGTACCCGGCGCGCATCAACGAGGCGGTCGCGTCGGCGTGGGCGATCTCCGCGCGCGGCGGGCTCGAGCCGCTGCCGGCGGGGCTGCGCGCGTGGCTGGCGCGGGCGCTGCAGCTCGATTTGCGCAGTTCCTTTACATCGGCGATCGAGGCGCGCGTCGAGCTCGACAGAGTGCTCGGCGACAGCGACTACATGGCCGCGCCGGCCGCCGTCGAGTCGTTTCTGGCGCAGTATCACGCCGCGGTCGATCCGCCGCCGCTGCCCGAGCCTGTCCAGCCGGTACGGAAAGCCCCCGAGGAACCCGTCGCGACCGCGAGCAGGCCGGCGCTGATCGCGCCGGTCAAGAGCGGGCCGATCGAGCGGTTCGAGCGGTTCGAGCCTGGTGAGCCTGACGAGGGAATTGACCTCAAACACGGCGTCGATGAGGACCACCCAATGGCACAGCACCGACGACCGGCGCATCGTTCGGGTTTGGCGGCCGCCGCCGCGATCGTGTTGATCGCGCTGGCAGGGGGCGGTGTCTTCGCGGCCCGCCGGTACGGCCTCGCGACGGCGTTTGCCGCGACCGCCGCGACAGGTACGTTGAGCGTCACGACGAATCCGCCCGGCGCGCAGGTCGTTGTGGACGGCGAAGCGCGAGGGACGACGCCGATCCTGCTGACGCTCAAGACGGGCGCGCACGTGCTGGATCTGCACGGCGCCGGCGAGCCGCGCACCATTCCGGTCACCATCACGGCGGGCGCGCAAGTCTCGCAATACATCGAGCTGCCGAAGACCGCGTCGGCCACCGGCCAGCTGCAGATTCGCACCGACCCGGCCGGCGCCGTCGTCACAGTTGACGGCGTACCGCGCGGGCCGTCGCCGGCGATGGTCAGCGATCTGGCGCCGGGGACGCACACGGTGAGCGTCGAGAGCGCGCTCGGGTTGGTCAAACAGAGCGTCACGGTGGAAGCGGGCACGACCGCATCAGTCGTGGTGCCGCTGACGCCGCCGGAAAATGCGCCGGTGTCCGGCTGGATTTCCGTGTCGGCGCCGGTGGACGTGCAGTTGTACGAGAACAAGCGGCTGCTCGGCACGAGCCAGAGCGATCGCATCATGGTGTCGGCCGGCCATCACGAGATCGAGATCGTCAACGAGCCGCTCGGCTATCGCATCACGCGCACCGTGCAGGTGCCCGCCGGCAAGGTGGCGCCGATCAAGATCGAGTTTCCGAAAGGCACGATCGCGCTGAACGCGATTCCGTGGGCGGAAGTGTGGATCGACGGCGAGAAGGTCGGCGAGACGCCGATCGGCAATCTCGCGGTGGCGATCGGCCCGCACGAAGTCGTGTTCCGCAATCCCGAGTTCGGTGAACAGCGAAGCGCGGTGACCGTCACGCTGACCGCTCCCGCGCGGCTCAGCGTGGACTTGAGGAAGAAATAACACATGACTCCCTGGCGTGCCCACGTCCGCCACCTCGCCGCCGCCGCCGTCGTAGTCGTCCTGATGACGGCGGCGTCTGCGTCCGCGCAGGATTCCCTGGCCAGCGCGCGCGACCTCTACGCCTCGGCGGCGTACGAGGACGCGCTCGCGGTCCTGAACCGGCTGCACGCGACCGACCAGCGCGCCCTTGGCGCCACTGACGGCCGCGTCATCGAACAGTACCGCGCTTTCTGCCTCCTCGCGCTCGGCCGTTCGGCTGAAGCCGAGCACGCGATCGAAGCGGTCGTCGCCGCCGAGCCGACGTATCACCCGTCGAACACCGACGTGTCGCCGCGCGTGCGCTCGGCGTTCAGCGACGTGCGGCGGCGCATGTTGCCGGCCATCATTCAGCAGAACTACGCGGACGCGAAAGCGGCATTCGATCGACGGGAGTTTGCCGCCGCCGCCGACGGGTTCGCGAAGGTGCTCGACGCGCTGGCGGATCCGGACGTCGGAGCGGCCGTTGCGCAGCCGCCGCTTTCCGACATCCACACGCTGGCCCTCGGCTTTCACGATCTGAGCGTCCGCGCCGCCGCGCCGCCTCCGGCGCCCACACCGGCACCGCCGCCGCCGCCGCCGTCAGCGCCGGTGCCCGTCGCGCCTCGCATTTATGGGATGGACGATCCGGACGTGCAGCCGCCGGTCATCGTCCATCAGACGCTGCCGCAATATCCGACGCGGCCCGTCCCGCGCGGCAAGGGCACGCTCGAATTGGTGATCAATGAGTCGGGCGCTGTGGAGTCCGCGTTGATGCGAGGGTCGGTCAACTCGCTGTACGACACGATGGCGCTCTCGGCGACGCGCTTGTGGCGCTACAAGCCGGCGACGCTCAATGGCGTGCCGGTCAAGTTCCGCAAAGCCATCACCATCACGCTGAAGGCTGAGGAGTAGTCGTCAGCGCGGCGGCAGCGCGAAGGCGACGATGCTGCTGCCGGAAGGCGCACCGTTCTTGCCGCCGCCGCAGACAATGACGACGTACTCGCGGCCGTTGATCTGGTACACCGCCGGCGTCGCGTTGCCGGCCGCGGGCAGCGTCGTCTCCCACAGCAGCGCGCCGGTGCGTTTGTCGTAGGCGTGAAATTTCCTGTCGAAGTTGGTCGCGCCGATGAAGACCAGCCCGCCGGCGGTGACGACCGGACCGCCGTAGTTGTCGCTCCCGGTGTTGGTGATCCCTTTGGCGGCCAGGGCGGGGAACTCGCCGAACGGAACCTTCCAGCGGATGACGCCGGCGTTGAGATCGATCGCGTTCAGCGTCCCCCAGGGCGGCGTGAGCGGGGGATAGCCGTCCGGATCGCGGAAGAGCGTCTCGCCGTCGCTGCGGTAGGGGAGCCAACTCGGGTCGTTCCGGACGGCCGGATCCGCGCCCTTGTCCTTGCCGGTAGCAAGAAAATCGACGAGGTCGCCGGTGTTCTTGGCGCCCAGATCTGAGAATCCCGGCATCCGCCCCGTGCCCTCGCGGATGATCGCGGCGAGCTGGTCGCGCGAGCGGCGTTCACCGATGCCCTCGAGCGACGGCGCGCTCGTCGTCCCCGTGCGGTCTTCACGGTGGCACGTCGCGCACTTGTTGTTGTAGAGCGACGTGTCGTTGTTTGGAATGAGGCGTACGATCCACGGCATTTCGTTCGCGTTGACGTAGAGCAGCGCCGAGTCGGGATCGAAGGCGGCGCCGCCCCACTCGCCGCCGCCGTCAACGCCGGGAAACTCGATCGTCCCCTCAAAGGAGGGCGGCGTGAACATCCCGGTCTTGAGCTTCCTGAATTGCGCGAGCACGGCGGCGTGCGCGTCCGGCGTGCGCCGCGTCAGCATGTCTTCGGTGAGGCTCTGCCGGGTAAACGGCGGCGGCTTGAACGGATATGGCTGCGTGTCGGCCAGCTGCTCGCCGTCGATCGGCGACGCGGGCACCTGGCGGTATTCGATCGGGAACAGCGGCTGGCCCGTGCGCCGGTCGAGGACGAAGACGAAGCCGGTCTTCGTGATCTGCGCGACCGCATCCACTTTCCGGGCGTTGCGCGTCACGGTGACCAGACTTGGCGCCGCCGGGAAATCCAGATCCCACACGTCGTGGCGCACGCCCTGGAAATGCCAGACGCGCCGGCCGGTGCGGGCGTCGAGCGCCAGCACGCAGTCGGCGAAGAGATTGTCGCCGTGCCGATTGGAGCCGTAGAAATCGAACGAGGCCGATCCGGTCGCCGCGAAGAGGAGCCCGAGCTTGGGATCGATCGTCACGCCGGCCCACGCATTCGCGCCGCCCGAGATCTTGTAGGCGTCAGGCGGCCAGGTGTCGTAGCCGAATTCGCCCGGCTGCGGAATCGTGTGAAAGATCCAGCGTCGCGCGCCGGTGTTCACGTCGAACGCGCGGATGTGCCCTGGCGATCCTGGCAGCGTTTCGGGAACGGTGCTGCCCATGATGAACAGGTCCTCGAAGACGACGCCCGGTGTGCTCGCGCTGATGCTGATGCGCTCAGCCGGCTGGTCGAGCCCTTCTCGCAGATCGACGCGCCCGTCCTTGCCGAATGACGGGATCGGCGCCCCGGTCCGCTTGTCGAGTGCGTACAGATAATTTCTGTACGTGAACAACACGCGGTCGTTGTGAACGGTGACGCCGCGATGGCGGAATCTCGTCCGCGCGGCCCCGCCGCCGGATGGATCGAACGTCCACAACTCGCGCCCCGTCTCGGCGTCCAGCGCGACGACGCGCAGCGTCGGCGTCGTGGCATAGAGCACGCGTCCGACGACGATCGGGTTGCTCTGCATTTCAGAACCCGTGAAGGCGTCGTGCGAGTCGTAAGACCAAGCGACGCGAAGGCTTCTGACGTTGCCGCGATTGATCTGCGTCAGCGGTGAGTAGCGGATGTTGTCGATGCCGCCGTTCACGGGCCAGTCGACGTCGGCGGTGATCGCGTACGTCAGCGGAACCGCCGCGCAAAGGAGTAAGCTGAATCGATTGAAGTTCACGATGCGCGGATTCTACCGCAGCCGTGGGGCGGCATGAGTCCTGCGTTCATCTCGCGCGGAAGCGCGATCACAGCCCGAATCGATGGAGAGCGCGATGGCCAAGCGGACAACGGATCAGGTGGAGCACAAAGTGGTGGCAGTCGCCGAGCAGCTCGGCCGCATCATCGGCACGGTGCAGGCCAAGGTGGAAGGGTTGAAGCGCGGCAAGCGCAGCCCGAAAAAGCCCGCGCCGTCAGCGAAGGCGCCAACGAAGGTCCTAACGAAGGCAGTATCGCGGACCGCCGCCCTTCCCAGCCGCCCCAACGTGGACGCGCCCGGGAAGCGCCACAGAAAGCCGGTGCCGAGCGACCCCGGCGTCAAGCATTCCGATGAGCGAATCGCGAAGTTGAAGTCCGCGAACGAATCACGGCATGGCCGGCACCGGCGCGGAAGGCGCGGGTGATCCCCGCCTGGCTGGGCCGCTAGTCGTCACCCCCGGGACGCCCGCCGCGGCCTCGTGACGCTTTGACGGCGCTCCGTAGCTTTTTCGAGGCGAGACGTTTTTCGCGCGCGCCGGCCCGCGGTCTGGTCGGCCGGCGTTTCTTGGGCCGCACGGCGGCGTGCCGCACGAGTGCAACGAGCCGCGCGCGCGCCGCTTCGCGATTCTGCGCCTGCGTGCGATGCTCGCGGCTGTCGATGAGCAGCACGTCCTCGGCCGTCACGCGGTGGCCCGCCAGCGCGATCAAACGCGCCTTCACGTCCGCCGGCAGCAGCGACGCGCCGATGTTGAAGCGCAGCTCGACGGCGGTCGAGACCTTGTTGACATTCTGCCCGCCCGGACCCGACGCGCGGACGAACCGCTCCTCGATGTCGCGGTCGTCGAGCACGATCGTGTCGGTGATGGGGATCATCGATGCGGCCACTATAGAATACTCAGGATGAAGCTCCGCGCGGTCGTCTTCGATTTCGACGGCGTGATCGCCAACAGCGAACCGCTGCACTTCCGCGCGCTGCACGACGTCCTGGCCTCCACGGGCGTCAACCTGTCGGAGCGCGACTACTACGCGCGGTACCTCGGCTTCGACGATGCCGGCGCGCTCCACGCGATCGGCGCCGACTTCGACGCGTTCGGTCCGGAGCAGGTGGCGTCGCTCGTCTCCCGCAAGGCCGTTCGGTTCGAGGAGCTGGAGGCAGACGCCGGCATGCTCTTTCCCGGCGCCGCCGCCGCCATCCGCCGCGTCGCCGCGTCGGTGCCGATTGGCATCGCGTCGGGCGCGCGGCGCGACGAGATCCTGCGCGTCCTCGAGGCGGCGGGCCTCACGGACCTTTTCGCCGCGATCGTCGCGGCCGAAGACGTCTCCCGCAGCAAGCCCGATCCGGCGCCGTACCTGCTCGCCGTGCGTCTGCTTGCCGCCGTCGCCGGCGATTCACTCCAGCCCGGCGACTGCGTGGCCATCGAGGATTCGCGCTGGGGACTCGAGTCGGCGCGCCAGGCGGGCCTGCGCACCATCGCGGTGACGCACACCTACACGCTGGCGGAGCTCGGCGCGGCCGATCTCGTGCTCGACTCGCTGGAGGCCCTCGACGTCGCGAGCCTGTCACGCCGGCTCGCGTGACGCGAACACGTCACACGTCCAGCTTCCCCGTGTAGATCGCCATCCCGACGACGGCGTCGACGCCCAGCGCGTCGAGCCGGTCGATCTCGTCCCGCGTCGTGATCCCGCCCGCGGCGGTCACCCGGCGCGTCGTCGCGCCCCGGACGGCGAGAATCGCGTCGAAGTCGGTGCCCCGCATCAGGCCTTCGGCGTCCACGTGCGTGTAGAGGAACTCGCCGCAGTACGGCTCGAGCGCGCGCACCGCGTCCACCGGCGTGATCGCCAACCGCGTCTTCCACCCGTGAATGACGACGTGGCCGCCGCGGCTGTCGACGGCGGCGATGACGCGCGCCGCATCGACGGCGGCGGCCAGCTGTCTCGCGAATGCCAGATCGGGCGCGCCGTCCTTGAAGAAAGAAGACCCGGCAATGACGTGTGTCGCGCCGGCCTCCAGCAGCTCCTCGGCGCGGGCCAGCGTGCGGACGCCGCCGCCAACGCGGCACGACAGCCGGCCCGCGAGCTGCCGCACGAGCGCCAGATTGTCGCCGGTGCCCATCGCGGCATCCAGATCGATGACCTGCACCTTCGGAAAATGCTCGAACCGCCGGACCCATCGGAAGACGTCGTCGTCTCGTATCGCCAGGCGGTCGCCCTGCACGAGCTGCACGACGGCGCCGTTCTGGAGATCGATGGAGGGAATCAGCACTGCATCAACTCCAGGGCCTGACCGGAATGCCGTGCGCGGCGAGGTGACGCTTCAACGCGCGCACGTTGGTGTCGGCGTTGTGAAAGATAGACGCGGCGAGGGCGGCGTCGGCGCGCCCCGTCGTGAAGACGTCGACGAAGTCGTCCAGCCCGCCGGCGCCTCCGGAGGCCACGACCGGAATCGACACGGCCGACGACACGGCGGCGGTGAGCACGCAGTCGAACCCGGCCTTCGTGCCGTCGCGATCGATCGACGTCAGCAGGATCTCGCCGGCGCCGCGGCGTTCGGCTTCGCGCGCCCATTCGACCGCTTCCCGATCCGCGGCGACGCGTCCACTCCGGGCGTAGACCGCGAAGCGATCGCCTTCGCGCTTCGCGTCGATGGCGACGACAACTGCCTGGCTGCCGTATCGAGCCGCGAGCGTGGTGATCAACCCGGGGTCGGCGAGCGCCGCCGTGTTGAGGCTGACTTTGTCGGCGCCCGCGTCGATGGCCGCCGCGGCGTCATCTTCACTGTGTATGCCGCCTCCCACCGCGAGCGGAATGAACAGCTCGGCGGCGACGCGTCTGACGGTGTCGGCGCGCGCGCGGCGCGTCTCGATCGTCGCCGTGATGTCGAGGATGACGAGCTCGTCGATCCCCTCCGCGTTGTAGCGTCCCGCGAGCGCGGCGGGATCGCCGGCGGCGCGCAGCTCCTCGAAGTGGACGCCTTTTACCACTTGGCCGTCGCGGACGTCGAGGCACGCGATGATCCGTTTGGACAGCACTTACCGCGCCAGCTCCGCGAAGTTCCTGAGAACCGTCAGGCCGGCCTCGCCGGACTTCTCGGGATGGAACTGCACCCCGGCGACCTGTCCGCGCTCGACGACCGACGCGAAGAGTTCGCCGTGTTCGGTGGACGCGACGGTATCACCCGAGACGGGTGCGACGAAGCTGTGCGTGAAATAGAACTGCGTCCCCGGCGCCACGCCAGCGACGATCGAACCTTGGCGCCTGATGTCGATCGTGTTCCATCCGATGTGCGGCACTTTCACGTCGTTCCCCCGGAGCCGGTAGCAACGGCCCGCGAGCAGCCCCAGGCCCGCGCAATCGGGTGCCTCGTCGCTGCCTTCGAACAGCCACTGCATGCCGAGGCAGATGCCGAGCAGCGGACGCCCCTCGCCGATCACGGCGAGAATCGCATCGGTCCATTCGCCGTGGAGGGCGCGGGTCGCGCCGAAGTGGCCGACGCCGGGCACGATGATGCCGCGCACGTCGGCGAGATCCGCGGGGGCCGACGGCACCATCACGTCCGCGCCGATGGCGCCGAGCGCTTTGCGCACCGACGCGAGATTGCCGGCGCCGTAGTCAATCAACGCGATCACAGCAGGCCCTTCGTGCTCGGCAGCCTGCGCGCGAGCCGCCGGTCCTTCTCGCATGCGAACCGGAGCGCCCGGGCGAAGGCCTTGAACACCGCCTCGATCTGATGATGGCTCGATCGGCCGTAGAGGACTTTCAGATGTACGTTCGCGCGCGCGCCGATCGCGAAGCCGTCGAAGAAATCGTGCACGAGCTCGGTCTGGAGGTCGCCGACGCGGGCCGCGCGCACTTTGAGATCGACGGCCGCGTGGGGTCGCCCCCCGAAATCGACTGCAGCCACGGCCAGCGTGTCGTCCATCGGCATGACGAAGTATCCCGCGCGATGGATCCCGCGCCGCCCTCCGAGCGCTTTCGAGACCGCCTCGCCGAGCGCGATGCCGAGATCCTCGACGGTGTGATGTTGATCGACGTCAAGATCGCCCGCCGCGTCGATGCGCAGATCGAACGCGCCGTGGCGGGCGACGAGCTCCAGCATGTGATCGAGAAAGCGGATGCCGGTCCGTATCTGATACCGGCCCTTGCCTTCGAGCACGAGCGTCAGGGCAATCGCAGTTTCCGTCGTACGCCGTTTGATCACGCCGCGCCGCACAAGACCTCCTCGAGCACCTGAATGCATTGTTGTGTGTGGCGGACGAGCCCCGTCGTGATCCGCAGGCAGCCCTCGCAGCCCGGCTCGCAGGACCTGTCGCGAAGGTAGATGCCGCGCGCTTCGGCGCCGGCGATGAACGACTTCACCCGATCGCCCACCGCCACAAGGACAAAATTCGCGTCGCTCCTCCAGTACTTCAAGTCGAGCCGGTCGCATGCCGCGTAGAGCAGCCGCTTGGATTCGGCGACCTCACGGAGATACGCAGTCACGTGGTCGGGATCCTGGAGCGCCGCCTCGACCGCCACCACGGCGGCGATGTTCACGCTGTACACCGGCACGGCGGGGCGGATGCGGTCGAGCGCGTCCGGCGATCCGATGAGGCAGCCGATGCGCAGCCCCGCAAGGCCGTACGCCTTGGAGAACGTCCGGCCGACCACGACATTCGGAAAGGCGGGCAGATCCGGGATGAACGTCGTGACAGCAAATTCCGCGTACGCCTCGTCGACCAGCACGACGGCGCCGGCCGGCACGCGGCGCGCGATCGTGCGGACGGCGTCGAGCGACATCGACACACCGGTCGGGTTGTTCGGATTCGTGAGAAACACCACTCGCGTCGCCGGCGTCACTGCCGCCAGCACGTCGTCCAACGGAAACTGAAAGTCGCGCGCCGGCATGACTCGCACGCATCGGCCGCCCGCCACGTTCGTGTCGTAGCCGAAGATCTCGAACGCGGGCTCCGGGACGATGGCTTCCGGCGCCGGTGCGCCCGGCGTCTGACGCAGCAGCATCATCGAGATCGCCATGATGCCTTCGTCGAGGCCGTTGATCAGCATGAGCCGATCCGGATCGACGCCGAAGTGGCGCGCGCACGCCTCGGACGCCGCCGCGTACGGCGGATAGTACCCGACCTGGTCGGCGCGCATCGCCGCCAGCGCGGCCAGCACGCGAGGCGAACAGCCGCCGGTGTTCTCGTTCTGATGCAGCCGCAGGCCGGCGTACAGCTCCGCCGGTTTCTCGTAGTGGCTCATCGCGGCCGCGCCTCGAGCCGTTCCTCAATTGAGGCGGCGTGCGCGTCCAGCCCCTCGGCGCGCGCGAGCGGAACGATGATCGGCGCGAGCCTGGCGAGGCCGTCGCGCGTCACGCGCTGCACCGACATGACGCGGACGAAGTCGGCGGCGCTCAGGCCGCCGCGGAATCGCGCGGCGCCGGAGGTCGGCAAGACGTGGTTCGAGCCGGTCGCGTAATCGCCAGCGGCCTGCGCCGCGTACGGGCCGACGAATACCGCGCCGGCGGTGAGCGGCCCACGCGTCAGCGTCTCGTCGCCGACCACGAGGTGCTCGGGCGCGATGCGGTTGGCGAGCGCGGACGCGTCAGCGGCGTTGCGCGTGACGATCGCCGCTCCGTGCGCGGCGAGCGATCGGCTGGCGATGGCGCGCCCGCGCGCCTGCGTCTTCACCGCGGCGGCCACGCGCTCGGCCAGCGCGCGGCTCCAGGTAATGAAGAGCGACCGAGCGTCGGGATCATGCTCGGCTTGCGCGACCAGATCCGCCGCGATCCAGTCCGCGCGGCCCGTGCCGGCGACGATGACGACCTCGGTCGGCCCGGCGAAGAAATCAATCGCGCAGTCGCGCGAGACCAGCGATTTGGCCGTGGCGACGTAGCGGTTGCCCGGCCCGACGATCTTGTCGACGCGCGGGATCGTGCGGGTGCCGTACGCGAGCGCCGCGATGGCGTGCGCGCCGCCGACGCGGAAGAGCCGCGTCACGCCTGCTTCGAGCGCCGCCGCCATCACCGCCGGCTCGGGACGCGGACACACCACGATGATCTCGCGGACGCCCGCGACACGCGCCGGGACGGCGGTCATCAGCAGGGACGACGGCAGCGGAAAGCGTCCGCCCGGCACGTAGCAGCCGACGCGGGCGATCGGTTCGACGCGCTGCTCGACGACCACGCCTGGTACGACCTCGAGATCCCAGTGTTTCGGGATTTGCCTGAACGCGACCCGCGCGATGTGACGCGCGGCCCGCTGGATGGCGCGCCGCACATCGGCCGGCACGCGCGCGGCCTGCTCGCGCATTTCGTCGAGGCCGACTTCGATCGGCGGCCGCACATCGTCGAACCGGCGTGCGAAGTGGAGCAGCGCACGGTCGCCGTCCTTTCGCACGCTGTCCACGATCGCGCGGACGCGGCGGTCGAGCGCGCGGCCGCCGCGAGCGTCGTCTCCCCCCATCAGCCGCTCAAGAGCCGTGCGATTGGCCGCGTTGATGATCCGGAACATCACAGCACGATCTTGTTGAGCGGGTATTCGACGATGCCGTGGGCGCGTGCGTGCTTGAGGCGCGGAATCAGATCGCGGGCCGTGCGCTCCTCGATGATCGTGTTGACGGCGACCCAATCCGCGTCACTGAGCGGCGAGATCGTCGGCCGCTGCAGCGCCGGCAGGAGCGCGAGCACGCTGTCGAGGTCCGCGCGCTGGACGTTGAGCATCAAGCCGACGCGCCCCTGCGCCTCGATGGCCGCCTTCAAGAGCAACGCGAGGTTGGCGAGCTTGGTCTGTTTCTGAGGATCCGCGAGCGCCGCGCGGTTCGCCACCAGCTGCGTGGACGACTCCATCACCGTATCGATGACGCGCAGCCGGTTCGCCCGCAGCGTCGATCCGGTCTCGGTCGCTTCGACGATCGCATCGGCGAGGACGGGCGGCTTCACTTCGGTGGCGCCCCACGAGAACTCGACTTTCACCTCGATCTGGTGCCGCGCGAAATACGCGCGCGTCACACGCACCAGCTCGGTCGCGATCGTGGCGCCGGCGAGATCCTGCGGCGTCCTGATGGCCGAGTCGTCCGGCACGGCGAGCACCCAGCGCACGGTACCGTAGCTCTGCTTCGCGTACACGAGATCTGCGATGCTGGTGAGGACGCCCGTCGTGCCGTCGCCGAGCTCGTGCTCGGCGATCCAATCGCGGCCGGTCAGCCCCGCGTCGAGCACGCCGTCCGAGACATAGCGCGCCATCTCCTGCGCGCGAATCAGCATGCACTCGATCTCGGGATCGTCGATCGACGGATAATACGATCGCGCGCCGACGTAGATGTTGAAGCCCGCCTTAGCGAAGAGCTGGATCGTCGCGTCCTGCAGGGAGCCTTTGGGGATCCCAAGTTTCAATTTCATCGCTTATTCACCACAAAGGACACTAAGGACACAAAGGAACAGACAATGGCAGACTGGTTCATTGTTCTTCGCCTAACGTTCGAAAGAAACATGTCCGTTGGCCCGTATGGCAGACGTTGCCGTCGCCCAGGCGTTTCACCTTGATCAGCACCGTGTCGTCGTCGCAGTCGACGAGGATCTCGGCGACCGCCAGGCGGTTGCCGGAGGTTTCGCCCTTCATCCACAACCTCGCGCGCGTGCGGCTGAAGAACGTCGCGTAGCCGGTACGCCGCGTTTCGGCGAGCGCGTCCTCGTTCATGAAGCCGACCATCAGGACTTCCGAGCTGTCGGCATCCTGGATGACGGCGGGAATCAAGCCGTTCAGTTTCGTGTAGTCCATAAAAACAAAAACCCCGCCGGCTTCCGGCGGGGCGTTGCGAGATTCGTCAGCGTTTGAGGAATCCGGTTAGATCACGCGCAACTCCGCCGGCGGCCGCCCGGGCAATGGCGATGGTGCGCACGATGGCGGAGCGAAGACAGTGAAGACAGAGAAAACATCAGGGGGACAGCCTAATCGATCGACAATCGTGGTGTCAAAGGCCGGCGGGTCTCCCCGCCGGCCTCTGACACTCCCGACTCACCACTAGAAGAGGAATTTCATCGCGAACTGCACCTGCCGCGACGACCCGGAGTCGCCCGTCGAGAAACGCGTGTTCGTGATCACACCGAACGACGTACTGCCGACCGTGGCGACGCGTCCGGGCTGTCCGAAGTTCGCCTGGTTGAACACGTTGAACGCCTCGAGCCGAATCTGCACGCGCGACGAACCGCGGAGCGCCACGTTCTTCACGAGCGAGATGTCCGTGTTGCCGAAGCCAGGCCCGACGATGGCGTTGCGCGGCAGATTGCCGAAGTGGAAAACGCCGCTCGCCGACACCGGCAGCGCGAACACCGAGCTCGACGTGCACGACCCGGCGATGCGCGGGTCGCACACCGTGTTGTTGAACCACTGGTTCGGCAAGCCGAGGACCGACGGATCGCCGATCAGATCCGGCCGCAGCGTGGCGACGCCGGTGAACGTGTTGATGTTGGTCACCACGCTGAGCGGGTTGCCGCTCTGCGCCTGCGTGACCAAGCCGACCTGCCATCCCTCGACGATGCGGTTGCCCGTGAACGGCAGATCGTAAATCGCGCTGATCACGAAGCGGTGCCGTGCGTCGAAGTCGGACGGCCCCAGGTCGCCGGCGGGGTTGGTGCTGTCCTGTATCACGATGCCCTGCGAGTTCAACGAGTTGTAGTCGGTCGACTTCGATAACGTGTACGACGCGTTGAGTTGCAGCCCCCTCATCGGCCGCTCGTTCGCCGTGATCCACAGCGCGTTGTAATGCGAGATGCCCTGGTCCGTGATCTCGGTGATGTTGCCCAGCGCGCCTCCCGGCAGAATCGGGCTCGTCGCCGACAGCGTCGGGAACGCCTTGACGCCGTTGACCAGCTGATTGAGATTGCGCGAGAGGCGCATCCGATCGCCCTTCGAGCCGAAATAGCCGACCATCACGCCGAGCGACGATCCGATCTGGCGCTCGACGTTGACGTTGTAGGTCTGCAGCCGCGCGCTGTTGAAGTTGGGATCGACCGACTGCGGTGCGAGGCCGCCGGCGAGCGCGGTGGCGAGCGCCGAGTCGAGCCGCACGTTGCCCGACACCGCCAGCGGCGTCGCCAGCGGCGGGTTCGCCGTCGTCGGCGTCACGACGTTGGTGACCGGCTGGTCGACCATAATCGCGTACGCGCCGCGCACGACGGTGCGTCCGTCGGCGGCCGGCGAATAGATCACGCCGACGCGCGGCTCGAGGTTGTTGCTGTTGTTGTAGATCTTGTCGCCCGACCCGAGCTGCCGCAGCGTGTCGTTCGCCGCGTTGAAGACGACGAAGCGGTTGCCCGTGTCGTACGGCGCCATGTTCAGGTCGTAGCGGAGCCCGGCTTCAATCGTCACCTTCGACGACGCACGGAAGCTGTCGCGGACGAAGGCGCCGACCGATCCCTCGATGACGTCGCTCGGCCGGTTGCCCAGCGTGACGGAGAACCCGTTGCCGAGGCCGGTCTGAAACGCGGCGATGCTCGGGAACGTGAACGTGCCGGGATCGGACGTGAAGTTGGTGTTGCTGAAGCGGCGCCATTCACCGCCGAACTTGATCGAATGGCCTCCACGCAGATAGCTCGCCGTGTCCGAGACCACGAAGCTCGTGTCGGTGCGCCCCTGCGGGAAGCCGGCCGGGCCGCCGAAGTTGAGGCCGAGGCCCTGGACCGTGATCTGCGGCAGCGCGAGCGCCGACGTGATGCCGTTGCTGATGCCGAAGTCCGCGGGGTTCTGCACATTCACCGGAGCGAACGTGATGTCGATGCGGTTGAACCCGAAGCGCGCCTCGTTGACGAGCGACGGGCTGAACACGTGCGACTGGTTGAGCGTCATGATCTGGCGGTGCGAGTGGCGCGTGTCGCCGAAGCCAGGGATCGTGTTCCCCTGCAGCACCGGCTCGCCGCGCTGGTCGCGCTGCCATGCGTAGTACCCGTGCACGATGCCGTTCTGGCCCGAGGAGTAGCTCACGTCGGCGGTGCCCTGGTCGATGTTCACCGGCGCGGTCGCCGAGCCGACGAAGCGCGACTCGCCGTTCGGGCCGATGGTGTTCCCTTGCGGAATGAACTGGAGCAGCTTCTGCGACACCGGGTCGGTGACGGCCGCGCGCTGCGCGTCGCTGAGCACGCCGCCGTTGATGTCGAGCCCCTGCCGCTGCCGCAGCCCCTCGTAGCTGCCGAAGAAGAACAGCTTGTTCTTGGCGATCGGGCCGCCGAGGTTCCCGCCGAACTGGTTCCGGTTGAACGGCGACTGCCGCGCCGGCGGCTGGTTGAAGAAGTTGCGTGAATCGAACTTGTCGTTGCGGTAGAACTCGAACACCTCGCCGTGCAGATCGTTGCTGCCGGACCGGGTGGCGATGTTGACGATCGCGCCGGAGTTGCGGCCGTACTCCGCGCTGAACGTCGAGTTGTCGACTTTGAACTCCGACACCGTGTTGATCGACGGTTGGAACGTGATCTGGTTCTGAACCATGTCGTTGAGGTTCACGCCGTTGATCATGAAGTTGACGGTGTCTTCGCGGTTGCCCGCCGTATTGAAGGCGAACGACCCCTGACCGCGCAGCGGGGCCGTGAGAAAGCCGCTCTGCGGCGGCGTGACAGACCCGGGAATCAGCAGCCCGAGATCGACGAAGTGCCGTCCGTTCAGCGGGATTTCCTGCACCGTCCGCGCCGAGATCACCTGCCCGACCGACGTCGTCGTCGTCTCGATGACCGGCGTCGAGGCGGTCACTTCGACCTGCTCGGAGATGCCGCCGACGGCGAGCTTGATGTTGACGGCGACCGTCTGCGCAACTTGGAGATCCACCAGCTGCACTTGGTCCCGGAATCCCTCGAGGTGCGCGGTGATCTTGTAGCGGCCGGGCGGCAGCGCCGCGGCCAGATACGAGCCGGAGGCGTCGCTGACGACGATGCGCGCGGCGCCGGTCTGTTCGTTGTGGATGGTGATGGTGACGCCCGGCATCACGGCGCCTTGGGCGTCGCTGACGGTGCCCTGAAGCGTTGCAGTCGATTGCGCGCGGGCCGACGCCGGCAGCGCGAGGAGCACAGCGAGCGCGAGAAATATCACAGATCGGATTCTGGCTGGCATCGAAACGCTCATGTCTGAAGCCCTCCTTTCGAGCAAACGTCCGTCGAGAATATTAGTCGATCCGACGACGAGCGTCATTTCGTCTGCGGGACGAAGAAGTAATTGCGGTGCTGAGGCGCGCGAGCCTGGACCGGCTCGAGCCGTCCGTTGCCGACATGCACACAGGCCGCGTACCCGAGCGAGATCATGAGCGGCACCACGTGATCCTCGAAGGTTTCGAGCAGCCAGATCGGATGCCGGCGGGCGATGAGCGATCGCGCGCCGTCGAGCACGCGCGTTTCCGCGCCTTCGACGTCGCACTTGATGAAGTCGGGCTCGGGCATGCCTCGCGCGATCAGCCCGTCGATCGATGCCGTCGACACGGGCACCTCGCCGCCGTCGTCGAGGGCGGCCAGGTAGAAGCCACCGTAGAAGCCCTCGGTCGGAATCGTCATGCGTCCCGGACCCTCGACGTCGGCGATCGCCTCGCGCCTGATCGTGACGTTGTGCAACCGAGCGCGCGTTAGGACCTGTTCGAGGATCCCGAAGCTGTGCGGGACAGGCTCGAAGGCGAAGACCTGCGCGGCGAGACGCGACAACGGCACGGTATACGTTCCCGAGTTCGCTCCGATGTCCCAGCACACATCGGTCGGCCGAACGAACTTCGGGAGCAGCTGGATTTCTCCTTCGAGGGGACCGCGTTCATTCGCGACGCGGCGCACGAGCCACTCTCGCCGAATCGCGAGCGCCAGCGGCGGTGGCAGAAGCCTTCGAAGAAGACGGCGGCCAATCATGGTGCCAGAGCATACACGTCATTCGTATCGGAGCGCGATGATCGGATCCACGCGGCTCGCGCGGCCGGCGGGTAGCCAGACGGCCAACAGCGCCACCGCGCTCAAGAGCAGCGGGATCGCGACGAACACCGTCGGATCCCACGCCTTCACGCCATAGAGGAAGCTCGCGAGGAACCGCGACAACCCGAACGCAAACGCGACGCCGATCGCGACGCCGACGAGCGTCAGGCGCATCCCCTGGAACATCACCATCTTCCTGACGTCCCCCGACTCGGCGCCGAGCGCCAGCCGGATCCCGATCTCGTGCGTCCGCTGCTCGACTGAGTACGCCATCAATCCGTAGATCCCGATCGCCGCGAGCGCGAGCGCGGCGCAGCCGAACACCGTCATCAGCAGCATGTTGAATCGCTCGCGCGACGTCGAGATCGACACGATCTCGTTCATGGTTCTGATGTCGGAAACCGGGAGGCCGGTCGCCTGGCGGAGCTGCTCCTGAATCGCGCCGATGAGCGAATGCGGCTCGACGCGCGTGCGGATTACCCACGACATCGGCGAGAGGCGCACGTTCAGCGCGTTGGCCAAATCGGGCACCTGCGCCTGCGCGATGAACATCTTCGGGTCGGGGTTGCTGTCGAGACCGTTGTCGCGGCTGTCGCCGACGATGCCGATGATTTGCCGAGGCTGCTCGGCGGCGTACTCGCGCATGATGCCCTTGCCGATCACCAGGCGATCGTTGAGCGGATCGGCGCCGTTCTTCCAGAACTCCTTGGCCATTGCCTCATTGATGACGACGACCGGCGGCCCCGCGCTGGTGTCGCGATCGGTGAACACCCGGCCGCGCTTGATCGGGATCTTGAACACGTCGAAGTAGCCGGGCGAAAGCGTGACCCATCCGGCGCCGCCGTGGAACGGCCCCTTGTCGAGCGGCCGGCCGACGATCAGGAACGGCAGCCCGTAGCCGCCCTGCAGCGGCACGCAGCACGTCGCGCTGGCGGTCTCGACGCCGGGGAGCGCGCGCAGACGCTCGACGCCGTCGCGGATGATTGCATCGACGGCGGCCGCTTGCTCGAACCTCGGGCCGGTCAGCGACATGCTCATCGTCAACACGTTGTTCGCATCGAAGCCGGGATCGACGGCGCCGATCGCGATCGTCGTGCGAATCAGCAGCGCCGATCCGATCAGCAGGACGAGCGCGAGCGCGACCTCGACGACGACCAGAACCGAGCGCGCTTTGTTCTGCTTGAACCCGCTGCCGGACGGTCCGCCGCTCTCTTTGAGGGTACCGGCCAAGTCGGCGCGAGAACCCTGGAGCGCGGGAATCAAACCAAAGAGGATGCCGGTGCCGAGCGCCACCACCAGTGTAAACAGCAGCACGCGCCAATCGGCGCCGACGAGGGAGCCGTCTTCGCCGAGACGCGGCAGGTCGGCGGTGTTGATTGCCAGAAGCGCGCGAATGCCGGCGATGCCGAGCATCAGGCCGAGCGCGCCTCCCGCGAGCGAGAGGACGACGCTTTCGGTCAGGAGTTGCCGCATGATGCGGCCGCGGTCGGCCCCGATTGCCGCGCGAATCGCGATCTCGCGCTTGCGCCCCGTGGCGCGCACGAGCAGCAGGTTCGCCACGTTCGCGCACGCGATGAGGAGCACCAGGCTGACAGCGCCGATCAGCACGAGCAGCGTCGACCGGACGTCCTTGACGAACGCTTCCTGAAACAGGATGACGCCGAAGCTCTGGTTCGGCTGGAGCGCGGTGGGAAACTTGACTCGGTAGCCGTTGGCCGAGACTTGCAGCCGCGCCGTCGCCTGCGCGACCGTCACGCCGGGCTTGAGCCGCGCCGCCGACCGGAAGTAATGCCCCTGGTCCTTGCTCTCGGGATCCAACTGAAAGGGCACCCACACTTCCGGCGCCGGCCCGAATTCCTTGACGTTGAACGTCGGACCGACGACGCCGACGACGACGTGCGGGTCGCCGCTGATCGAGATCGTCTTCCCGAGGATGTGCTGATCGCTGCCGAAGCGCCGCGACCAGAGGCCGTAGCTGAGGACCACCACCTTGTCGCCGTTCGGGCGATCTTCGTCGGCTGAAAATCCGCGCCCCATGACGATCGGCGCGCCGAACAGATGAAAGTAGTTGGCGCTCACCTGGCCGGAGCGGAGCTGCTCCGGCCGATCGCCGCCTGTCAGGTTGACGATGCCCGTCCGAAACGCGGCGGCGTCTTCGATGACGCTCGTCTGCTGACTCCAGTGCGCGAATTTCGCCGGCGACGCCGCGGGCCCTGATCCGTCCGGCGACGTGTTCATGAACATCACCAGGCGATCCGGCTCGGGGAACGGCACCGGCTTCAACAGCACGGCGTTCACGACGGAAAAGATCGCCGTGTTGGTGCCGATGCCGAGCGTCAGCGCCGCGACGGCCGCGATCGTGAACCCCGGGCTCCGCCGGAACATCCGCAGCGAATGCGTCAGATCTTTGAAGAACGCGTCCACGGCGGCTCCTTGGTGACCAGGGCGGAGCAAGCTCCGCCCCTACGCGAGGGTCTCTACTCTGCGCGAAGCGCGATCATCGGGTCAACCCGCGTGGCGCGCCGAGCGGGCACGAGCGTCGCAATCAGAGAAACGACCGTGACGAGCGCCATCACGACGCCGTAGGTGAACGGATCGCGCGCGGTGACGCCGAACAGCGTCGTCTGAATCGCGCTCCCGGCGACGGCGACGATCGCGAGCGACAGGCCCAGGCCGACGAACAGACCGAGGCCGATCTGCACCGCGCCTTGTTTGAGGACCATGCTGAGAATGCGCGGCGTGTCGGCGCCGAGCGCCATCCGCACGCCGAACTCCTGCGTGCGCTGGCTCACCGCGAACGACATCACGCCATAGATACCGACCGACGCCAGCAGAATCGCAATCCCGCCGAAGATCGAGAACATCGCCGCGATGATGCGGTTCGCGGCGACGAAGGCGTCGATGTTGACCTTCGGCGTGGCGACGAAATAGAGCGGCAGGTTGGGATCCGCCTTCGCCACCTCGCGGCGCAGCGTGTTCACCAGCGAATCGGCGCGCTGGCCGCTGCGCGGCTTGACGACGACCGTCGCGAACTGCGACGCCGCCGGCACCGGCGACACGATGCCCGTCGGCGACGCGTAGAACGGCACGTAGAAGCCGGTCTCGTCCTGGCCGGGGACGTTGAACGGCACGAGCATCCGGATGGTCGTGACGACGCCGACGATCGTGCGCCAGGAACCGGGCTGGTGCGTGTTGAACTCGATCGAGTGGAACCGCCGGCCGAGCGGACTCTCGTTGCCGAAATACTTGCGCGCGAACGCGGCGTTGACGACGGCCACCGGCAGCTTGCTGTCGAGGTCGTCGTCGTTGAACGTGCGCCCCTCGAGCACTTTCTGGCCCATCACATTGAAAAAGGTGCCCGTGACCTGCTCGAAATTGACGTTCGGCCGATCGCGATCCTCTTTGTACTGCTTGCCTTCGATTTCGATCGGCCCGTTGCCCGCGAAGACCATGCGGAAGCGGTTGGTGAGCGCGGCCGACTCGAAGTCGGGGTTGTCGCCGAGCTGGCGCATCAGTCGGTCGTAGAACAGCTTCTTCGCCTCCGGCGTCGGATAGTCGCCCTCCATCAGCCCCATGCGGGCCGACATGACGCCGCCGGTGTCGTAGCCGTAGTCGATCGCCTGCTGATTGAGGATCGATCGCACCTGCAGCAGCGACCCGATCAGCAGAATACAGGTGACGACGATCTGGAAGACGACCAGCCCGCGCGAGACGACGTTGATGACGCTGCTCGTGTTGCCGCGCCCGCCGTCGCGCAGCACCTCCACGACGTTGTTGCGCGACGCCATCCACGCCGGCAGCAGACCCGAGGCGAGCGCGGCGCCGATCGTGGCCACGACCGTCACCGCGAGGACGCGCGCGTCCACGTCGAACGTGATCCACGACGGCGGCGGCGTGTCGAGATTGCGCACCGTCGCCGTGAACCAGTCGATCGACAGGTACGCGAGGCCGATACCGAGCGCGGCACCGATGCTGGCGACGAGCAGGCTTTCCGTGAGCATCTGGCGGATCAACCGGACGCGCGTGGCGCCGAGTGACGAGCGGATCGCCAGCTCCTTGGCGCGCAGCGTGGCGCGCGCAAACTGCATGTTCATCACGTTCACGCACGCGATCAGCAGCACGCCGAGACAGAAGCCCAGCATCGTCCACAGCGTGGCGCGCAGCGGCTTCGGCGTGTATGTCTTGATCAACGGCTCGACGAGCCCGGCGGTGAACCGTTTGTCGGTATCGGGATAGGCGTCCGCAAATCGTCTGGCGAGGCCGGTGAATTCGGCGTTCACCTGGTCGAGCGACACGCCGGGCTTGAGCAGGCCGAGCACCGACGGAGCCAGCGCTTGCGGATCGTTCCGCGGCTTCGGCGGGAATTCGCTGTACAGCGGAATCCACAGCTCCTCGTTGGTCGGGAAGGCGAAGCCCTTGGCCATGACCCCGATGATGGTGGCCGACTTTCCATTCAACCGGACGCCTTTGCCGACGATGTCCGACGCGCCGCCGAAATCGCGCTGCCAGACGGCATAGCCGATGAGCGCGACCTTCTCGGCGCCGGCCTTGTTGTCGGCGGCGGTGATGTCGCGGCCGAGCATCGGCGACACCCCGAGAATGCGGAGAAAATTCTCTGTAACGTAAGCACCGGTGTAGCGCTGCGGGTGGCCGTTGACGGCCATGTTCACCGTCGAGCCGTTCAGATATGACGCCAGCATCTCGAACGAGTGCTGCTGGGGCACGAGCTCGTCGAAATCCATCGACGTGATGCGGCCGTTGGCGCCGAACACGCTGGCAGTCGACGGATCGATGAAGTTCGCGCTGGCCAGCCGGGCGGCATTCGGGAAGGAAAAGCCGCGCAGCATCACCCCGTTGACGACGCCGAACATCGTCGTCACGCCGCAGATGCCGAGCGCCAGCACGAGGACGGCCAGCGCACAGAACGACTTTTCCTTCACCAGGACGCGGAGTCCGATTCGAAGATCGCGCAGGAAGGTTTCGGCCATCAGATTGACACTTGAGACAGTTAGACGCGCCGGATGGCGCCAAGGTTCGCCGAAGCGGGCCACCACGCCGGTCAACCAGGAACCGGTTTGCCTCGTCTAACGTATGGATAGTTGTGAGAACCAGCCTGGAGGCGGCATGTCACTACTGAAGCGTCTGTTGGGCAAGAGCGAGCCACCGAAGCAGCGCATCCGGGTCTGCGTGGAATGCGGCATGCCGATCGCCGATCACAAGGACTGGTGCTCGATTCTTCGCGGCCAGATCGAGATGAACCTCAAAGCCGCCGGAACGCCCACACCGACGCCCTGATTACGGCTTCGCGGGCCTTCCGGCGTCGCCCAGGTGTTGGTCGGCAAACGCCAGCAGCTACTCTAACCATTGACAATATAACCACAGTGGCTATAGTTGACGGATGCTGCCTGCCGCGACCTTCCACATTCTGCTCGCTCTGGCGGTCGAGGATCGACACGGCTACGCCATCATTCAGGACGTCGCGCTCCGCACCGGCGGCGAGCTGAAGCTGAGCGCCGGCACGCTGTATCGATCCATTCAACGCATGCTCGAGCAGGGGCTCATCGTCGAGACGCGGGATCGACCGGCGCCGGAAGACGACGACGAGCGCCGCCGGTACTATCGGATCACGGCGCTCGGCACGGCGGCCGCGAAGGCCGAAACGCGGCGTCTCTCGCAGCTCGTGAAGATGGCGCGAGCCCAGGGGTTCGCGCCGAGCAAAGCCTGAGGACGTCAGGATCTGATGCGCGCCTACAACCTGCTGCTGCATGCGTATCCGGCGTCGTTCCGCCACGAGTACGGCGAAGAGATGCGCGCCCTGTTCGCGCGCCGCCGGCGCGACGCCGCGGGGCCGGTGGCCGCCATCGTCCTCTGGCTGCAGACGGTCTGGGAAGTGATTGCGAACGCCGCGCTCGTCCACGGCGATCTCCTCAGGCAGGACCTGAGCTACACGATGCGCGTCCTGCGCCGCACGCCGGGCTTCGCGATCACGGCGGTCCTCATCGTGGCGCTCGGCATCGGTGCGACGACCGCAGCGTTTTCGGTCACCGACTTCGTGCTGATTCGTCCGCTGCCGTTTCCCGACGCCGATCGCCTCGTCAAACTGTGGGAACGGGAGCCGACCTACACGCGGATGGAGCTGTCGCCGGCCAACTATCGCGACTGGAAGGGGGCGAGCGCCTCGTTCGAGAGCATCGGCGCGTACCACCCGAGCGCGATGAATCTGCTTGGCAGGTCCGAGCCGCTGCATCTCGAGGGCTCGGCGGTCAGCGCGGATCTGCTTTCCACTCTCGGCGTGCAGCCGCTCGTCGGGCGGCTGTTCACCGACGCTGACGATCGTGACGGCGCGCCGGGCACGGTGCTGCTGAGCTATCGCCTGTGGCAGACCGAATTCGGCGGCGACGCCAACGTCCTCGGCCAGCGCGTGATTCTCGACAGCGCGCCGTACGTCGTCATCGGCGTCATGTCGCGCGAGTTTCATTTTCCGTCGAGCGACATCGCGCTCTGGACGACGATGCGGTTGGGCGAGAGCAACTATGAGGATCGCAACGACAACTGGCTGGAATCGGTCGGCCGGCTGAAGCGAGGCGTCTCGCTCGAGCAGTCGCGCGCGGAGATGGACGTGATCGCCGCGCAGTCGGCGCTGCAGTACCCGAAAGAGAACGCCCACACCGGGGCGTCCGTGTTCCGGCTTCGCGACGAGGTGTCCCAGCAGTCGCGCCTGCTGCTCAAGGCGCTCTTCGGCGCCGCGGCGTGCGTCCTGCTGATCGCGTGCGCCAACCTGGCGAACCTGCTGCTGGTGCGCGCGCTCGGCCGGCGGCGCGAGCTCGCCGTCCGCGTGGCGATGGGCGCGGGGCCCGAGCGGCTCGTTCGCCAGCTGATGACCGAGAATCTGCTGCTCGCCTTCGTCGGCGGTGCCCTCGGCGTGTGCGTCGCCGTCGTCACGGTGCCACTGCTGGCGCAGCTGGTGCCGAGCACCTTACCGATCGCCGAGTCGCCCGCCGTCGACGTGCGCGTGTTGCTGTTCGCGGCCGGACTCACCGCGCTGACGGGGATCGGCTTCGGTCTGGCGCCGGTCATGCGCGTCGGCGGCCGCGCCGACCTTCAGGGATTGCGCGAGGGATCGCGATCGGGCGGCGGCCAACGCGAGCGCCTGCGGTCAGCGCTCGTCGTCGCCGAGATCGTGGCGTCGGTTGTCCTGCTCGTGTCGGCGGGCCTCCTGATGCGCGCGCTCCTGACGATTCAGGCGACCGACCCTGGCTTCAAACCCGAAGGCGTGCTCACGATGCGCACGGCGATGCCGCTGCCGCAGTACGCGCGCGTGACGACGCGCGACGCGTTCTACACCCGGGTGCTCTCGGAGGTGCGCGCGCTGCCGGGCGTGTCGAGCGCGGCCTACACCAGCGCGCTGCCGATGGTCCTGCGCGGAGGCATCTGGCCTGTGTCGATCGATGGACGGCTCGCCACGCGCGCCGATAACGAGAACGCCAGCCTCCGGTACGTCACGCCGGGCTTTCTTGCCGCCTTGGGGATTCCCCTGAGGCGCGGCCGCGACGTGAGCGAGTCGGACGGTCGCGATCGGGCGTACGTCGCGGTCGTCAGCGAGTCGTTCGTGCGCCGCTACTGGCCGAACCAGGATCCGCTCGGGCGGCACTTCAACTTCGCGCTCGACGATCGCATCGTCGTCGGCGTGGCCGGCGACGTTCGCGTGCGCGGGCTGGAGCAGTCGAGCGAGCCGCAGGTGTACCTGCCGTCCAAACAGGTCGCGGATGCGTCGCTCATCGGCTACATCCCAAAGGACCTGGCCG
>JADGOC010000279.1 GCA_017883165.1 Acidobacteriota bacterium
TGATGCCGACGCCAACGGATCGGGAATCGGTCTCGGCGTCAGCGACATCACCGTGCATCACAACCTGTTCACCGATCTCGGGGGAGCCGGAGTGGCCGCGGGCGGGGTTCAGCCGGACGCGCATCATCCGAGTGACGCGCGAATGACGCTGAAGGACATAACCATAGATAACAACCTCGTGACGGACGTGGCGAAGGACTACAAGGAGATGTCGGGCATCCTGTCCACCTACGCCGATCACACCGTCATCGAGCACAACGAAGTCTCCAACCTCGCGTACGACGGGATCGACGTGGGTTGGGGCTGGGGCGCCAACGACGCCGGTGGAAGCCCGGATTACCAGAACCGCGGCCTGTACAACTATCAGCCGGTCTACACGACACCGACCACCCTGAAGAACACCGTCATCAAGGACAACCTCGTCCATGGGACTAAGAAGGTCTTTCATGACGGCGGTAGCATCTACAATTTGTCTGCCAACCCCGGCGCAGTGTTCAGCGGCAACTACGTGTACGACAACCTCCACACCGTCGGCCTCTACCTCGACGAGGGCTCGCGCTACGTGACGATGCAGAACAACGTGCTGCAGGACTGCGGCGTGTGGGTGTTCACGAACGCCAGCACGACCAACAACACGAGCGACAACGTGATCCAGAACAACTGGTACAACGCGGGCGTCGCACAGACGCCGAATGCTTCGGCGCACAACAACCTGGTCGTCGGCAATGTGCAGGTATCTGGCACGAACTGGCCGATCGATGCGCGGGAGGTCATCTACAACGCGGGCATCGAGCCTGAGCTCAGGACCTTCAGCAATTTCACGGTGAAGTGAAGCTCGACCAGGTCGGCAACAGCTAAAGGGGCCGCGGGCGCCGGCAAGGCGCCCGCGGCCTCCGGCACGGTCACTGACTACAAGCGCACGAGGTGGAAGGCAATTGAGCGCGCGGGGCGAACGCCGCCAGGTGTGGTCAGTACGCCGCGGCAACGGGCAGCCGTTCTCGTCACAAGTCCCTTAGCCGCTCGACGTTGCTCCTTGGCGCTTTGTGGCCGTCCCCTATGCGGAACTCGTAGCCGAGGTCATTGAGCACCCTCATCTGGTGGCGTAGACCCTGAGGAGGGCATTCACGCTGGGGCGACCGGCCCGTCTCCGGACCGGCATCGCTCTCACCGTCCGACTGTCCCGCGACCAGGCGGATGCACTGGAAACCGTGGCTGCGGTCGATGCCCAGCCAATGGTCGAAGTGATTCGCGCCGGGATCGAGGAACACATCAGCGCACGCCAGAAGGCCAGCAGTTTCAAGAGAGTCTGCGTGAGCGACTCTCGTCAGGGCGCAGCAGCGGCTCGGACAGCGCCCATGCGCCCTGCCGCTCCGGAGACTGACGAGACGAGAGTGCCGATTGCGGCGACAGCCAGTCGACGCGCCGATAGCATCGGGGCGCGGATCCAAGCCATCTGTCGCGCATATCGAGTCCTGCCGAATTTCCTTGAAGGACAAGGCAACTCGTCAGGCCGATCAGTCCGATCATCAATATCCGGTCCGGAAGCGGTGGCACCCGCCGCGGTGTCGGTCACCAGGATCTTCGAACCCGGGGCATCTGATCCTCGAGCGCCCTTCCTGCCTGTATGACGTGTTACATCTTGGTAGGATATGGTCCATGACCAACGCTGTGGAACACGACGCGATCGTTCACGAGCACGTATTTCCCGTAGGAAGGGCACACCCAACCCGCCTTGGAGTTGCCGTCGTTCACAACGTCGTGGAGCTGATCGTAACTGGTGAACTCAAGCCGGGCGATACTATCCCTGCCGAGGGGGTTCTTGCTGAAGACTTCGGTGTTAGTCGTACCGTCATCAGAGAGTCGATCAAACGGCTGGAAGAAAAAGGACTAGTTGTAGCGCGACAGGGGCGCGGCACGAGAGTTTCACCGACCAGTGATTGGAACATCCTCGACCCTGTCGTACTGGGCTTGATGATCGAGCACGACGATTCGCTTGACGTATTGGGCGAACTCATCGAGGTTCGAGCAGACCTCGAAGTGCGAATGACGCGTGCCGCAGCATTCCGGGCGTCAAGTGATGATGTTGAGCGTCTGAATTCTGTGTTTGAGCTGATGAAATCCTCCGCTGGTGATCGCGAAGCGTTCAAGGAGGCCGATATTCGATTTCACGCGATGTTGATGGAGATTTCCGGCAGCTGGATTGCGATGTCGATCGCTCGCAACCTCATCAGTCGCGCGATGGAATCCGATCGCTACCACGGGCGCGTGAGCGAGGAAGGTGACGCCGCCACGATCCACGAGCACGAGCAGATCCTCGAGGCCGTTGCTGCTGGTTCACCCGATGACGCGGCGGACGCGATGCGCAATCACATCGAGATCGCCTGGGAGCGACGACGCCTTCCGTCTCACATCGGTTGAAAGCCGCACCGGTGCGCCGAGGTGTCAGTTCACGACCAGCCGATAGAAGTCGATCGCGGTTCCGCCTTGGATGGCATCACGCTCTCGTTGGCTGAGGTCAGCGGTCATCGCGCGCAGGCCCATCCATGTTCGCTGGAAGCCCCCAGCGAGCACGGCAATCGGCCAGTCGCTTCCGAACATCAGGCGGTCCGCGCCGAAGATGTCGACCGCATCATCGACGAACGGTTTGACGGATTCTGTTGTCCACGCGCCCATGTCGCCCACGCATGAGTAGAGCCCGGAGAGCTTGGCGTAGACGTTCGGGTTCTCGGCCGCGCTCTGAAGGAGTTCCTTCCACCGTGTCCGTTGCTCGATCGTCCCCCCGATCGGCGGTTTGCCGAGATGGTCGATGACGAGCCGAAGGTCCGGGTGCCTTGCCGAGATCCCCGGGACATGTCTTAGCAATTCTGGGCTGTTTGTCACGTAGTCGAAGGAGAGCCCCGCCTGCGCCAGAAGGCCGAGGGACGCGTCCTGGGCTGCGTGAGTGATCCAGGTGTCGTCGGGCTGGTTCTGAATCAGGGATCGGATGCCCACAATGTGCGTGTCAGCGGAAAGCTCGGCAAGCGCTTCTTCGGCCGCGTGCGTGTCCTCGAGCGGCAGCCAGCCAACAATTCCCGCCACATCAGGGTTTCCTGCTGCGACTCGTTGCATGTTCGTCGTGTCGGCAAGATTGTCCGCCGCTTGTACCAGGACCGTCGCATCGATTCCTGCTAGCTGGCGTTCCGACTGCACGTCTTCGAACTCGAACGTTCTGAAGATCGGTCCCGCGTCCGCGTCGAGCCAGTCGTATCGTGCGCGGTCAAGGTTCCATACGTGCTGATGTGCGTCCACGACTGTCATCGCTGTCCTTCCTGAACGCGGGCGCCGTTGGCCTGGTCCGGGATCAATCCTTCGGCAACGAGGTCCCTCCAGAGCTGCGAGGGTATCTCGGTTGAGTAGCGCTCGACGTTGCTGTTTACGTGTTCGGCCGTTCGAGTTCCTACAACGACTGAGAGAACAGCTGGATGGCGCAACGGGAATTGGATTGCCGCCTCCGGAAGAGTCACCCCATGGGCGCTGCAGACCTCCGCCAGTCGTCGGGCGCGCTCGATCAGCTCGCACGGTGCCTGGCCGTAGTCGTAGGCGGCGTTGTCAGGAACGGTCGCAGCGCTAAGCAATCCGGAGTTGTACACCGCAGCTGCGACAACGCCGACCCCGCGGA
>JADGOC010000112.1 GCA_017883165.1 Acidobacteriota bacterium
ATCCGCGCATCCGCGTGCCGCGGCCGCGCCCGAGCGTGCTCCCGAGCTTCCGACCGTCGAAGTGATCCGCGGCGACAAGCGCGCGCACGAAATCGTGCGGCAGGAGCCATAAATCATGAAGAGAATGCTGTTCATCCTGGTTGTCGCGGTTGTCGGCGACAGCCAGTTGGTCTGGGCGCAGGCGCAGACGCCCGCATTGACGATGGCGTCCGTGACGGCGGCGGCACCTGGCTCCGCGATCGCCGCCGAGCCCGAGACCAGTTCGGTGCGGCTGCTCGTCGGACGCTCGACGGTCGTCGACGTCGGCACGTCGATCCTCCGCGTGTCGCTGACGAGCCCGGACATCGCCGATGCGCTGGTGACGTCGCCCAGCCAGTTGCTGATCAACGGCAAGATGCCTGGCACAATCTCGATGTTCGTGTGGGATCGCGCCGGCGCGATCCGCCGCTACGAGCTCGTCGTGCAGCGCGACCTGTCGCGGCTGAACGAACAGCTCCACCAGTTGTTCCCCGGCGAAGCCATCGCCGCGCAGAGCAACGGCAAGGACGTCGTGCTCTCCGGGTTGGTCTCGACCAAGGACGTGGCGGAGAAGGCCGTCAACCTGGCGGCCGGTTACGTCGACAAGAAAGAAGAAGTCGTCAGCCTGGTGGCGGTGCAGCCGGGCGTCATCAGCAACCAGGTGTTGCTGCGCGTCCGCTTCGCCGAGGTCAGCCGGACCGCGCTGACCGAGCTCGGCGCGTCGTTCTTCACGGGCGCGAACGGCTACAAGAACATCACCGCGCGCGCCACGACCGAGCAGAATCCCGCGCCGACCTTCGATGGCTCGGATCCGTCGAACAGCAAGCTGGTTTTCAGCGATTTTCTCAACCTGTTTCTGTTCGACGCGAAGCATCAGCTCGGCACCGTGATCAAAGCGCTGCAGACCAAAGGTCTGTTTCAGAGCCTCGCCGAGCCGAACCTCGTGGCGGAGAGCGGGAAGGAAGCCAGCTTTCTCGCCGGCGGTGAATTCCCGATTCCGATCGCGCAGCCGAGCGGCGGCACCGTGGCGGTCACGGTGGTCTTCAAGGAATTCGGCGTCCGCCTGACGTTCACGCCGACCGTGTTCGGCAATCGCATCCACCTCAAGGTGAAGCCCGAGGTCAGCACGCTCGACTTCGCGAACGCCGTCACGCTCGGCGGCTTTCGGATTCCCGCCCTCACGACGCGCCGCACCGAAACCGAGCTCGAGCTGGAGGACGGCCAGACGTTCGCGATCGCCGGCCTCATGAACAACACCGTCACCTCGACGATGCAGAAGATCCCCGGCATCGGCGACGTCCCTATTCTGGGCCTGCTGTTTCGCAGCAAGGCCGCACAGAAAGATCGCACAGAGCTCGTCGTGATGATCACACCGGAGATCCTCCGGCGCGACTCCCCGGGCGTGACGCCGAACCTCCCGCGCGGGCCGGAGGAATACCTGCCGGCGCTGCCACAGAAGCAAACGACTGAGGCGCCGGCGCCGGCATTCCGGTCGCAAGAGCCGACGCCGACGAAGGTCGGCGCGCCGGTGGCCACCGTGCCGACAAGCGCCGGACCAGCGTCGCCCGCGGAAGCGGCGCGAGCCGTGGTGGCGCTGACGCCGACCGGACCCAAACGAATTGACGAGCCGGTCGCGGCGCCGGTCGCGGCGCCGGTCGCGGCGCCCACGGCGCCGGCGGCGCCGGCGCCACCGGCGGCGCAGGCGCCGGACGCCGTGACACATCCGCTCACCTCGAACGAGCGAAAGGTCCTCGATCGTGCACGGCGTCTGGAGCGCGAACAGGAGCTGGCCGCGAAAGCGACCGAGGCCAAGCGCGTCGCCCAGCAGGCGAAAGACGACGCCGACAAGGCCGCGAAAGACAAGAAACAGCAGGACAAACTGGCGCTCGAACAGGCCAAGCGCGACAAGGAAGCGGCCAAGCGCGCGGAAGAGGCCGAAAAGAAGCAGGCGGAGGTCGATCGCAGACATCAGAAGGCGGTCGAAGAGGCGCAGGCAAAACTGAAGGCGGCCCAGGCATGGCGCAACTAGTCGGCCTCATCGTCAGCGACGAAGATGAATTCCGGAAACAGGTCGGGCGCCTCCTGCGTTCTGGCCCGGTGCCGATCAGTGTGATCGACGAGCGCGGGCCTCGAGAAAACACGCCGACCGACGTCGTGATCGTCGACATCCGCGCTGATGCGTCCTCCGCGATGGCGGGCATCGAACGGCTGCGCGCGGCGTCGCCAAGCGCCGGCATTTTTGTCGTCGCGCTGACCGGCGATCCCGATCTCATCCTTCAGTCGATGCGAGCCGGCGCGAACGAGTTCTTCGTCTGGCCGCCCGCCGAGGACGTCTTCCAGGGCGCGATACGCCGGACGGCGGCTCGCCGCGAGACGACGCAGGGCGCCCGCGCCACGGCGACGACGCTGGTGTTCTTCGGCGCGAAGGGCGGCGCCGGCACGACAACCGTCGCCGTGAACTGCGGCGTCGAGCTGGCGCGCCTCAGCAAGAAAGCCACCATCATCGTCGATCTGAAGTCCGGGTTGGGAGAAGTCGCGCTGTTTCTCGGCGTCCGCCCACGCTACACGCTGCTCGACGGGATCGACAACCTCCACCGGCTCGACCGGGAGTTCCTGAGGGAACTGGTCGTGAAGCACAAGTCGGGATTGGAGATTCTCGCCGGGTCGGATCAGTTCGATCGGCCCGGTGCCTCCGACGGCGGCGCGATCGAAGAGCTGCTGCGGCTGCTCGCGCGCCAGTACGAATACATCGTCGTGGACGCCGGCAGCCAGATCAACTCGTGCACGGTCGCGGCGCTGTATGCGGCGGACATGATGTTTCTCGTGGCGAATCCTGACGTGCCGTCGGTTCGCAACGCGCAGCGTCTGCTCGATCGGGTCCGTCAGCTCGGCGCGTGCGGGGAGCGCGTGCGCGTGCTGCTCAACCGCGCCGCCGAGCCGTACCCGATTCCGCCCAAGCAGATCGAAAACGCGCTTGGCCATCCGATTCACCACATGTTTCCGAGCGACTACAAGACCGTGTCGGCGGCGCTCAATTCTGGCGTGCCGCTGGCGCTGACGGGCAACTCCGACATCGCGGCGCAGTTCGACAGTTTCACGCGGCGTGTTCTCGATCCAGGCGGCGAGGCGCCGCCGCTGCCGACCGCCAAGCGCGGGTTGCTCGGGCTCGAGAAGCTTGCGTCCATCTGGTAACCAATCATGAGCACTCCAGCCACGGTGATGCCTCTTTCGCGGCCGATGTCAACGATGCCCGGGACGCCCGGGATGCCCGGGACGCCCGGGTCAGCCGGCGCGCGGCCGCAGGTGGCGCGCGCGCAGTACATCGAGCTCAAGGCGAACGTGCACCGGAAGCTGCTCAACCGTCTGAACCTCGAGGCGCTGGCGCAGGCGGATCGCGCGCGCGCCGAAAGCGAGATCAAGACGCTCGTCAGCGAGCTTCTCGGCGAGGAAGGCACGCCCATCAGTCTCGGCGAGCGGGAAACGCTTTTCAGCGAGCTCATCGACGAAGTCTTCGGGCTCGGTCCGCTCGAGCCGCTGCTGCGCGACAGCACGATCAGCGACATTCTCGTGAACACCTACAAGCACGTGTTCGTCGAGCGGAACGGCGTGCTCGAGCGCGTGCCCGCGACGTTCCAGGACAACCGTCATCTGATGCGGGTGATCGATCGTATCGTCAGCGGCGTCGGCCGCCGGGTCGACGACAGCTCGCCGATGGTCGATGCCCGCCTGGCTGACGGCTCGCGCGTCAACGCGATCATTCCGCCGCTCGCGGTGGACGGCCCGATTCTTTCGATCCGGCGCTTTCCCGCCGAACGGCTGCAGGCGGACGACCTCGTGACCTTGCGCGCCCTCACGCGGCCGATGCTCGACTTTCTTTCGCACTGCGTCCGTGCCCGGCTCAACACGCTCATCAGCGGCGGCACCGGCGCCGGCAAGACGACGCTCCTGAACGTGCTGTCGGGCTTCATCGGCGAACGCGAGCGCATCGTGACGATCGAGGATGCGGCGGAGCTGCAGCTCCATCAGGAACACGTCGTGCGTCTCGAGACGCGGCCGCCCAACGTGGAAGGCAAGGGCGCGGTCCGCCAGCGCCAGCTCGTCGTCAACGCGCTGCGCATGCGCCCCGATCGCATCGTCGTCGGCGAGGTCCGCGGCGAGGAGTCGCTCGACATGCTGCAGGCGATGAACACCGGGCATGACGGGTCGCTGACGACCGTGCACGCCAACACGCCGCGTGACGCGCTCTCGCGCGTGGAAACGATGATTGCGATGGGCGCGACGAACCTGCCCGAGCGCGCGATGCGCCAACAGATCGCCGCCGCGATCCAGCTCGTGGTGCAGCAGACGCGCCTCAGCGACGGCTCGCGCAAGGTGACGAGCGTCTCGGAGATCACCGGCATGGAAGGCGAGGTGATCACGATGCAGGAGATCTTCCTGTTCGAGAAGATGGGCGTGACGCAGGACGGAAAGGTGATCGGCCGGTTTCGCGCGACCGGCGTCCGGCCGAAATTGTGCGAGCGCCTGCGCACCTCGGGCATCCACCTGCCCGCGGACATGTTCGAAGGCGTCACGGAGGTGCGGTGATGTGGATGCCGCTCGCGCTCGTGTTTCTTCTCGGTGCGGGCGTCGTGCTGGGCGGATTTGCCGGCGTGGCGTATTTGCCGGGTTTCCTGGCCAACCGGAAGCTCGACCGCCGGCTGCGCGACGTCTCCACGCCGGCCGGGGCCGATCTGGATGATGCGTCCGTCGTCAAGCAGTCGAACCATGGGCCCCTTCCGTCCATCGATCGCGCGATGGCGAAGACGCGCATCGGCTCGCGGATCGCGCGCCTCATCGAGCAGTCCGGCACCCGGACGACGCCGAGCGGTATTGGCGTGATGATGTTGGTCGCCGCGGCCGGTTCGGCGTCTGCGGCGTCGGTGCTCGTCCCGCTTCGATTCGCGCCGCTTGCCGCGGCCGCCCTCGGCGCGGCGATGCCGATCGGATGGCTGGTGCATCGTCGGACCGTCCGCTTGAAGCGCTTCGAGGAGCAGTTTCCGGAAGCGCTCGATCTGTTGTCGCGGGCGATTCGCGCCGGCCATGCCTTTCAGACGGCGATGGGCATGATTGCCGACGAGGTGGCGCAGCCGGTCGGACCGGAATTCAAGAAGACCTTCGACGAGCAGAACTTCGGCCTGCCGTTGCGCGACGCGTTGAATCAGCTTTCCGAGCGCGTGCCGATCTTGGATGTCCGCTTCTTCGTGACGGCGGTGCTCATCCAGCGCGACACTGGCGGCAACCTGTCGGAGATCCTGGACAACCTCGCACACGTGGTCCGCGAGCGGTTCAAGATTCGCCGTCAGGTTCGCGTGCACACCGCGCACGGGCGCTTCACCGGCTACGTGCTGCTCGCGCTGCCCGCCGCGCTGGCCGTCGTGCTGTCGTACATCAGCCCGTCGCACATGGAGACGCTGTTCAAGGAGCGCATCGGCCAGATGATGCTCATGGGCGCGATCGTCATGCAGACGATTGGTTTCTTGTGGATTCGCAAAGTGATCAAGATCGAGGTGTAGCGTGACCCAGGGAATCGTATTGCTGCCGCTGCTCGCCTTCGTCTTCGGGTCGCTCGTCGTCGCCGCCGTCGCGATGGTGGTGCGGTCCGGATCCGGCGCCACGATCGAGCAGCGGCTCGGCGAAGTGACCGGCACGCACGTCAAGGGGCTGCTCGAAGATACCGGCTACGACCGCCTGACCGTCGATACGTTGAAGAAGATCGGGAGCTTTGCGCCGAAGTCGCCGTCGGAGATGGGGAAGCTGCAGCAGAAACTGGTGACCGCCGGCTTCCGCAGCAACGAGGCGCTCGCGGTCTTCATCGGCCTCCGCCTCGGGCTCGCGCTGCTGGCGTTTGCGCTGCTGGCGACGCCGGTCATCATCTCCCCGAACGTGCCGATGGCGCTCGGCGCGTCCGCCTTCGCGTACTTGCTGTCGGGGATGGTCGTCGGCCGTCTCGCCAAGAAGCGCCAGCGTCGCATCCGCCTCGGGCTGCCCGACGCGCTCGATCTGCTGGTCGTCAGCGTCGAGGCGGGCCTTGGGCTCGACCAGGCGATTCAGCGCGTCGCCGAGGAGCTGGGCTTCGCGCACCCCGATTTGTGCGACGAGATGCGGCTCATCAACCTCGAGCTGCGCGCCGGCAAGAACCGCGTCGACGCGCTGCACAATCTCGCCGACCGCACCGGCGTCGAGGATGTGCGGTCGCTCGTCTCGATGCTGGTGCAGACCGACAAGTTCGGCACGAGCGTCGCGCAGTCGCTGCGCGTCCACTCCGACACGGTGCGCACCAAGCGGCGCCAGCGCGCCGAGGAAGCGGCGGCGAAGACCGGCGTCAAGATGGTGTTCCCGCTCGTGTTCTGCATCTTCCCGGCGATCTGGGTCGTGACGATCGGCCCGGCCGCGATCAAGTTCATCCAGGTGCTCGGGCCGATGACGAAGTAGGAATTCCATGGCCCAGACTGCAACCGCTGACGTCGTTGTCGACACGCCGAGGACCGCGCCCGCGCCCCGCGCGCCGGCGACGATTGCGGAAACCGGGCTGAGCGTCGATCAGATCGTCCAGCTCTTCGTGAAGACGCTGTACACCGGCGAAGCCACGGGCACCTCGCTCGCCGACCGGCTGCGGCTGCCGTACGCCATCCTCGAAGCGATCGTCGAACACATCCGCGCCGAACAGCTGGTCGAAGTGAGAGGCGCATCCGGTTCGGGCACGGCCGGTTACCGCTACGCGCTGACCGACCTTGGACGCGATCGCGCGCAGCGGTATCTCCAAGCGTGCCAGTACGTCGGGCCCGCGCCCGTGCCGCTGGCGGCATACGTCGAGACGATGCACGCGCTGCAGGCGGCGCGCGGCTACATCGATCGCGACCGGCTGCGCGACGGCTTTTCGCACCTCATCGTCACCGACGAAGTGCTCGAACAGTTGGGCCCGGCAGTCAACGCCAGCCGGGCGGTGTTTCTGTACGGCCCTCCGGGCAACGGCAAATCCGTCATCGCGGACGGGATGGGGCGCGCGCTCAACGGCGACATGTACGTGCCGCACGCGCTCGACGTGGACGGACAGACGATCACGCTGTACGACCCGATCAATCACCACTCGCTCGATGGTCCGGAAGAGGACGCGGGTGGCGGTAGCCCTGGAGTCGGCGCCGGGCTTTCAATCGTCAAGGCCGTGCCGCGCGATCGCCGGTGGGTGCGCATCCGCCGGCCGGTCGTCGTGGCCGGCGGCGAGTTGACGCTCGATATGCTCGATCTGAACTTCAACCCGATCGCCAAGTTTCACGAGGCGCCGATTCAGCTCAAGGCGAACGGCGGCGTCTTTCTCGTCGACGATTTCGGCCGGCAGCGGATCACGCCGCAGGAACTGCTCAATCGCTGGATCGTGCCGCTCGAGAGCCGCGTCGATTACCTGACGCTTCACACCGGGAAGAAAATCCAGCTGCCGTTCGACGTGCTCATTGTGTTTGCGACCAACCTCGATCCCGCCGCGCTCGCCGACGAAGCGTTCATGCGCCGCATCCCGTACAAGATCGCGATCGAGGATCCGTCGGTCGAGCAGTTCACGCGCATCTTCGAGCTGAATTGCCGGCGCCGCAATCTGAAGTTTCACCAGGTGATGGTCGCCTACCTCCAGCGGCGGCACTACGGCCCGTCCAATCGGCCGATGCGCGCGTGTCATCCCCGCGATCTCATCGACCAGGTCACCGCGCTCTGCCGCTACCAGGGGCGCGAGCCGGTGATTACGCGCCAGCTCCTCGATGCCGCCTGCACCGCGTACTTCGTCGACGAACCGCGCGTGCAGCCGACGCTCGTGCCGCCGCGCAAATCCGCCCGCCGGCGGTTGGAGGTCCACTGATGACGATGCCGACTCGATCGATGCTGCGGCGGCCGCTCGGTGCCGACTTATTCGCCAGGGCGGCCGTCGGCGGGCTCTTTGCGCTGTTGTCGATCAACCTGCTGACCGACTTCATCCAGACGCAGCGGATGACCGGGCTGCTCCTGCTCGTCAGCGAGTCGCTCGTCGTCGTGCTGACCATCTTGCGCCGCCGCGCGTCTATTGTTGATCGATCGCCGGGCGCGGCCGTCGTGACCGCCGCGTCGCTCGTCGGTCCGGTGCTGTTGAGGACCGCGCAAGGTCCGGGGCTGCTGCCCGATGTCGCGACCGTCGTGATTTCGGCGGTCGGCCTGATCGTCGTGATCGCCGGCAAAATCACGCTCGGCCGAAGCTTCGGCATCGTTCCCGCAAACCGGGGCGTCGTCATCGCCGGTCCGTACGGCATCGTGCGCCATCCCATCTACGCGGGCTACGTGCTGACGCACGTCGGCTTTGCGTGCGCGTATCCGACGGGGTGGAACGTCGCGCTTGTGGTGCTGACGGACGCGGCGCTCATGATCCGCGCGCTCTACGAGGAGCGCGTGCTGGCCCGCGATCGCGTCTATCAGACGTACTGCCGCCGCGTCGCATGGCATGTCGTGCCCGGAGTGTTCTAGGTGAAGATGACCGCACTAGTGAATCGCCGGACGGGAACGGCGATCGCGACCAACGTGGAGCTGGCGGCGACCCGGACGTCGCGGCGACGCGGACTGCTTGGCCGAGACGGGCTCGATCCCGAGGCCGCGCTCGTCCTGACGCCGTGCTGCGCGATTCACACGGCGTTCATGCGGTTCGCGATCGACGTGGTCTTCGTCGATCGCGGCGGCGGAGTCCTTCGGATTGTCCGCGATCTGCGGCCGTGGCGCGCCGCCTCGGCGCTGCGCGCACACGCCGTCGTCGAGCTCGCGGCCGGGAGGCTGCGGGCTGGCGATCTGGCCGTCGGCGATGTGGTTTATTTGGCGTCGGCGCCGCGATCGTCGGGGACAGAGGGGCCGGCGGCTTCGAGCAGCCTGCGCGCGACCGCCGCGAGACCAGCTTGTCCGGGATCGTAGATTCCCCATTCATCGCGAACGGGGCGGGTCGTTGGCTCTTCGTCGGTTGATGGTTCGACCTGGTTGTTCACAGCTCTGCCACATCGCAACTCTCGTGCCCACCGCTTCGTCAGCACCTGCGCGCGATATCGCGTACGCGCGGCCGCGCCGATGCACCAAAGTGTCCGGCGGCTTACAGATCTGAGTCCGCCCTGAGCCGCGCGATCGTCGCGCCGAGATGCGCCGCCGGATCATCCCAGAATTCGGCCACGCGTGGATGCCGTTCGAGCGCGGCCTGTACGATGCCGCGCTGCACGCCGCGCCCGCGGCCATGCACGAGCCGCACTTCTTCGAAGCCCGCCGCGGCGGCCGCATCCACATACTCCGCGACCACCGACGCGATGTCGCGAGGCGCAAACGGATGTAAATCTAGCTCGCGCTCGATGGGGATCCGGATGGGCTCGGGCACGGATAGCTCGCCGTCACGACGGTCTTGATTCCGCCGCGGACCGAAAAGTCGCCGACGACGGTCATGCGGCGGGGGTGGCAGGCGGCGACGAGGTCGTCGAGAATCTGGTTCGTGACGTTCTCGTAAAAAATGCCGCGGTTGCGGAATTCGATCAGGTAGTACTTCAGCGCCTTCAGCTCGATGCAGCGCGCGTCGGGCGTGTAGGTGATGCGGATCTCGCCAAAATCGGGCAGGCCGGTCTTGGGGCACACCGAGGTGAACTCAGGACAGGCGATCGCGATCTCGTAGTCGCGCTCCGGGCGCGGGTTCGGAAACGTTTCGAGCGTCAAGCTTGACATACCTGAAATTCTACAGAAAAGGCGTGGTTTCGCGCGGCGCGACGTTTGACACTGGCGAGAGGCGCGGGCTAGGATACGGCGATTTTCTCAAGAAAACGGCGATCATTGCTGCGCGCGCAGCGACCGGCCGTGTGATCAAGCGCGTCAAGTGAGGGGGAATGACGATGAATGACGCCCGACGCATGGGCAAATCCGAGCTCTTTTCGCATTTCGCCGAGCGGTTCGAAGTCAAGCGGACGCAGGCCCGCGAGTTCTTCGACGAGCTGACGGCGCTGGCGGAAAAAGAGCTGAAGCGCTCGGGCGAGTTCGTGCTGCCCGGGATGGTGAAGCTGGTGGTGCAGAAGCGGAAGGCGCGCATGGGACGGAACCCGGCGACCGGCGAGGCGATCAAAATTCCCGCCAAAACCGTCGTCAAGGCGCGTATCGCCAAGCAGCTCAAAGACGCCGTGTTACCGAAGAAGTAGCGCAGGTCTCTGAACCTGCCGGTAGGCCCCCCACCTACTTGACGTCGAATCATCGCGAGTCGCTCGTTCCAAGCCGCCGGTCTTCACGACTGGCGACTTGGGGCGTGCGACGTGCGACGACTACGCCGCCGTCGCACGACCCGCGAGGACACGGCTGTAGAGCGTCGCCGGCACCAGCCGCATCGTCTTCGCTTCCAGGTTGATCACCGAATCGTCGTCCAGAATGATCCGATCGCCCGGGCCGAGGAGAATCTCGGCGCTGTAGCGGCGCGCGCCGCGCAGCGTCCGCAGCTCGAAATAGCGCACCGGGTAGGTCTGATCCTCAACCGCGAGCGCGGCCGTCTTCACGAGTGTCCGAAGCATGTCCATCTCTCCTATCTGTCTTCTCAACTGGCCGCCGCCTGCGCCGATCGATCGTTGCGCGCCGGAAACCGCACCGTGAACGACGTGCCGCGGCCGACAGCGCTCTCGACAGTGATCGTCCCGCCGAGCTGTTCGACGATGCCCTTGGTGACGGCCAGGCCCAGCCCGAGCCCGCGCCGTTTGGTCGTGACGAACTCGTCGAAAATCGTCTGCAGCCGTTCGGGCGCGATCCCCGAGCCGGTGTCGGTGACGGTGATCTCGACGTGATCGCCGGTGCGCGCGGTCGCAATCACCACGCGGCCGTTCGGCTCGGTCGCCTGAATCGCGTTGGTGATGAGGTTGCGGAACACGCGCCCGAGCGCGAACCGATCGCCGTCGATCATGGCCGAGCCTTCCGCGCAGTGCGCCTCGACGGCGATGCCGTTGCGGTCGCCTTCGATCCGCATCGATTCCATGACCTCGGCCACCGCGGCGTTGACGTCCATCGCGAAGCGCTCGATCGGCCGCGGCTTGACGATGTTGTGCAGGTCGTCGAGGAAGCGCTTGATCGTCGTCATCTCGCGGTTGATGATGCGTCCGCACTCCCGACGCGACTCGGCATCTACATCGTCGCGCAGCAGCAGGCTGGTGTTGTTGCCGACGTTCTGGATGGGATGGAGCAGGTCGTGCACGAGGCCCGCCGCCACGCGGCCGAACATCGCCTGGCGCTCCTGGCGCTTCACGTTCTCCTGCAGCTCGGTGAGCCGGTTCGCCATCGTATTGAACGACTCGCCGAGGTCGGCGAACTCGTCGCCCGTGCCGATGTCCACGCGCGTGTCGAGCGCGCCGCCGGCGACCTCGCGGGTCGCGCGTTTGAGCGTCAGGATTGGCGAGATGAACGAGCGTCCAAAGAGATAGCCGACGCCGATCATGACGAGGAGCGCGACCGAGATGGCCACGACGAGCTGCCGCTGAAGCTGGGCGGCGTTCGCGTACGCTTCGCTCAGCGGCTGCTCGACGATGACCGTCCAGCCGAGCGGATCGACGCGGGCGGCGACGCCGAGCTCGCGGCGTCCGTCCTCGTCGACGTACTCTCTCGACACCGGCGCGCCGCCGCGCTGCGCCCGTACTTCCTTGACGAGCTCGTTGCCGAGCATGTTGCGCGACTCGGCTACAAGCGACTTCTTGTCGGGATCGCCGTGGGCGACGAGCGCGCCGTTCGGCGCGACGACCATCGCGTACCCGTGTTGCCCGATGCGGATCTGGTCGACCATCCGCCACATCTGCTCGAGGCTGAACTCGCCGACGAGCCAGCCGGCTGGCTGGTTGAGGCGCGTCAGATGAATCGCGAACGTCGTCGTCGGCAGCCCGTCTTCGTCCATGCGGATGGGCGACATCGTCACGCCGTCGAAGCTGGTTGAGGGCTGCGCCGGCACCTGCGCGCGCGGGCGGCCGACCCGGCTCGAGACGAGCGGCTGCTGGCGTTCATCGAGCAGCGTGATTTCGTGGAATTCGCGGAACTGCAGGACGTAGTTCTTGAGAATGCGATCCTGCTGCGTGCGGTCGAGGCCGGTGTCCTGAAGATCGGCGGCAAGCGCCTCCAGGAGGTCGGCATTGCTCGAGACGTAGCGGCTGATTTCCGTGGCGGCGCGCGTGGCGACGTTGATGTTGCCGGTGGTGACCGAGTCGCGCGTGCCGCGCTGCAGCGAGAGGATGGAGATTGCGCCGTAGGCGATGAGCGGCACGACCGCGGCGGCCGCCAGCAGCAGCGCGAAGCGTGTGGCGAGGTGCCGAATCCTGAGGGCCATCAGCCGGTCACCCTTAGTTTCGGTTCGCGGTGCGCTGGTCTGCAGCCGGTTTCCAGAGTCGCAGCGCGGTGAGCACGTCGCGA
>JADGOC010000113.1 GCA_017883165.1 Acidobacteriota bacterium
TTCTGTCCTGCACCAGTAATGGCGTGTTCGTGCGATCAGCGAACGCGCATTAGCCCACGACCACCGAGCGGTAGGCGTAGACTCACAGTGGCAGGTTGCCAAAAGAAACGGCTTTCACTTAAAGGAGTCTCAGATGAAGCACTTTACGTTTGCGGGGTCGGCTGTCGCTCTCTTGTTCGTCGTCGGATTTGCCTTCGCGCAGGGAGTGCAGATGCAGGGGCAGAAGATTGGCCTTGCCACCAGCCTGCAACGCGGGTACGCCACGTTCAAGACGAATTTCACACAGGCCGCCGAGAAGATGCCCGAGGCCGACTACACCTTCAAGCCCGGCTCGACGCCGGAGGCTCGCACGTACGCGGCCGTCATTGCCCACATCGCGCAGTCGCAGTTCGCGCAGTGCTCGGGCATGAAGGGCGTGCCCAATCCGATGCAGGGCAAGCAACTCGAGCAGGAACTGAAGACGAAAGCTGAAGTGACCAAGGCGCTGGCGGACTCCTTCGCGCTGTGCGACGACCTGTTCGACCAGGTCACCGACGCGAACGCGACGGAGATGATCAAGCAGGGGATGAACGAAGTGACGCGCGCGGCCGGGCTCTATGGCGTCATCGTGCACGGCAACGAAATGGCCGGCACCGCCTACGTGTACCTGCGCTCGAAGAACATCGTGCCGCCCTCGACCGAGAACGCGAGTCGCGGAAGGCGTGGAAGAGGCTAGAAAGTTAGTTCGGACCGATCGGGGCTACAATGGGCGCCCATGAAAAAGATGCCCATCGTTCTGGCGGTCGCGGCCGCGGTCGTGTCAATCTCCGCGCAGCGCGGCGCGCCGCCAAACGAGCCGCTGGCGCTCGTCCACGCCAACGTCGTCAACGTGCGCGACGGCCGGATCACGCCCGACGCGACCCTCGTCCTGCGGAACGGCCGCATCGAGTCGATCGCCTCCGCGCCCGCGCCCTCGGGCGTGCGCGTCCTCGATCTGCGCGGTAAATACGTGCTGCCGGGGCTCATCGACGCGCACACGCACGCCGACAACTTTGCCGCGCTCCGCCGCGCGCTCGAATCGGGCGTGACGACCGTGCGCAGCGCCGGCGTGTCGAACTACGCCGACGTCGGCTTCCACGAGCTCGTGAAGAACGGCGCGGTGGTCGGCCCCGACGTCGTGACGGCCGGCTACCACGTCCGGCCGCAGCTCGCGCCCGAGGCGTTCCTCAACAACCCGGAGTATGCGGACCTCATGTCGGGCGTGACCACGATCGAGAAGATGCGGCGCGCCGTGCAGATGAACCTGGCGCACGGCGTCGACTGGATCAAGATTCTTGCGACCGAGCGCGCCGGCACCGCCGACACCGACCCGCGCAAGCAGGTCTACACCGAGGAGGAGATCCGCGCGATCGTGCAGGAGGCGGCCACGAAGAACGTGCCGGTCGAGGCGCACGCGCACGGCGACGAGGGCGCGATGGCGGCGGTCAGGGCCGGCGTGCGCAGCATCGAGCACGGCACGTACCTGTCGGACGCGACGCTGCAGCTGATGAAGGAGAGAGGGACGTACTTCGATCCGACATACACGACGGTCATCGACCTCGCCGAGCCTGGCGGCGACTACGACGATCCCGCGCTGATGATCCGGGGCCAGCAGATGCTGCCGCGCCTGCGGAGCACGGTCGAGCGGGCGCACAAGCTGGGGCTGAAGATCGTGACCGGCGGCGACACCAGCTACGGACCGAAGAGCCTGACGCGCATCAGTCAGGAGGTCGGGCACTTCGTCGAGATGGGCTTCACGCCGCTCGAGGCGATCCAGTCGGCCACGATCGTCAACGCCGAGATGCTGCGGCTGGACAAGTCGATCGGTGTCCTCGAGCCGGGCTACGAGGCGGACCTGATCGCCGTGGAGCGGAACCCGCTGCAGGACATCGTCACCGTGCAGGATCCGCTGCTCGTGATCAGCAACGGGCGCATCGGCCTCGACCGGCTTGACTTCGCGCGCGATCGAATGGTGCAGACCGGAGGTCGCGCGACTACCGCCCGACCTAGTGAGAAGGGCGGCGTGTCGGTGTATGGCCTCGGTCGGTTTCCGGTGACGCTTTACAAGGAGCAATGGACGAAGCTGCTCGCCATGGCCGATGACATTCGGGCGTTCATCAACGAGAACGACGCCAAGTTGAAGGCCAAATCTGAATAGCCCGATATATCCAGAAGACTGACGCGGAGCCAGTAGAAGGAGGAAGCGAATGTCGAAGGGCAAATCGATGAAGAAAGAGCAGAAGAAGCCGAAGAAGAAACGCTAGCGTCTCCATCCGTCTCGATTCACAAGAGCCCGCCCACTCGGCGGGCTTTTGTTGATGCCGGTTCGCCACCTTTGATATAGAGCTGAGAATGTCGATGTCGACCTATATTGAAAACCACATCCCGAAGGCAAGAGTGGCTCAATGAAACTACACACGTATCTTAACTATGGCGGTAACTGGATCTGACCGACCTCATTTAATGCTGAGCACTTGTGGCCCGCCGTTCGGGCACCGGGCGAGCCACACGAGCAGGACGGGAGATTCTATATGAGCCGAATCGAGCCTCAAGCCTCTGGCCGAGCCACGGGGTTATCGCGCAGGCAGATGCTGCAACGAACCGCCGCGGCAGGCGCGGCCTTGCCGCTGGCGCACACGCTGGTCGGCAGCAATGCGGGCGCACAAGGCCAGACGCCGCTGCCCGCGTTCGCAGTGTCGCTGCCCATGTTTTCGGTGGCGGAGCGCGATCGACGCTGGGCGGCGATTCGCGCCAACATGGCCAAGCCGCAATGGAATCTCGACGCGATTATCACCGTGGTCAGCGACGAGGTGGGATCGAACGCACGGTACCTAACTCAGGTTGAACTGGTTCGCTACTCGGGGGGCAGCCCGCAGGTGCTCTTCGCCCGCGATCCGGCCAAGCCGGTTCTTGTTCAGGCGAGCGCGGCCAGGCATGTCCAGGAATGGACCGCCAGGCTGAAGGACGGCAACTGGCTGGCCGACGGCAAAATGAAGCTGCTGCCAGAGACCGGTGGCGACGCGCTGGCCAAACTCCTCGTGGCCGAGGGATACACAGGCCCTGGTGTCCGCATTGGCGTGGCCAAGCTCAAAGGCACTCGCTTCGACCCCGATGGTGTCGTATCGGTCACGCTGCTCGAGACGCTGAAAGCCGCACTGCCCGGAGCGGTGTTCCTGCCTATCGAGAAATGGGGGCAGGATGCCGGCCCGATCGATGAAGTGATGCTGGTGAAGAGCCGGGAAGAACAGGACGCTATTCGCCGCGCGGTGAAGGCGAACGAGCAGGGCCTCGCGGCCATGGTGGTTGCCAGTCGCAGCGGGGCGAAGCGACAGGCCGACCTCTGGTGGGCGGGATTCACCACGATGGTCGCCGCGAACGGCGACGATATCATCCGCCTCTCCATCGGTCTCGACGAAGGCGGAAATGCATCGCTCGGCGAGGCCAACAGCGATCCGATGCACGTCGGCCAGTTCTGCTCCCAGGAAATCTCCAGCGGCTTCCAGGGCTACGGCTGTCAGATCAACCACACCTTCTTTATCGGCGGCGCTTCGACACCAGGGTACAGCTACTACCGTGCGACCTTCGACGCGCTGCTCAAGGCTCACCAGAAGTCGCTGGCCTTCATCCAGCCGGGAAAGACGACCTACGACGAGTTCGAGAAGTACCTTCGCAAGGCCCTGGTCGAGGAGGGCGGCGCAGAGGGCGGCGGAGGAGTGGCCGTACACTCCGGAGGGATGGGCCAGGCGCGGCCTCGCGGAGGCAAGGACAATGAGATGATCATCCAGCCGGGGCACGTGTTCGATTTCAAGCCTTCCCTGGCGTTGCAGCGCACGGCGATCAAGGATGTGGGCGAGCGGAATCGCCAGGTGCAACTTGGTGAATCCATCCTGGTGACCGAGAAGGGCGCAGTGCGTCTCGGCACGCGCCCGCTGGTGCCGATTGCCACGCGCGGCTAGTCGATAAGGCGCTCGATTTCCAGGAAGGCTGATGACAATGGACCAGAAGATTATCGATCTCTACGACGAATTCACCCACGGGGGCATGAGCCGCAGGCACTTCCTTGACCGCCTGGCCGTCGTCGCCGGGAGCACGATGGCGGCACTGGCGCTACTGCCTGTGCTCGAGAACAACTACGCGTTTGCCCAGACCATCGCCGATGGCGATAGCCGTCTCAAAACCGGACGGGTGGAATACGACGCAGGCGGCACCCAGATCGCCGGCTATCTGGGTGGGACGACAGCAGCGCGACCAGGCCCGTTCCCACCGCTTTCGTCTTGAGGTCCATGCGGATCACCTTTCATTTTGAGTCAAGGACACGCGTATGAGGTCTGCTGCGAGGACTACCATTAAGGCACCTGCGCTCGGCCGAAGACGAACTGAGAGAAGGTTGTGTCAGTCTCCCGCGACAGGCGCCGGTGCCAGAAACGCGTCGCACTTGATCGTGCCGCTTATCTTGGCGCCGTCGGCTGCGGTAGCATCGATTGTGAACGTGCCGCCGTTTCCCGCCGGAGCGAGCGCCGCGGTGCCAGAGCCCTGCACGTTACCGCGACCACCGACCTTGACCGTGTTCACAACGTGCGTCTTGCCGCCGGCGTTGACCGCAAACGACACCATCTTGCCAGCGCCCTGTTTCGGCTGCCACAGCGTCAGCGTCACGTTTCTCAGACCATCATTTCCCTCCATCGTCCATTGCTCGGCGGGCATGTCGTAAATTGAGGCCTGCAGGGCGTGGCGGCACGTTCCTGGGCCGGCGTATTTGTACGATTCACTCCCAATCTCCAATGCAATCGTAACGGAAACTTTCGCATCCACAGGCGTCCGAGGGACCGGGACTTGTGCGATCACGTCTGACGCTGCAAGGGCGAAACAGAAACAACCGACCAACATCGTGCGAAGCATCGCTGAACCTCCTTCGTTCATCCCATGATAGATCTCGATAGCGCCCATCGTACGCAGCGGCGCAGCCATGATGAGACTTGATCTCTAACCCCAACGGCGGCCGTTGGTCGTAGAATCAGTGTTTGGGTTCCACTCCCACTGGAGACACAACTTATGTCACGCCTGTCCCGCTCGGTCTGGACGTTCTGCATTCTTCTCATCGTCGGCGCGCTCGCGCTCGACCACGCCGCCCTCCGGGCGCAGTCGCCGTCCCCGAAGAAGCCGCTGCCCTTCGGCGCCCTCGAATGGCGGAGTATCGGCCCGAACCGCGGCGGCCGCTCGATCGCCGTGGCGGGCAGCGCCGCGCGGCCGGGCGAGTACTACTTCGGCGCGACCGGCGGCGGTCTCTGGAAGACCACCAACGGCGGCGTGACGTGGAGTGTCGTGACCGACGGCCAGCTCACGAGCGCCTCGGTCGGCGCGGTCGCCGTCGCGCCGTCCAACCCCGACGTCGTCTACATCGGGATGGGCGAAAGCGAGCTGCGCGGCAACATCGCGCAGGGCGACGGCGTCTACAAGTCGACTGACGCGGGCAAGACGTGGACGCACGTCGGGTTCACCGACAGCCAGACGATCGCCAAGATCCGCATCCACCAGACCAACCCCGACATCGTGTTCGTGGCGGTCTTCGGGCACCCGGCCGGACCGAACACGGAACGCGGCATCTACCGCACGAAGGACGGCGGCAAGACGTGGGAGAAGGTGCTCTCCCGCGACGACAAGACGGGCGGCATCGAGGTGAACTTCGACCCGAACAACCCGCAGGTGCTCTACGCGTCGCTCTGGGAAGCGTACCGCGTCTCCAACATGATGTCGAGCGGGGGCCCGGGCAGCGGGCTGTTCAAGAGCACGGACGGCGGCGACCACTGGACCGAGCTGTCGCGCAACCCGGGGATGCCGAAAGGCGTGCTCGGCAAGATCGGCGTGACCGTGTCGCCCGTGGACAGCAAGCGCGTCTACGCCCAGGTCGAAACGGGCGACGGCGGGACCTTCCTCTCCGACGATGCGGGCGCGACGTGGAAGCGGGTGAGCGAGAACCGCGACGTGCGTCAGCGCGCCTTCTACTACACGCGCCTCTACGCAGACCCGAAGGACAAGGACACCGTCTACGCGCCGAACGTGATGTTCATGAAGACGACCGACGCCGGCAAGAACTGGAAGATGCTCATGGTGCCGCACGGCGACAACCACGACATGTGGATCGACCCGACCAACCCGAAGCGCTTCATCGTCGGGAACGACGGCGCGGCCACGGTCACCACCGACGGCGGACAGACCTGGACGCCGCTGACGCAGCCGACCGCGCAGTTCTACCACGTCGAGCTCACCGGCGACGTGCCGTACCATGTCTGCGGCGCGCAGCAGGACAACACGACCGCGTGCGTGTCGAGCGCGGCGGCCAGCGGCTTCGCGGCGATCGCCGGCGGAGTGGACACGGTCTTCTATTCGGTGGGCGGCGGCGAGAGCGGCTACGTCGCCGACGACCCGAAGAACCCCGACATCTTCTACGCCGGCAGCTACAGCGGCGACATGACGCGGTTCGACCGGAAGACCGGGCAGCTCCAGCGGATCAACCCGTACCCCGAGAACCCGATGGGGTACGCGTCGAAGGACCGGACGGAGCGCTTCCAGTGGACGTTCCCGATCGTCTTCTCGCCGACCGATTCGACCGTCCTCTACGTCGGCTCGCAGCACCTCTGGAAGACGACCAACGTCGGACAGACCTGGACGAAGATCAGCCCGGACCTCACACGCCACGATCCGAAGACGCTCGAGGATTCCGGCGGGCCGATCACGAAGGACGAGACCGGCGTCGAGACCTACGCCACGCTCTTCACGATCGCGCCGTCGCCGAAGGACGGCAACCTCGTCTGGACGGGATCCGACGACGGCTACGTGCAGATCACGCGCGACGCCGGGCAGACGTGGAAGAACGTCACGCCGAAAGACCTGCCGGACTTCGCGCGCATCAGCCTCGTCGAAGCGTCACCGTTCCGGCCGGGCACCGCGTACGTCGCCGCGAACCGCTATCAGCACGACGACTTCGCGCCCTACGTCTACCGCACCGACGACTACGGCGAGACGTGGACGAAGATCGTCAACGGCATCGCGCCGCGCGACTTCGCGCGGGCCGTCCGCGAGGACCCGACGCGCGCCAGGCTGCTCTACCTCGGCACCGAGCACGGCCTCTACGTCTCGTTCGACGACGGGGCGAACTGGCAGTCGCTCCGGCAGAACCTGCCCGACGTGCCGGTGCACGATATCAAGGTGGCGGCGCGCGACCTCGTGATCGCCGCGCACGGCCGCGCATTTTACATCATGGACGACATCTCGCCGCTCCGGCAGTGGGGCGCGCCGACGACCGAGCTGCAGCTCTTCAAGCCGGTGGACGCGCTGCGCGGTCTCGACCAGACGCTGGCAATCGACTACGTCCTGAAGCAGCCGGCCGAGAAAGTGACGATCGAATTCCTGGACGGCTCAGGCAAGGTGATCCGCACGCTCAGCGGCACGAAGGCCGACTCCGAGAAGCCGAAGGCGCCGCCGAGCATCGAGGACTTCTTCAACCCGAAGGACCCGAAGCCGTCCACGCTGGCGGGGCTGCAGCGGCTGAAGTGGGATCTGCGTTACGATCGGGCGACCGAATTTGCCGGGATGGTCATGTGGGACGCCACCACGCGCGGGCCAGTCGCGCCTCCGGGAACCTACCAGGTGCGCGTCACGGCTGACGGCCAGACCCAGACGCAGGCGTTCGCCGTCAAGCGCGAGCCGCACGTGCTGGCCAACGTCACCGATGCCGATCTGCAGAAGCAGTTCGAGCTGGCGATGCAGATCCGCAACAAGGCGAGCCAGGCGAACGAAGCGGTCCTGATGGTGCGCGGCATCAAGCCGCAGATTCAGGATCGCGCCAGCAAACTGGACAGCAAGACCGGGCCGACCGCCATGGCGCTCGAGGATCTGGAGAAGAACCTGACGGCCGTCGAGACGTCGGTCTACCAGGTGAAGAACCAGAGCATGGAGGACCCGCTGAACTTCCCGATCATGCTGAACAACAAGGTCGAGTCGCTGCAGGGGATCGTGGAGTCGGCGGACACGAAGCCGACCGACCAGAGCTACGACGTCTACAAGACGCTGGCGGGCCAAGTCGACGACCAGATGAAGAAGCTCGACACGACGATCAAGCAGGAGCTGCCAAAGGTGAACCAGCTGCTGCAGCGCCAGAGGCTGGCGCCGATCAAGGCCGAGCCGCAGAAGCCGGACGACCAGAAGGACCAGAAAGACAAGCCGAAAGGCGATTCGAAGTAGCCGACCGCGTGGGGCAGGCCGTCCGGGCCTGCCCCGCTACGCCGCTTCGCGGCGCGCTGAAGAATGTGGGGCATCGGGTGGGCCGGTCGACGATCGCCAGAATCCTGAAGGCGCAGGGGATCCCGCCGGTGCCGGAGCGGCCGACGTCCTGGCAGACGTTTCTGCGGGCGCATGCTCCGCGACGCACAGAAGTCACCGACGCCTACTTCTGCTTCTCAACAACCACCCGCCCCGCAGCATTCAGGTAGACGCGATACTTGTTCCCGTCCTTGCACGACGCGGCGTAGTCGTTCTCGGCCTTCACCTTGACGGCGACGACCTGGCCGCACGGCAATCCGTGGAGCGCGATCACCGCCGTCAGGTCCTTCTTGAGCGCCTCGTCGTCGGCAAACGACGGCACGACGAAGAACGCCGCCACGACAAGCGAATGGGCCAATGCCACAGTGAGTTTGTTCATGGTTCTCCCCCGTTCAGCCTTGGAGGGTCGCGAACTTCTTCGGGTCCGCGAGCAGGGCCCAGATCGCCTCGCGCGAGGACACGATAGCGGACGCGAGCTTCTGGTCCTCGTCTTGTAGCAGCGATAGCACCTTCATCATCAACAGATCGTAAGACCGGCGTAGATCCGTCATCGTGAGCTTCGACTTGCCCTGGTAGTACTCGCGGAACTGGTCCAGTAGATCGTCGACCTGGCTCTTGAGCGTGATCTTGGTGAAGAAGCCGATCGCCTTGGTTTCTTTGAGCTGTGCCTCCAGCGAGTTCAAGTCCAGCGCCAGGGCCACGGCGGGCGTCTTCGCAACGGGTGGGGCGGCCTTCCTTGCGGCCTGCGGCGACGGGGTTCTTGCGCTCGGTGCAGGTGCCGCGGCAGGTGCGTGTTGCGGCGCCGCCGGCGCTGCTGGCTTGCCGACAGGCTGCGGTGTGCCTGGTTGCGTCGCGACGTTCGGGGGCTCCGAAACCGGCGTCTTGTCGTGGGCGCAGCCCGCGGTGAGCAGCAACAGCAAGACGGCACCGCACGCGACGTGCATCGGCGGGTTCTCCATCGTCTTGCCCCTAGGGTGCGACAGTCGTCGCGCCGCCAGGTGCGCCACTATTTCTCGAACACCTTTTCAACCTGCCCGACCTTCTTCTGGACTTTGCCTGCAACCTTTTCCGCTTGGCCGTCGCTCGTCAAGGTAGGGTTCTTGATGACCTGCCCTGCTTTTTCTTTCATTGTGCCTTTCACTTCGTGGAACTTGCCTTCGACTTGGTCCTTCGTGCTCGGTTTCATGTCTTCTCCTTTTCGCGTCGGGCTTGCCATAGGAAAACAGACTTCGGACTGTCAGTAGACCCGAATCGATGAGATTCTGTCGCTCCAAACCCCACGCCGGAGGTCTGGGGCATCGGAGGTGACACGCGCGACGCCTCCGCCAAAGTCGCGGTCCACGAAAATCAGCACGCCGCCCGCCCTGATGACGCGGATCGAGGAGATCTGATCATTGAATCCAGCGGGCATCATCGCGTAGCTCGCGCCCCGCGGCACGCAAAAATAGTCGCCACGGAAATCGACGTCCCGATAGAAGCAGGCGCCTTCCGTGGGCATGGCTTGACGACCCCACACGGGAAACCGATCCCTATCCCACGCGACCGATACGTTCGTCACGCGGAGCGATGAAATTCGGTCGTTCCAGCCGTCCCTCCGGAGATCGCGGACGTCGGTCAAGAAACGCCCCGATGGGCCCTTGAACCTCGCGTCCTTGAAGACCATCACTTCGACGTTGCCGATGACGCGAAACGACGAGATCTTGTCGTTCATGCCCCGCGGCAGCTGGGCCAGGTCCTCGCCGGACCTGACACAGAAGTACTGCCCGCGAAAGTTCGTGTCGTCGAAGAAGCACACGCCGGCTTGCGGCATCGGTCCAGAGCCCCACCGCACTTGACCGGGATCGGCGCCGTCCACTCGATCGACGCGCACGACAGCCGTGATTAATACGCTCGCTATTGCGAGAATGAAAACGCGCTTCATCGCCAACCTGCCCTTCCTCCTGATTCCTGACGTCCACCTGCATCGAGTGTTCGTCGTCTCCTAAAGAACCGTCCGGCGTCCACTCAGCAGCCCGACGACAAACAGCACCAGCGCGATCACGAGCAGCACGTGCACAAACGCCCCGATCGTATAGGTGCCGACGACGCCAAGCAGCCACGCGAGCAACAAGATCACCGCCAGTGTGTACAGCATGGCAACCTCCTCTACGAAAGGAGCCTGCAACGGCCGATCCTGACCATCGCGACCGCGTACAGCAACCGTAACAGGGCGAGCCTGGAGACCAGATATTGCCTGCCCGTCCATCGAGTTAGGCGCGTGTCAGGCCTACGAAACAGTCCGAGACATCGACAGAAACCCAACGAAGCGTGCTCGCCGGTTGACGGATCAGCGGCAGGCTTGCCGATTTGTCGGCGCGGTCCATCGTCGAGCCATCCAAGACGCCAGAATCTCCCCCCTTGTGCGCGCCGATCCGCAACATCGTGCGCCCCGGCCCCGGAATTTCTCTGCCCCCGACTTGCGGCAACGCGGCCTGCCGTTCACCGATCCGGTCTGCTAGAGTGACTGCCGGGACACCCCGTTTGGGGCTTCAGAAGACGGGAACTTTTCCGACGGAGAAGACAATCATGACGACGATATTGATTAGTTTCGCCAATCTGCTCGCAGTCTCGCTAGTCGTTGGAGCGATGTTCGGCATTTGGCTCGGCTATAGTCCCGTCAACCTCTCGCCTATCGCGTATCTTGAACAGCAGCAGCATGCAATCCGAGCCCTGAATATCACAATGCCGATATTCGGGGCGATTGCAACGCTGCTGACGGTCGCCTCGGCGGTGCTCGCTCGCGAAGACCGTCTCGCATTCGCCCTGCTGATTGCCGCAGTCGTTTGCCTGCTTGTCGCAGGTCTCGTCACGCGCTTCGGGAATCAGCCAATCAACGCGAAGGTCATGACGTGGAGCATGCAAACGATGCCGACCGACTGGACGACGTTCAGGGACGATTGGTGCAAATGGCATATTACGCGGACACTCGCCGGAATCGTCGGCTTGAGCCTCCTGATTTTGGGCACGCTGGTCGAGCGAAGATGACGCACTGCCGTGACGTGCGGCAGCGAGCGCATAGCGACGGGCGCAGACCGCCTCACGGACGCGCTAAACTCTCCGGCGCACGCATTTCGGAAGGACTCACATGCTTTTCGTGGGCGAAGTCGTCAAACCGTTCGGCAAGGGACGCACGGCGACGGGAGGTTGACGTGCGGTGTTGCCGGTTTTAGGGTGTCGTGCACACGTCCGTCGTGCAAAGGCGGTGCTGCTGACTGACGACGACGGGGATGACGACGGACTGGTTGGTGACGACGTGGTCGGCGGTCGGCTACGCTGCCGGCTGCGACGCTTTCGACAGGTTTGACCAGTTGTTCGGCTTCCGGTTTGGTCAACAGCGTCATCGCATCTCTTCCGCAGAACGTCGACGCGACAACTCGGTGGGTCGAGGCGTCGGCGGCTCGTCGTCGTCACACCGCTTTCAACCCCGCTCGCAGCAGCGTCAGAAGAATGCCAAGCACACAGGCTTCTGATATCCTCATCGACCTATGCCAAAACACCCTTCTGACATCCTCGAACTTGCCAAACGCGGAGCTGAAGTCAGACTCCGAGAATTGGTCAATGAAGCCAAGAACCTCATTGGGCTGTTTCCTCATCTCCGCGACTCGTTCGACAAAGACGAATTGCCGCTCAAGTTCATCATGGCGGAAGGTTCAGGCGCAGCGACGAAGACGAGTGGACGGCGGAAACGGCGGATGTCCGCTGCCGCTCGGAAAGCTGTCAGCTTGCGGATGAAGAAGTACTGGGCGGGGAAGCGGAAGGCGGCCGCGAAGGCATAGACGCGGAGTGTCGGTCAGCAGAGAAACGGCTTCGTGACGGGCTCTTCTGGACGCGCACGACCGGGATTTAGGTCACTCTCTCGCCAGGCTCACGGCGCATCGACACGATGCTCGGCAATCCAGTGGTCGCTGACGGAGCCGAGTTTGTCAACATCAGCGGGACGTTTGGCGAGGATGACCAGCGTCAGCGCGACAATGCCCGCGACCAACGTCACCGCCGCTCCTATCCAAAGCATTCGGCACTCTCCTGAAACGGTCGCGTTCTGGCATGCTCACGACGCTGTCGCCAAACGC
>JADGOC010000020.1 GCA_017883165.1 Acidobacteriota bacterium
GATGCGGTCGTTCTTGGCGAGCATCAGCTGGTCGTTGAGGTGATTGAGCCGCTGCGCGACGATGTTGTTCTTGTCGTCGAGCGACATCGCGTTCTTCGTATCGCGATATTCGGCCAGCTGCCGTTCGCCGTCCTGGACCTTCTTCTGCTGGTTCTGGAGCTCTTTGTCCAGCCACTCGATCATGTTCTTGGTGGCTTGCGTCTTGAGGTCGACGTTCTGCTGGACGTACTCGTCGACGAGCGTGTTCACGGCGAGCGCGGCAAAATTCGGATCCGTGCCCTGGAACGTCACGTCCACGAGCCGGCTCGTGCGGACCGGATCGACCCCGACGCGGCTGATGAACGCCGACACCAGCGCCGATTCGTCGGGCGTTTCGTCGATGCGGGGCGTCTCGACCGGCGGTGGCGCCGCGCCCGGCCTGACGATGCCGAAGACGCGCTTCCCGAGATCGCGGACGACCGACATCGGCGTCGTCGGCGGCGCGGCCGTGCCGTTGAACTCCGGCACGTTCTCGAGGTGCAGTTTCTTCACCGCCTTGCGGCTCAGATCGCGTCCCTGAAGAATCTTGTATTGCGTGTTGTAATACGGCTCCGGATCCTCGTAGTACGTGTTCTCGGCGCTGTTGACGCCGGGCACCGCCGTGGACCGCTCGTCGTCGATCTGCAGGCGCGCCTGCGCCTTGTAGATTTGAATCGACGTGTAGCCTTGGATCATGACGCCGAGGCTGGTCAGGATGAAGACCGTCGTCGCGATGGCGCGATACCGATACAGGACGGCGAGGCGGTCGAGCAGATGGACATCGGACTCGATGGTGAACGCCGCGCCGCCGGGCCGAGGCTCACCCGTAGGCGCAGCAGCCGGCCCGGCACCCCGGCTCGGGGTGTTCTTGGTCGGCTGAGATCCGCTGCGTTCGTTCATCGGAAGACGCGTCCTGCTCCAGCTCTAGCCGCCGCACGGCTCGCTCTTGCACGCGGTGACCGCTCGCGCGAGGACGCCCGACGCCGCCGCCGCCGACGAGACCGCGATGGCCGAGGCCGCGGTGTGGCCCAACAGGCCGCCGAACGGCGGAATCCTGAACGGCAGCTTCACGATGGCCGACACGGTGGCGCCCGCGTCGACGTTCAGAATCTGGCTCGCGGCCAGAATCATTTCATCGTTGCCCATCAGCTCGACGACGTAGCTACCGGGATCGACGCTGCGGAACGTGAAGAGGCCGGACTTGTCGGTGATCGTCGTGTCGACGATCCGTCCGAAGCGCACGTCGCGCAAACGCACCGTGCTGTCCGCCAGCACGCCGTTGGTCGAGGTGAGCGCGTTGCCCTGAATCGTGGTGAACACGTTGAGCCGCGTGTCTGGCAGGACGCGCGGCGCAGAACTCGACGATGTTTTCGTGGTAGCCGTCGTCCGCGCCACCCCCCTCGTGGTGGGCTGCTGAGCGGCCGCGCCGACGACACCAGACACGACGAGCGCTCCGACGATGGCGACCAGAACGCGCTGCATGTTGAGCCTCATTTGTACTTCCGTTTATCGGCTGAATCCCTCTCGAACAAGAGCCGTGTTACGGTCGAACTCTATATGACACTAAAGTCCTTTGAGGTATTCAAGGTAATGCTACCACGGCGAGATTGCCTCAACAAGAGAAGTCATGCGAAACGGAGGCCAGCCTGGGGAGAGGCCGCACGACATCCAGAACACCGTAAGTTACTGGTAAAATAGAGTTTACCTCATCCCGTCGCTGATCTCAAGCGGCCAGGATTCAGAGAGCGAAATCTGACAATCATGACGCGAACCCAGGCGTGGCATGCCGCCGTCGTCGTGCTCGCCGCCGGCGCGGCGCTCGTCCCGACGCCCGCGGGGGTGGTGGAGCGCTTGTATTCAACGGGGGCGTATCCGATCGGGCAGCGCGTCCTGACGAGCGTTTCCAACCTCGTGCCGCTTGCGCTGCTCGACGTCCTGGTCGCGGTCGTCGTGGGTGGCTGGATCGCGGCGCTGGTGCGCGACGTCGCACGGGCGCGCGGCGCCTGGCTGCGCGCCGCGGCCGCGATCGTCGCACGATCGGTCGCTGTCGCAGCGGTGCTGTACCTCGTCTTCCTGATCGTGTGGGGCCTCAACTATCGGCGCGTCCCCCTCGCGGACAAACTGCAGTTCCAATCGGGCGAGGTGTCTCCGGACGCCGCGCGCACGCTCGCGGTGTCGGCGGTCGAGCGCGCCAACGCGCTCTACGACCGCGCGCACGGCGACGGTGAACGCACCGAGCTGGCCGGCGCGTTCGCGCGGGCGCAACGCGATCTCGGCGGCGCCCGCCTCGCGGTGCCGGGCCGGCCCAAGTCCACGCTGTTTGATCTGTATTTCCGGCGTGCGGCGGTCGGGGGGATGACCGACCCGTATTTTCTCGAGACGCTCGTCTCCAGCGATCTCCTTCCGTTCGAGCGGCCTTTTGTTGTCGCGCACGAGTGGAGTCATCTCGCCGGGTACGCCGACGAGGGCGAAGCGAACTTCGTGGGATGGCTGACGTGCCTGCGCGGCAGCGACGGCGATCAGTACAGCGGCTGGCTCTTTCTGTACGGGGAAATCCTGGGCAGCGTGCGCGCGGCCGATCGCGCGGACATTGCGAGGCGGCTGGCGGCGGGGCCGCGGGCCGATCGCCGCGCGATCGCGGATCGCGTGCGCCGGCACGTCAACCCGCGCGTATCGGCGGCGGGATGGCGCGTCTACGATCGCTATCTGAAAGCGAACCGCGTCGAGGCGGGCACGGCCAGCTACGCCGAGGTCGTGCGCCTCGCGCTCGGCGTCCGCTTCGGGCCGGATTGGACGCCTCTTCGAAAGTGAGAACTCAAAGCGGAAAAGTCACAAGGGAAGGCATCGCTCAGCGTACCGGCGTCGCCGCGCGGAGCGTGGTGTCGCGCGGATCGCCTGTGTACGAGACGCGCGCGAGAAACAGGCCCGACGGCGGCGCGGTGAGGCGCGCCGGCGCCGCGGACGACTCGGTCAGGAACAGCGCCGCATCGGCCGGGTCGAGGCCGCCGCGGCCGATCTCGACGAGCACCCCGACGATGCGCCGCACCATCTTCCAGAGAAAATGCGATCCCTCGATGCCGACGAGCACGAGATCACCCTCTTCGCCGATGTCGAGGCGGTCGACGAGCACCAGGGTCGACTTGTTCCCGCGCGTCTCGACCTCGTTCTGCAGGCCGTCCTGTCGGACGTCCTGCGCATCGCTCTTAGCGAAAGACTGGAAATCGCGCATGCCGACGAATGCGCGGGCCGCTTCCCGCATCCGCGCGAGATCGAGCGGTTCCTTCACCCACCAGACATAGTTCTTGGCGAAGGCGGTGCGCCGCCTCGCGATCTGATAGAGGTAGGTCCGCGATACCGCGTCGTGGCGCGCGTGAAAGCGGTGGGGAACGATTTTCGCGGCGCGCACGTTGATGTCGGCGGGAAGCTCGTCGTTCAGGCGCCGGCACAGCGAGTCGACCGGGAGATTCGTGCTGACGTCGAGGTGCGCGACCTGTGCGAGCGCGTGCACGCCCGCGTCGGTGCGGCCCGATCCGTACAGTTCGAAATCGGTCCGCCCGGTCGCCGTCCGGACCGCGCGATCGATCTCGCCCTGCACGGTCCGCGCGTTCTTCTGAATCTGCCAGCCGCTGTACCGCGTGCCGGCGTACTCGATGGTCAACTTGAAGCGCGGCATTGTTGGTCGTCAGTCAGACGTCACAGGTCACCAGACTTGTGACGTCTGACTTGTGACGTGTGACTACCAGTATACTGACGCCCAACTCCATGGCTGCGCCGTCTACGTCCCGTCTCGTTGTCACCGACACGCTCGGCCGACGGATTGTCCCGCTCGACAAACCGCTCTTCACGATTGGACGCAGGAGCGAAACCGATCTCCGGCTGCCCGGCGCCGACATCTCGCGCGTCCACGCGGAGATCTCGGTCGAGCGCGGCGTCTGCACGATTCGCGATCGCGCTTCGCGGTTCGGGACCTTCGTCAACGGCGAGCGCACGAGCGAGCACGTGCTCGTGCACGGCGATCACATCCGCCTGGGGCGGTCCGGCGACACCGAGGTCACCTTCGTGGTGGACGACGAAGCGCCGTCGGTCGAGAAGAGCGCGGTGTCGGCGGCGACCGAGCTGCGCCAGATGGCGGCGCTGCTCGAAGGCCTGCGCGCGCTCGGGTCGGGCCGGGTGCTCGACGAGGTGCTGGCGCTGGTGCTCGACTCGGCGATCGACGTCACCGGCGCCGAGCGCGGGTTCATCATGCTCGCCAACCGCGACGTGCAGCTCGAGTTCAAGCTGGCGCGCGCGCGCGGACACGTCACGCTGCCGGGCCGCACGTTCGAGACGAGCCGGAAGATTCCCGAGAAGGTGTTCGCGACCGGCGAGCAGATGATCGTCGAGGATTTGCTCGACGGCGACCTCGCGCAACTCCACACGGGCACCGTCGCCCTGGGCATCCGCCACGTGTTGTGCACGCCGCTGCGCTTGGTCCGCTACGTCGAGCGGGCCGATCAGCGCGGCGCCGACGAGATGATCGGCGTCCTCTATCTCGACAGCCGCGAGCGCGGGGCGCTGAAATCGGCGTCGGCGCGCTCGGCGCTCGAGACGCTCAGCGCCGAGGCGGCGCTCGCGATCGAAAACGCGCGGTTGTACCGCGAAGCGCTCGACAAGGCGAAATTCGAGCAGGAGCTGAAGGTCGCGGCGGCCATCCAGCAGTCGCTGCTGCCGGCGTCGAACCGCGACGGCGCGTTCTTCACGACCTCCGCCGCGTCGGTGCCCTGCCGCGCGGTCGGCGGCGACTTCTTCGACTACGTGGACCTGACGACCGGCGCCTTCGGGTTCATCCTCGGCGACGTGGCGGGAAAGGGATCGCCCGCCGCGCTCCTGGCGGCGGCCGTGCTCGGGATGTTCAGCTCGGAAGCCACGTACCAGAACAGCGCCGCGCCGCTCATCACGCGCCTCAACCACGGCCTCTTCCGCCGCGCGATCGAAGCCCGCTTCCTCACGACCTTCTACGGCATTCTCAGTCCCGACGGATCGTTCCTGTACTGCAACGCCGGACACAACCCGCCGTTTCTCGTCACCGCGAACGGTGTCCGCCGCCTCGAGACCGGCGGCGTCGTGCTCGGCCTCTTCGAACACGCGGTGTTCGACGAAGAGGCGCTCACGCTCCAACCCGGCGACTTCATCGTCGCCTTCAGCGACGGGGTGAGCGAAGCGATGAACGAAGCGGGCGACGAATTCAGCGACGAACGGCTGCTTGCGTGCGTCGAGTCGAGCCGCACGGCTTCTCCGCAAGTCGTGCTCGACGCCCTGTTGAAGGACGTCCGCGCCTTCTGCGGCGACGCGCCGCAGAGCGACGATGTGACGATCGTCATGGTTCGCTACGACGGCTGACGCGCCGTCGATGCCAGCGCCGGACCGCGACGACGGTCCACGCGATTTCGACGACGCCGAACGGCCACGCGCCCTGAAGAAAGCCATACACAGAAGACGCCACGCAGCCGCCCGCGAAGGCGGGCGTGTAAGCGGGTGAGCGATCCTCCAACGCGTAAAACACGAGCGTGGCGGTGACGGCGGCGAGACCGAATGCGTTGAGCATCGCGACAGAGCATAGGGTATTCGCGGCGGTCGAAACCGGCTATGCGTTGTCGGACTGACCTACCCCGAGCACTGACGATCGGTCCGCCGCAGGCTCAAGAGAACGCAACCGATCGAGACGCCGAACAGGACTCCGAAAACGCCGTCGACCAGATTCTGCGCGACGGGGGCGGCCGGGTGGATGAGTAAATGCAAACCGTTGCCCAGCAGCAGGCACCAGAGGCCGATGGTTCTCATCGTGTTGCGGTCTTTGATTCGAGGGATCATGCTCTGCGCTCCATTCATGTTCAATCGGTCACACGGTACCAGATCAAGACGGCCAGCTTGACCACCGCAATCGTGACGCTGACGGCCAACAGGTCCCAGCTCCAGAGGTGGTCGACGTAAAAGCGGTACGTGAAGAGGCCGATGGCGACGACGCCGCCGGTCACACCGGCCACGCTGGTGGAGCGGAGGCGGTGGGTGAGGAAACGTTCGTCGATCGCCAGGCCGAGGACAGGGACCTTCATGGTTCGATCTCCAGCGTAAAAATCTCGTCGGTGGAACAGGCGAACACCTGAGAGAAGGTGAGCGCCAGCAGCAGGCTCGGCACGTAGCGGTTGCGCTCGATGGAGTTGATGCTCTGCCGCGAGACGCCCACCGCGTCCGCGAGTTGCTGCTGCGTCCAGCCACGCTTGCTGCGAAACTCTTTGACCCGATTCAGGACGTTGGGCGTCATGTCAAGCTAACTTTCCACTAAGTTACGCTGAATGTCAAGTCGGCTTGTCTTTTGTTTTGGGGCAGCAGTCATGGGCTAAAGTGGGCGGGAATTTCCAGATCCCAGCTTCCAGCGGAAGATGAAGATGACGAAGCCGGCGGTGACCGCGCTCATGGCGGCCGCGCTTCTGTCGATAGGAGGACGCGCAGAGAACCGGCGCGTCGAGCTGGTCAAGAAGTAGCGCGTGCCGGATGTGCCCCATTCGGGAGGAACAGATGAGAGCGAAACGCGGAATCACAGTTGGCATCGTCGTGGTGTTGGGGCTCGCGGGATGTCTCGCGGTGCTTCGGGCGGCGGACGCCCTCCGGGATCTCGGCCTCAAGGAAGCCAACGCCAAGGAGAGTGTGATCGAAGCCATCAACAGCGGGAATGTGAACTGGTGGCCGGCGAGCAAGGCCTTCAAGGCGGCGGCGCCGGCCGTGCGGGCCGGGCTCGTCATGGGAGCGCTGACGTGGGCCAAGACCTACACCGAGTCGGCCGAGTTCACGACCGCCTACGAGAAGGTCAGGCAGACCCAGAAGCCCGAGGCACCGAAGCCGAAGTCAGTCGACGAGGAGATTGCCAAGCAACGGGCGCAGCTGGAGCAGGCGATCGCCGAGACGAAGAAGACGCTGGCGCAGCCTCCGGCCGGCGTCTCCCCCGAGATCGCCAAGGCGATCCGAGACGGGTCGGACATCGCCCTCAAGAGTCTGACCGCACAGCTTGCCGATCTGGATAAGCCCCAGACGAAAGCGATGCTGGGCCAGAGCGTCGAGTACGAGAACAAGAGTCGCCAGGACCAGTACCAGCGGAGCACGAAAGACTGGGAGACTCGCTATCCGATCGACCCGAAGCTGCTCGTCGTCAAACGCCTGCAGCACTTCCTCGATCAGAGCGCCGGGGTTGATTTTGGTGCGACGCTGGTGCCGTGCGGCAGCAAGAAGTGCTTCGCCGACAAGCCCTCCGAGCAGAAGCCGCAAAACTGGAAGCTGTGCTACAGGGCGGGCAAGGAGGCGGTGGACGCCGGCCGGGCATTCGCGACCACGTGGCTGGCCGAGCTGCAGAAGAAATAGGCAGGGACGACTTTATGGAGCCGACTCGGTTTAACCTGCTCGTCGGCTGGACCAGTATGGTTGCGGGCGCGACTTCTGGCGCCGCGATCGGGCTGTTCTTCCACAACGAGAGCTGGATGGGCGGGTACGGGTCGTTCCGGCGCCGGATGGTGCGGCTTGGACACATCGCGTTCTTCGGGCTGGGCATCGTGAACGTGCTGTTTGCCCTCAGCCTCGCCGCCATCCCGGTCCCACCGTCCTATGGCCGCTTCGCTTCGAGTGGATTCGCGGTCGCGGTTGTCACCATGCCGACCTGCTGCTTCCTCACGGCATGGCGTGAAGGTTTCAGGCATTTCTTCCCGATCCCGGTGCTCGCCGTACTCTGCGGCCTTGGGGGCCTGCTTGGAGGGTGGCTGCTGACATGAGACTGGGGCTGCTGGCGATGAGCGGCGTTCGCGCGCACAACCCGGAGCTCACAGCCCTTGGGCTCACGCTGCCAGGGTTTGTCGAGCGAAATCGTGTCATCGCGTCGTTGCCAAGCCTGGGCCTCCTGACGCTCGCGGGCGCGACACCGCACGATATCGACCTCGAGTACGTGGATGTCCCGGACGTCCTTCCGGCTCCCTGGCTGCCGCGGGAGTTCGATGCGGTTGCCGTGTCGAGCTTCAGTGCGCAGATCAAAGAGGCCTACGAACTGGCGGATCGATATCGCGAGGCGGGGACGAAAGTGATCCTCGGAGGTCTGCACGTCACGGCGTTGCCGCAGGAAGCGGCGGCGCACGCGGATGCGATTGTCTTAGGCGAAGGCGAGCCACTCTGGCCGCACGTCATCGATGATCTGCGGCACGGCCGGCTGGGTCAGGTCTACGACGCGCGTGGCCGCAGCTTCGACCTCGCTCAGGCGCCGATGCCGAAGTACGAGCTCCTGGACATCGACAAGTACAACCGCCTGACCGTCCAGACGCAGCGCGGCTGCCCGTTCGACTGCGAATTCTGCGCCGCCTCGATCCGGATTGCGCCCGGGTTCAAGGTGAAGCCCGTCGACAGAGTGATCAGCGAGGTGCGTCGCATCAAGACGTTGTGGTCCCGGCCGTTCATCGAGTTCGCCGACGACAATTCGTTCGCCAACAAGGCGCATGGGCGCTGCCTCCTCCGCGCGCTCGCCGGCGAGCACATTCGTTGGTTCACGGAAACGGACGTGTCCATCGCAGGGGATACCGAATTGTTGTCGCTGATGCGCGATAGCGGTTGCGCGCAGGTGCTCATCGGGTTCGAAACGCCCGCGCGTGCGGCGCTGGAGGGGCTGGAGCGAAAAGCCAACTGGAAAGCGCGACAGCTCGATGGATATTACGCCGCCATCGACACGATCCAGTCGTTCGGCATCACCGTGAACGGCTGCTTCATTCTCGGGCTCGACGGCGCTGGGCCGGAGTCGTTCGACGACGTGCTGCACTTTGTGCGCGACAGCGGACTGTATGAAGTGCAGATCACCGTGCAGACAGCCTTTCCGGGCACGCCTCTGCATGAACGACTCCACCGGGAAGAGCGGATCCTTCAGGAGGCGGCGTGGGAGCTGTGCACGCTGTTCGACGTGAACTTCAGGCCATCGCGAATGAGCGTCGCCGAGCTCGAGCGGGGGCTGCGCGACCTGGCGCAGCAGCTTTACGGTGGGGACGCCGCAGCTGATCGCCAACGGCATTTCCGTGAGCGGCTCCAACGGCTTCGTAGAGGTGACCCGACAGAAACGGAGAGAAACACATGAGCAACGATTGGCGGAAGTGGCTGTTCTACGTCGCTGCGCTGTACGACGCGATGCTTGGTGTGGCGTTTGTCTTCTTCTGGCCCTGGATCTTTCGGCTGTTCGACGTGACGCCGCCCAACCACGCCGGCTATGTGCTGTTCCCGGCGCTTCTGCTGATCATCTTCGGATTCATGTTCCTGCGCATCGCCCATAATCCTGACGGCAATCGGGAACTGATCGTGTACGGCATCGGCCTGAAAGCCGCCTACAGCGGCCTCGTGTTCTGGTATCAGCTCAGGGGAGGCGTGCCCGGCATGTGGATTCCTTGGGCATGGATCGATGTGGTGTTCCTGATCCTCTTTGTTGTCGCCCGACGGCCGATCGCTGTCGGGTCGGCGCGCGGCGTCCACGTGTGATCGGCATCATCCATGTTTCGCGGCCAGCCGCCGCAGTGATCAGAGAACGGTGGTCCGCTGGTCCACCACCCGTCGAAGCGCGCGGATGTGCTCCGGGCTCGTCCCGCAGCAGCCGCCGATGAGCGACACGCCAAGCTCCAGCAGCGTAGCGGCTTTCGCAGCCATGAAGTCAGGCTCTTCCGGATAGACCAGCGCGGCACCCCGTTGTTCGGGCAGGCCCGCGTTGGATTGAATGGCAATCGGTCGATCGCTGCAGGCGCGGAACTGCCGGGCGATGTCGATCATGATCTCGATGCCGTTGCCGCAGTTCGATCCCAGGATGTCGGCGCCTGCCTCGGTCAATCCTCGAACCGCCTGCTCGATCGACACGCCCATGACGGTGAAGAACCCGCGACACGTCTTGTCGAACGTCATCGTCGCCATGACGGGAACGTCTGGCGCGGCCGCGCGCGCCGCGCGCACGGCCAGCGCCGCTTCGGTCAGATCGGTCATGGTCTCGATGCAGATGAGATCCACGCCGGAGGCGCCGAGCGCGCGGATTTGACGCTCGAATCCTGCGGCGATGTCCGCCGGGTCCGCGTCCCCGTACGGCTTGAGCAGGTGCCCGCAGGGGCCGACCGACGCGGACACGTACGCACGATCGCCAACGGCACGCCTGACGGCTTCCACGGCCGCGCGGTTGACCGCCTCGGTCTGCCCATCGAGCCCGTACTGCCGCAGCCGCGCCGGCGATCCGCCGAAGGTGTTGGTGGTGACGATCTCCGCGCCGGCGTCGAGATACTGACGCGCAATCTCCTCGAGCACCTCGCTTCGCGTCAGGTTGACCGTCTCCGGCGGCTCGCCCGGCTTCAGGCCGCGCGCCATCAACAGCGTTCCCCACGCGCCGTCGCCGACGATGACGTCGCCGGCCTTCAGTCGATCGAGCAGGTTGCGCATGTGCGTGGTCATCGCACGGCCAGGCCAGCCCGGCCGCTACTTCACCAAGGCGCGTACGCGTTCGACAGCGTTGGCCGCGTCGTAACCGTATCCATCCGCCCCGATCTCGCGCGCCCAGGCGTCCGAGACCGGCGCGCCGCCGACGATGACGCTGAGACGCCCGTTGAGCCCGCGCGCCCGCACCAACTCCACCACGGCCTTCATCACGGGCATCGTCGTCGTCAGCAACGCTGAGACGCCGATGACCGATGCGCCGTGCGCCTCGGCGGCGTCCACGAAGCGCTTGGCCGGTACGTCGCTACCCAGATCGATCACCTCGAACCCGGCTCCTTCGAGCATGATGCCGACGAGGTTCTTGCCGATGTCGTGGAGATCGCCCTGGACCGATCCGAGCACGACCCGGCCCGCCCTGGGCACGCCGTCGCGCGCGAGCAGCGGTTTCAGGAGATCGAGGCCGGCGTACATGGCGCGCGCGGCCAGCAGCACGTCGGGCAGAAAAATCTCGCGCAGCCGGAACTGCTCGCCGATCACGCTCATGCCGGCGAGGAGGGCGTTGTTGAGGATGTCGAGCGCGGGCACCTGCTGCTCGATCGCGTCGCGCACCAGATGCCCGACCCGATCGTCTTCCCCCCGCTGCAGGCTTTCGGCAATCTCGGTCAGTACGGTCACGGGTCGTCTCCCATTATCGTTTCAACACCGACTCAACACCGACGCCATGCGGTCGCGACACTGTTTCTCCTGGCAGCGCTCGCAGAACGAATACGTCGGGTGGAATCTGTGAATATGGCCCGGGCCCACCACGAGCACGCCGGAAATCGACTTGAGCGGCTGCATGAGGCAGCTCGCATTGAGCGTGATGCCGATCTCTTCGGGCCGCAAGAAGTCAAATAGCGCGCGTTGTCCGCTCACGTGCCACCCGCAGTAGCCCGGACTGTACGCCAGTACGCGCCAATCCGACGCGCCTCCCGTGGTCATCGAGACGTAGCGCGGACCGAGCAGGTCCGCGAGGTGATCGGCTGCCGCTGAGGCGATCGAATCGAGCATGCAGCCGAGCGCCAGATCGTGCCGAAGGAACAGCTCCCGGACCCTGACCGTCACGCGCGCGCCCACGGTTGCGGCCACCAGCGCGAGGTGGTCGGCGTTCGGGTAGATCGCTTCGAGCGGCGTCTCGTGCGGGTTGAGTCCCTCGCCGCGGTAGACGCCGGCGAATTCGCCAGCCGAGATCTCCGCGACGATCGCGCGCGGTTCGGCCAGGTCAAGGTACACCGCCGTCGCCGCGTCGAGCAGCGAGTCGATGTGCGCTGGCACGCGCTCGCCGGGCCGCATCCCCTGCAGCCGCAGGACCTCGGCGCGCGTGGGGGCCGACTCGTCGGGCGTCCATTCGACGCGCTGCCTCATGTGGCGCGCTCCGGAAGCGCGTCCATGCCGTGCCGCCGCGCCTCGGCCTGCATGATCCGCGTCAGCTCGCCCGTGACGTCCGCGCTCAGCCCCGAGGGCTGGTACGCCGCGACGAGCCGCGCCACTTCGTGCCGTGCCCGCGCCCCGAGCGTCAGCGCCCCTTCTTCGAGCCATCGTGCGTGGTTGGCGCGATCGATCACCGGACCGGGGAACCCGATCTCTTCGCGCAGGTGGCGCCGCGTGTGCTTCGCGATGAGCAGGTGCTTCTCGCGCAGCAGCTCCTCGAAGATCGGACGGGCAGGGAAATCGTCTCTGGGCTCGATGCCACGCACCAGCCGCTTCGTCATCCCGCAAATCTCGTTGTCCACGACGAGTTTTTCCAGGCTCTGGCAGCTCTCGAAGTCGAGCATGCCCGGACCGGAGACGCTGTTGATGCCGGACAGCGCCGCGAGCGTCGCCCCCATGCCGGTCTCGAGCCCGGCCTGCGCGTCGAGTTGCTTGGCATCGCTCAGCGAGATGTACGCCTGGGTCGGCAGGCCCAGGAAGTGGCCGATCTCGCTGTACGCGCAGTCCATCATCATCGTTTCGATCGCGCCCATGGGCGTCGTTTCGTAGCGGATGTCGAAGATGGCCGGCGAGCCACCCCACAGGACCGGGGTCCCCGGCCGCGCGATCTGGCTGATCACGACGCCGCTCAGCGTTTCGGCGGTGTGCTGAACCAGCGACCCGACCAGGGTCACGGGCGACATGAAGCCCGAGAGCGGCATCGACACGAACTCGACGGGGACGGAGTAGCGCGCGCAATCGATCACGTTTTGGCTGGTGACGTCGCTCCACTTGATGGGCGCGGTCGGACAGCAGGAGAAAATCGCGAGCGGCTTCTCGGCGAGCGCCTGTTCGCTCCCGCGCACGGCGAGCTGCAGGTCCTTCATGACCTCGAACGCCTCGATCGTGAACGCCCCCGTCACGACCGGCTTCTCGCCGTAGAGCAGGCTCAGATAAAGGCGATAGGAGTCCGAGATGCGGCTCGGCACGTCGGCGGGGATGAAGGCCGTGCTCTGCGACGCGATGTGCGGAAGGCCGCTCACGACCTTGACGTAGCGGATGTAGTCGGCGGTCGTCGGCTTCCGGATCGCGCCGGTCTCGCCGTCGAGGATGTTGATGGCCGCTGATCCGGGCGTGAAGTGGACCTGATCGCCGGAGAAATGATGCGTCTGGCGGCCGTGCACGTCGTACAGCTTGAAGCCGGCCGGCGCGCTCGCGATCGCACGATCGACGATCGATTCGTTCAAGAACGCACGCGCGGCGGCCTTGTCCACGCGCGCGCCATGCGCGTCGAGCATGTCGAGCAGGCCGGGGTTGTGGATCTCGACGCCGAGCGTGCACACAATGTCGCGCGCCTCGGACACGATGCGGTCGATGAGCCCGTCGTCGAGCAGCCTGAGAGTTGGACGCATGAAGGCGGCCTCCTGCGGTCTGGCACGCAGCCGCGATGGTTCCCCGGCCGATGATGTCACACCTCGCGCTGTTCGAAGGTCTCAGCCCTTACCCAGCGACAACGGCGGCCGAGAAACGAGGACGCTCGAGACGCCGAGATGACGCTCAATGACGTCGAAGAGCTCCTCGGGCTGAATGGGCTTCGATAGATACGCGTCCATCCCCGCCGCCAGGCAGCGTGCCTCGTCCCCTTGCATCACGTGTGCGGTCATCGCGATGATCGGAAGACGACATCCAGTCGTCTGTTCTCTTTCGCGAATGATGCCAGTGCACTCGAAGCCATCCATCTCCGGCATCTGGACGTCCATCAGCACACACCCGAACCCGACACACGCCGCTTCATCCAGAATTGCGAGCGCCTCCCGCCCGTTGTTCGCCACCACAACCGTGTGCCCGCGCTTTTCGAGCAGACGCCTGGCCACCAACTGGTTGACGCGGTTGTCTTCAACGAGAAGAATGCGCCCGGTCTGGCGCGCTTCCCGCAGGGAGTGGCGCGTGACCAACGCCGACCGATCCCGGTCAGCAGACTGGACACCCAAGGCCAACAGGATCGCGCCGTGCAGTTCCGAGCGCTTGATGGGCTTAGCGAGGTAGGCGGCGACGCCCAACACCCGGCACCGGGCGGCATCACCCGGTTTGCCGGCGGAGGCCAGCAACACAACGGCGGCGCCTGCGGTGGCCGGATCATTCTTGATGGCCGCTGCCAAGGTGAAGCCATCCGCATCGGGCATCTGGACGTCGGCCAGCACGAGACGGAAGGGCCTTCCCGATTCCTGGGCCACGTGCAGCGCGGCGAGCGCTTCGGGCGCGCTTGCCGCCCGCGTGGGGACCATGCGCCACGCGATGAGCATCTCTTCGAGCAGGCGCCGATTCGTGGCGTTGTCGTCGACGACGAGAACGGGCACGTCTCGCAGATCGACCGCGTCAGAAACCGCTAGGGCGGCGGGGGCGTTCACCAACGCGAACCTCGCGGTGAAATGGAAAGTGCTTCCCCTGCCGGCTTCACTCTCCACCCAGAGGCGCCCGCCCATCAACTGCACAAGCTGTGAGGCGATGGTCAGGCCAAGTCCGGTGCCGCCATACGTGCGCGTCACGGAGCCGTCGGCCTGCGTGAAGGCCTCGAAGATGCTCTCTTGATGGTCCAGAGGGATGCCGACGCCCGTGTCGCGGACAGAAAAGTGCAGCACGCCCTCTGGTGGTGTCGCCGCCTCCCTCGTCACGCGAAGAACGACCTCGCCCTGGTGGGTGAACTTGATGGCATTCCCGAGCAGGTTGACGAGAATCTGGCGCAGGCGTCCGGGGTCGGCTCGCAGCGTGTGCGGTACGGACGCATCGACATCCACGATCAATTCGAGGCCCTTCTGGTGAGCCCTCAACGCAACGGTGTTCGCCGTCTCTCCGATGGCATCGCGGGGGTTGAAGTCGATCGGGTCGAGATCATATTTCCCCGCTTCCATCCTGGAGACGTCCAGGATGTCGTTGATGACGGTCAGTAGAGCGCCGGCGGACGATTTGACGATCTGCAAATACTCCCGCTGTTCGGACGTGAGCTCCGTGTCCAGCACGAGATCGGTCATCCCGATGACACCGTTCATCGGCGTCCGAATCTCGTGACTCATGTTCGCCAGGAACTCGCTCTTTGCCTGATTTGCGGCCTCGGCGGCATCTTTGGCCGTTCGCAGCTCCCGGTTCATCCGCTGAAACTGCACGGTCTGTGTGTGGGCGCGTTGCGCCAGGTAGACCGTCAACCCCAAGATCGTTGCCATCAAGCACCCGCCACCGAGCACGACGGCAGGTATGAGGGCGAACGGTGCCTGTCCCCCTCCGATTTGCGCTTGCCACACGACCACCGCGCCAGTGGTGCCTCCCATCGCTACGCTGATCGGCAACCAGCGCGGGGCGCCGGCCGAGTCCGCCTCGACGTGCCAGGCCAGCGCCATCATGCCGACCCCGAGGACCCAGAAGCCGACCGCCGTATGGAGCGCCTGACGTGTGAGGGTGCCCCAGGCGAAGGCATCGCTCGACCCCAGCGCAAAACCCATGCTCGCCGCCATCCCAACCGCCGCGAGGATCGAACCGTTCAGACCCAACACAAGCGCGGACCGCTTCGATGGGATCCTGGGCACCATCACCAGCGCTATGGAACCCAGGACAAAGCAAATCGCGGTCGCCGGCGCCATGCGCCCGGGACTCGAGAGCTTGACGGTGATATAGGACGGCCCCAGGAGCTCGTCGATTCCGGCACTCACGCTGAAGACGTACTCGAAGATGGTGAGGAGACTCATGGCGCTGACCATTCCCGCGCACACGACGACCAGCCAACGTCGGCTCCCGAGAGCGACCATGAGCAAAGCCAGACCGCACAGCAGAAAACACGCGGCAGTATTGCGCGTCATGGGAGGCAGTTGTGGCAGGAGCTGGACCACCGCGGGGGTGTGAGAGAACCAGCCGGCCAGCACTGTCAGACCCAATGCGACGATGAACACTGCCGAGCCCGCCGCCAAGCGCGTCGGCCAAGATCTTAAATGGACTGTTTCAGTCACGTCACACAACCGCGCACGACCGGCGATATCATCTCGAGCTTCGCCTCACTACAACCGTACAGCGTGTCCCATAAAGCCGGTAGTGGGTTTTTGCACACGTTTGCCCGTGGTGGCGATGACGTTTCCGTTTGTGAAGGAGCGCAACCCTGCGGTCGCTGTGGTTCGCGCGACGCTACCGTGCGGCGGTCGGCGCGGCCTGGGAGCGGCGAGAGAGCACGAACGCGGTGAGATCCGCGGCTTCGCCAGGTTCGAAGCGCGGCCACGGCAGATTGCGGGAGCGGAGCTCTTGGTCCATCTTCGGCGCGTGATCCCACATCGCGGCGATGATGGCGATCGGCTCGTCGAGGTCCGTGATCGTCGAGAGGTCGGGACCAATGCGCTTGCCCCCGCCTATCGAATGACAGGGTGAACATTTCTTGATGAAGAGTTCTCCGCCCCGATCGGGATTGCCCGACACGGTCGCGTAGTTGACGAAATACAGGTACGCGAGGATGTCCGCCATCTCCTGTCCGGAGAACGACACCCGCGGAATGTTCCGCCGCGCGAGCTCCGCGGTCATGCCCTGGCTGTGGTTCCACATCAGTCCGGCGAGCGACGAGATGGAACCGACGAACTCCCGTCCGCGCCGGCCGAGGTCGGGGCCGCCATGGCCGCCGATGCCCGCGACGGCATGGCACTGGTCACAGCGCTTGCTGGCGAAGAGCTCCCGCCCGCGGCGGGGACTCCCCGGTTCGAAGTACACGCGTTCGTCGGTTGCGCCCCCGCTGCCGGCCTGGAGAAAGGCGAGCAGGTCACCCATTTCGCGTCCTTCGAACTTCGGCCACGCGATGCCCTGGCCGCGCATGACGGTGGCCATCTCGGCGCCGTGGTTCCACATCACCTGCGCGAGAAAAATGGAGGAGAAGCGCCCCTTGTACCGTGACAGATCGGGCCCGGGCTTGTCCCACGCGCCGGCCCCGTGGCAGCGCGTGCACCCCTTCCCGGCGAACACCGCTTTCCCCGCCGCGGGATTGCCCGGCTGTCCGACCTCGGTGAGGTAGTAGCGATAGGCGGTGAGAAACGCGACGAGGTCCGCCATCTCACGGCTGGTCAGCGTGGGCGGCTGGATCTTCATGTCCAGCATCTTTTCCCGCATCACCGGCGCGTGATTCCAGAACGAGCCCGCCAGGTCCATGACCGTGCCGCGGAAGTGCAGACGGCCGAGGTCGGGTCCGACGCGCGTGGCGTTTCCCGCGAGGGCGTGGCAGCGCACGCAGCCCTTCTCGACAAACAGGAGCGCGCCGGTCGTCGGATTGTCCGGCAGCTCGATCGACAGCGTGATGTCGCGACCGGTGCGGCTCGGTTGCGCGCTCGCACGATCGGGCCGTCCGACCGCCGGCGCCGCCGGCCGTGTCTGCCCGAAGGCCACGGCGGATCCACCGACGACCAGGATCAACACGACGCCCAGCGTCGTCCGCGCGAGCCCGGGGACCGTGCGTGCCGGTCCGTGACCGGGCGGCAGGTGCAATCGTCCGACGGTGGCGGCTCCCGCCGGGTCGCCCGCAGCCTCGGACGTCTCGGCAGACAGCTCCCAGATCGAAATGATCGGGAACAGTTTGGTGAAGCCCATGTAGAGTAGCGCGAAGGCGGCGAAGCAGCCCGCCATCAGCGACCACTCGACCCAGCTCGGTTTATATACGAACGTGTGCACAGGCGCGCGCGGGTTCGAGAGCGACGGCACGACAATCGTGAAGCGCTCCAGCCACATGCCGATGTTGACCGAGATCGAGGCGATGAGCGTGCCGGCGATCGTCCGCGTGCGGTTGTTCGCGAGAATCGTGAACGGCACGATGAAGCAGAAGACGAGCATGGCCCAGAAGAGCGGCGCGAAGGGTCCGAACAGCTTCGCGTTGAACACGTTCAGCTCGTTGGGCTCCTGCGCGTACCACGTCGTCAGATACTCGGCGAACGTGAAGTAGAGCCACAGGCACGCCATCACGAGCAGCAGGAGGCCGAGATTGTTGAAGTGCACCGGCTGCAGGTAGCGCTCGAGGCCATAGACCTTCCGCACGACCACCATGGCCGTGATGATCGCCGCGATCCCAGAGAAGATCGCGCCGACGACGAAGTAGGGGCCGAAGATCGAGGAGTGCCACATCGGCTGGATCGTCATCCCAAAGACCCACGACACGACCGTGTGGACCGACACCGCTACCGGGATGACCCCGATGGCCATGATCGAAATGGTCTTCTCCAGCCGATGCCACTGGTGTGGGGCGCCGGTCCAGCCGTTCGCGAGCCGCCCGTAGAACACGTGCCGCCAGCCGGTCGTGCGGTCGCGCAGCAGGGCGATGTCAGGAATCAGCGGCAGGTACAGGTAGATCGAGCTGCACATCAGATAGACGGTGATGCTCGACACGTCCCAGATGAGCGGCGATCGCAGATGCGGGTGCAGGATGACGTTCAAGGCCCGGTCGGGTCTGCCGAGATCGAGCAGGACGTTGCCGACGCCGAAGAACAGCACGAGCACCGTGATGACTTCGGCCATGCGCGTGATCGGACGCCGCCACTCCGCCTGCACGATTCGCAGGATCGCGGAGATGAGCGTGCCGGCGTGCGAGACGCCGACGAAGAACACGAAATTCGTGATGTAGAGGCCCCAGTACACCGGGCGTCCCAGGTTCGTGGCGCCAAGACCGTGCGTGAGCTGCCACGTCCACGCGAACAGTGCCCACCCGACCACCGCGGCGAGCGCCATCGCCCACAGCCTGAAGCTGCGGCCGATGGTGAAGATCGGCGCGATGATCTCGTCGTGAGACGCGTCGGCCGTCGATGCCGGGAGCGGTGCGTCCATGCTATTCCCCTTCACGCAGGTAGATGACCTTCGGCTTGGTCCCCAGTTCTTCCATCCATCGAAACGCGCGCGCGCTGGCGGCCAGCGCCGCCACCTCGCTGTGCGGATCGTCGAGGTCGCCGAACACCATCGCTTCACCCGGACACGTTTGCACGCACGCCGGCACGTAGTCTTCCGGAGCCAGATCACGTCCCTCGGCCCGCGCGCGCTCGCGGGCCGCCATCAGACGGTGGTGGCAGAACGTGCATTTCTCGACCACGCCCTTGGGCCGCACAGACACGTCGGGATTCATCATCGGCGTCATCGCGTCGGGCCACTCGGGCGTGGTCCAGTTGAACACCTTGACGGCATACGGGCACGCGTTCGTGCAATAGCGGCAGCCGATGCACCGGGGGTACACCTGCGCGACGATGCCCTCGGGGTTGAGATAGGTGGCGCTCGTCGGGCACACGTCGGTGCACGGCGGACGATCGCAGTGCTGGCACATCAACGGCATCGCCGTGCCGGTCGCGCCTGGCGCGTCCGCGGCCACCAGCTGAATCCATGTCATCAACCGGCCCGCTTTCGTCGTCGTGGGCGTCGAGAACGAGACGTTGTTCTCGTGCTTGCACGCCACGACGCACGCCTGACAGGCGGTGCAGCGGTCGAGATCGATCACGAGGCCCCAGCGCGACATCAGTTCTCCTCTACACTTGCGTGACGCGGACGTTCATCGGGCCGGTCGGATCGCTCCGCCCCCAGAGGCTGCGCACATCGGCCGTCATCAGCTGCGCCCAGCGCCCGCCGGGCTTGAGCGCCGGCACGTACGCCACTGCAACAGTGTCGAGCGGCATCCGCTCGACGACCATTGCCACCGCGTCAATCGAGCCCGCGGCGGAGGTGATGCGAACCGGCGATCCCTGATCGAGACCCGCAGCTCGCGCGGTCTCGGGCGCAAGCTCCGCCCAGACACGCCAGGGGCTGCCCTCCGGCTGGCCGAGCAGTTCGAAGAGCACCGGCTGGTTCGGACTGCCCATCTGGTTGGCGCAGGCCGGCGTGAACAGGGTGAGCCGCAGCGGGAACTCGCGGGACGCCGCGGGCTGATCCGCCGCGCGCTGGAACGACGCGGGCACCACGGCCGGCTGCAATCCCCCGGCATTGGCGGCGGCCGCTTCGATCGGCATCGCCGGCGGCACCAACGTGAGACCACGCTGGGCGAGCCGCCGTCGGATTGCGCCGGAGGCGAAGAACGGGTCCATCCAGCCACCCGCGCGCAGGGCGGCCTCGCCGAACTCCTCGCGCGATGGGGCCGGCGCCACCCACCAGCCGCCGGTTTCGAGCTGCTGCACCCACTCGGTCTGAAACACGTTCGCGTACAACGTGCCGTGCCTCAGGCCCCACAAGCGATCCAGCTCCGCTTTGACGACATCGGCGTCGGCGCGCCACGCGTAGCCGGCGGCGACGTCGCCGCCGAGTTTCGCGGCCGTGGCGCCAAGCACGTCGACCAGACCGCGCGTGTCGAGACGCGCGACGGCCACCGGTTTCGCGCACGCGACTTTCTGCAGCGTGTCCGTGGTCGGCGGCGCGAGCGCGTGCCAGCTCTCGAGGGGGGTGTGCGTCGGCAGCAGGAGGTCGGCGACTGACGCCGCTTCGTCGAGGTACGGCGAGAAGCTGACGACGAAATCGCAGTGCTCGAACAGTGGCATCAGATCGTGAGGCGACGAGGCCGCGCGGAGCGGCGAGGCGTCGCGCAGGGCGACGACGGCGGGTGGCTTGGCGCCGCTGGCGAGGCGCGACAATTCCGAAGCGGCGCTGATCGGTTCGGGAGCGGTTCGGGCCACCGCGGATTCGTACACGCCGCCGGGGCGATCCAGAGCGCCGACGAGTGCGTTCAGCGCCAGCACGGCGTCGACCAGATCGGGACGCGCATCGGCGGCCACCACGACGAGCGGCTGCGGCGTCGCGGCGAGCTCTCTGGCGAGGCGCAGCAACGTCACGACCGGCACGCCGGTGGCGACCGCCACGTTGTCCGGCGTGTACCGCGCCACGACTTCGCGCTCGAAGTCGGCGAGGTTTCCGCCGAGCTCAGCGAGAAGATCGCGATCGACACGGTCTTCGCGCAGCAGAACCGACGCGATGCCGTACGCCAGAAACGCCTGACGGTCGGCGGGTACCGGGAGCCACTCGTCCGCTTTTCGTGCCGTCAGCGATCGGCGGCCTTCGAGGTGCACGAAGCGGCCTCGCGAGCGGCCGCCGCCGCGCCTGAACCGCCCGTAACTGCGCTGGGTCCAGACCGGTCCGAGCCAGTCCTCGACGAGAGGCGCACCGAACGAGAGCACGTAGGAGGCTCGCTCGACATCGAAGATCGGCTCGCCGCCGGCGCCAACGAGCGCGCCCATCCGTGGCGCGAGTCGCGCGCTCCCCGCGGCGAGCGTCCACGCGACGCGCGCGCCGAGCGGCGTCCAGAACTGGGTCCACGCATCGGCGAGGGCGCCCTGCTCCTCGGCCGCCAGTGCCAGCACGCCGCGCCGGTCGGCTCGCGCGCGCCCGAGATGCGTGGTCAGGATCTGGATGGCGTCGGCCCAGGCGATCGGCTCGAAGCGTCCTTCCTCTCGGCGTCCCACGCGTCGCGCGGGACCGACGAGTCGATCGGGGTCGAAGTAGGCTTCGAGCGCCGCCTGGCCCTTGGCGCACAGGCGTCCTCGGGAGACGGGACAGACCGGATTCCCTTCGAGCTTCACGGGCGTGCGGTCCATCAGGCGCACACGGAGGCCGCAAGCGGCCGGGCATTCCCGGCAGACGCTGGTCGCCCACGTTTCGACTGCCTGCTCGTGCCAGGCCCCGGCGCGCTCGTCGGCCCGCGACAGCCACCGGCGCCCGACCTGGCCGAGCGTGATGCCCGCGACGGTCGCCCCGCCGTAGACGAGAAAATCTCGACGGTTGAATGATGTGGGGCTCATCGGTGACACGCCGCGCAATCCTCGGAGGCGCCCTCACGATTGTGGCAGGCCAGACACGTCTTCATTTCGATCCGCACGGGAGCGACGCCGAGCGGAGCCATTCGCTCGCGCATCTTGCCGTGGCACGACTCGCAGTCGAGCTTCGCGAGCGTGACGTGCCGGCGATGCGAGAACATCACGTGATCGGGCACGTGCGTCACCTGGACCCACGCGATCGGCGGCTCGCGCTGCGCGGTGCTGGCCATGGCGCGCCCCGGAATCGTCGAGTGGCATTTCGCGCACATCGCGGCGTTGGGAATCCCGGCATGCGCGGTGGTCGCGGCCCCGCGATGGCAGACCGTGCACGCGACCCCCTGGTGCTTCGCGTGGGGAAACGCGATCGGCTGCCGCACCGGCGAGGGCGGCAGCACCACGATCCAGGCCGCGGCCACGAGTCCCGTCACGAGCGCCGCGCCAAAGTAGCGGAGCATGTCAGAAGCCGGGCGTCTTGGGCTGACCCGCCATCTTCTTGTCGTAGAGGGCCTTCTTGCGGATCTTCGAGTCGTAGGTCACGAATTCGAAGATCTGCTTGCCCTCGTCCGCGCTGATGAGCGTCCCGGCCTTGCGCATCATCCGCTTGACGTAGCGCTCCCACTCGTCATCGGTCGCGAACTCGCAGTTGATCGCGCGCGCCAGCGTGTGGCAGTTGGTGCACTTCTTGGCGAAAAGCTTGTACTTCGCCTGCATGTCGGGCGGGTACTTCGACACGTTGATCGTGGCCGGCCCTTTGTCGTACGCCAGGATGCGCGCGTCGACCGGCACCTCTTTGTCTTGTTCCTGGGCGATCGCGCGGACGAACCCGGCGAGCGCGATCACACTGAGCACGGCAGCGACGATTGCCCGTTTCATGTCAGACCTCCAACGTCGGTTCAACGCCATTTCGATTTCTCCGTTTTCGGATAGAGGCTCCACAGGTACTCCACGAGATCGGCCACGTCGGCGTCGCTCATCTGCCCCGCCCAGCCGGGCATGCGATACGGCGGGCGCGGGCCGTTCGGGTCTTTCTTGCCAACCGTGGCCAGCCCGTCGAGGATCTTCTTGCGCAGCTCGGGGCGCGTGTAGCCCTCCGCGACATACGTGATGCCCGGCACCTTGCCGTCGGTTTCGGCGTTCGGGTTCGAGAACCCGCCCTTCCCGTCCGGTCCATGGCAGATCGAGCAGCCGTAGCGCGCGTAGACCGCGTGGCCGCGCTCGATCGCGGAGGCGCCGACGACCTCCGGCGTTCGCACGGGCTGCGGCGCCGGCGATCGCATCGCGAGCCGGAGGCCGTAGCCAGCCAGCACCAGTGCGACCACCACAACGACACGTCTCATGGCTCCAAGTTAGGCGACGGAAATGAATTGACGGTGAAAGTCCGGTTAAAACGCGTTAACCAAGCGTGGCGGAGTGGAGGCACAGAGACGTATGGCCACAGAGGCTCAGAGACACGGAGACACTCAAGAAATTCTCCGTGTCTCCGTGTCTCTGTGGCTCTCTTCTAGAAGCTGAGGATGTAGGACACGCCGACGACATTCACCGTGTAGTTGAATGGCGTCTCGTTGCTCGGCAGCACGCCGGCGATCGTCCCGGCCCCGATTTGCATGCCGTCGTAGACCCAGTCGGACGCCTTCATGCGCAGGAAGGAATACGCCACACGCACCGACTGACGCTTGTCGATCGTGTATTTGCCATTCAGGCGCACTTCGGCCGTGTCGGTGGTGACGGTCGGCAAGGGGCTGGCGGCGATGAACCAGGCCGCAATGGTCGTTGGCGCCGCCCCCGGACCGTCCAGGATGTTGTTGGCCCAGTTCCCGCCGCTCACGTTGTTGTCCGAGCGCGCCCGCGTCAGGACGAGATTGCCGGTCAAATCCAGCGCGCTGGCCTTCTTTCTCAGTCCGAACCCCACCGTGTGCACCTTGTCCAGCATGTCCGAGGACCAGTTCAGGCAGGGGTCCAACTTGTTGTTGTTGTTCCGTTGCTGCAACGTCGTGTAGCCGTCGCAGCTGTTTCCGGAGAGACCGACGACCCCGGGCTGACCGTTGGTCAGGGTAGCGCCGTTGCTGTTGGCCGTGTAGCTGTTGCCCGCCGTGACGCCCCGCTGATCCTCATAGCTGTAGAACGCGTTGAGGCTCAGATCATCGCTGAGCGCGTACGTGCCATCGAGGTTCACGGCCCAGCCCCTGGCGTCCTGCACCCCGTACGTCGAGTTAGGGTAGTTGTCCTTGTTGTAATCCAACCCGCCGTGCAGCGACAGTTCATCGGTCGCCTGCCACTCGAGGGAGCTGCGGACCTTGTTGCGATTGCGATCCGCCACGTAGTACCTGCGCATGCCCGGCAGTTCGCTGATTCGGTTGTTGTTGGCGTAGGCCGTGTTGGCCAGCGCGTTATTGCTCGGGAAGAACAGGTTCATGTTGCCGGTGGTGGCGGCGAAGCCGGCCTCGGGCCCCCATCCGGTCCACCCGTTCGCGTTCATGAAGGAGAGAGCGGTCCCGCCTCCCGTCGCCGTGGCGGGGCTGACGTTCGCGTAGGGGACCAGCGCCAGGAACGCATTCTCGTTGTAGCCTGGCGCCCTGCGCGCCGCGTACTCGTAGCCGACCCTGCCGGTGAGATCCTCACGGACGTTCGTCCGCCACTCGGCACGCAGAACATTGTCGTTGGTGGTGGGCGCATCGGCGCAGCTAATCCAGGCCCCGCTGCATTCACGGTCGATCTTCTGGAACTCGTAGGCCCCCTTGATCGACTGCCCCTTCGCCACGGCGTAATCGGCATCGAGGGTGACCTGATTGAGCTTCCGGCTATAGGCGCGGTTGGCGTTCGCGTTCTGCGCGAGCACGACGCCGAGCGGGTTGTTTGCACCGGCCAGGAAGTTGGCGTTGGCGCTTGGCGCTTCGCCGGCGTCAGCGTACTGGAAGATGTGCACCGACGTCCGGTTGTCGCGGTCGTCGTACTTGTACGCGGCGCTCAGATTCACTTTCTTCGCCGGCTTGGCCGTGAATTTCGCGTTGAACGCCGTGCTCACCACGAGCCCGTTCAATGAGCTCACCGGCACGACTGCCGTCGTGGCGTCGGTGAGGAACGCGTCGTTCTGCGTATTGCGCGCGTACGATCCGTTCGCCACCAGCTTGGTGGTGGACGACAGGTTCACGCCGGCCGTCACGTTGAACTGGTTGTAGTCGTTGCTCGGCGCGCTGCTCATGGTATTGACCGTGCCCGTTCCCGCGGGACCGGTCGCCCAGTTCTGCCACGACATGAACGGCACGTTGTTCTTGAAGAACGACCCGTAGTACCCAACCTGCGCGAAACTCTTGGCGCGCCTGAAACTCAGGCTCGTGTTGATCTGATTGTGATCGTTGTCGATCACGTCCGGAATGACGGTGGAAATGTCGCCGCCCGTGCTTCTCGATATCGTCCCCATCGGCTTCAGGCCGTCCTTGTGCTCGGGCCGGAAGCTCGCGTCGACGCTCCAATGCGGGTTGAAGTTGTAGGAGAGGCCGAGGTCGTATCGGGTGCGCGTCGTGGAGAGGTTGACGTTGTGGAACGACGCGAGGTCGGCGTCCGCCGCGGCGTCGACTTGGGCCCGCTGCGCCGGGGTCGGCGTCAGCAACGCGCCCATCGTCGGCGAGTTCGTGGCGGTGCTGATGTACGGCGCATCGCCGATCGCCTTGATCAGGCCACGCGCGCTCACGGTGTTCACGGCGGTATTGCTGGTGCTGCTGCCGGCCACGGTCGGTACCAGCCACGTGCCGGGCAAGGTGAGGACATTGGACCCGGCGCCGTTGTAGGGCGTCTGGTAGCTGTCGGATCGGTTCCTCCGTATCTCGTCGAAGCCGGCATTGAGCCGGAACTTGCCCTGAGCGCCGACCTCGCCGTACAGACTGCGCGTCTGCAGGCCGAGATCGATGCCCTTGATGCGCCAGCGCAACGCGCTATCGCTGTCGAAGGCGCCGCCGCCGCGCCAATCGATATTGCCGATGACGAAGCCCCCCTGCTTCTGCAGCCCGTTGTATTCGCCGGCTTTGTACGAACCGTCACTGACGTCGCCGGCGCCGATCTCGGTCGTGCTGGTGGGCTTGGTCAGCTCCTGTCCGCTTTGCGCCACCGCATGGCCCGTGTAGGTCGCCAGCGCCATCGCGATGAGCGCGCCGCGTACGGCCGCCACCGAAGCCCGGGCGGTAAATCCATTCGTGTTCGTTGTCATGGCACAGTCCCCGAATGAACGTAGTTAGCGCTGGAACTTCGCACCGGCCGGATGGTTCGATCCATGGATCAGCACGTGGCAGTTCAAGCAGGCCCGAGCGGCCGCTTGCGCACGCGGCGTGGCCGCTCCCGGCTGCAGCGTGCCGTTGACGGTCGTCACGTTGCCGCCCGCCAGATTGGCGCCGCTGTTGATCTGCGCGCCATGGTCACCGCTGTGACACTCCTGGCAGAGCCACGGCGCGCGCGCCTTCAGCAGCGGCGCGTTGGTCGAGCCGTGCGGCGTGTGGCAGTTGGTGCAATCGTCGACGACGGGGGCGTGCTCCCAGAGGAAGGGGCCGCGCTTCTCCGCGTGGCAGGTGTAGCAGGTCTCGTTGACCGAGTTCTTGACGAGCATCTTCGGCGCCGGCGACCCGTGCGGGTTGTGACAGTCCGAACACGCCATCTTGGCGGCGCTCGCCAGGCTGGTCACCGCCAGTGGATGGGTCGAGATGCGACGCGTCTGCGCGCGCTGCGTCTTGTGGCACGTGAAGCACACTTCGGCCTGCGTCGCCTTGCTCAACACCTTCTGATCCGGCGCGTGAAGGTTGTGGCACGTGGTGCAGGCCAGCCCTCGCGTCTGATGCTGACTGCCGGTCCAGTTCGCGCGCGGCAGCACGCTGCTCTCGTGACACTTCAGGCAGGCCGCGCTCCGCACGTCCGCCGTGGAAATGTGCTTCGAGTTCGCGCCGAAGACGACGTCCGGGGTCTTGCCGGGATCGGTCCGGTGGTCGACGCTCGCCCCGTGGCAATCCTGGCAGCCTGGCGTGCGCGAGTCGGCCTTGTTGCCGTGGCGCGTTTGATAGATCGAGAGGAGCGGTGTTCGCCAGGACGCCCCGTGACAGGCGCTCGTGCACACGGCATCCTTGTCGAGGGCTGCCTTGACCGGTCCCGCCTGGCCAGCGGCCGCGGACGCCGCGGCTCCACAGCTGAGGACGAATACACACAAGCCTGCGATCTGGTGCAAGCGCTTCATCTTTTGCTCCCCGGCTTCAGCCGGACGCGCGTCGGCTGCGAAGACACGCGTCATGCCTTTCACGATGAGCCTTGAAAATGAAGGAGCGGTGAAAGTCCGGTTAAAACGCGTTAATCGTCTGAGGCGGCGACGCGGGCGTCAGATCGGACGCGGCGGGAAGCGGCAGGAACACGGCAAACGTCGACCCCTGGTCGACCACGCTCGAGACTTCGATGCGGCCGCCGTGTGTCCGGACAATGTGGTCGGCAATCGCGAGCCCCAGGCCCGTGCCGCCGGTGTCGCGGGCGCGCGCCGGGTCGGCGCGATAGAAACGCTCGAAGATGTGGGGCAGATCCTCGGGCGATATTCCGCAGCCTTCGTCGACGAGGGCCACCACCGCCTCGGTGTCCAGCCGCCCGATCGTCATCTGAATCGTCGAGCCATCCGGCGAGTAGCGAACGGCGTTGTGCGCGAGGTTGAGCAGGGCGCGCCGCAGGTGCTGCGCGCTCCCGCTGACGGTGACCTCGGCGAGGACGTCGACCGAGACGACAATCTGTTTCGGCTCGGCGACCGCGCGCACGATCTCGCAGCACTCCCGGACGACGAGGCCGAGGTCGACCGGCTCGGCGCGCTCGAACAGGTGTCCGGCATCGGCCAGCGCCAGCAGACGAAGGTCGCGTACCAGCGCCGAGAGCCGATCGATGTCGGCGACGATCTCGCCGGCCAGCGCGCGATGCTCCGGCGCGCTCAGCTCGTCGCGCAGGCCGACGTCGAGCGCCGCGCGCATGGCCGCGATCGGCGTCTGCAGCTCGTGCGACGCGTCGGCGGCAAATCGCCGCGCGCCGTGCATCGAGGTCTCGAGGCGATCCAGCATGCCGTTCAGCGTGTCGACCAGGCGATCCAGCTCCTCGCTGCCGGTACGCACGTCGAGTCGCTCTTCGAGACGGCTGGCCTGGATGGCGCGCACGCGCCCAACGATCGCGTCGACCGGCCTGAGGGCACGCCGCGCGATGAAGCTGCCGCCGTAGCTCGCCGCCGCGAGTACGAGCACGAACAGCACCAGCATGGTGGCGGCGAGCTGGCGCAGGATGGCGCGGTCCGGTTCGGTCGGCGCGGCCACCTGAACGACGAGCGGCGCGGCGCCGGTCCGCTCCACGAGCAGCGTCGCAAGCCTGAAGGTGTTGCCGGTCGAATCGTCGGCGCTCATCAGGCTGTCGCCGCCACGCGCCGCGCGGACAGCGGCCGCGTCGTCCACGCCGCGAAGCGGAGGAAACGTCGGTGATGTGTAGACCGGTGCGCCCGATCGCGCGCGCACGATGAACGGCTCGTCGAGAAGACGCTGATCGTTGGCCAGCGCCAGGACCGGATCGAGCTCGAGCAGTCGCGGTTCCAGCACGGCCACGAGATGCTGCGCGTGGATGTTCAGCTCCGCGTCGACCTCGCGGGACAACGTCGCCACGCGGATGAGGAACACGGAGGTCGCAAACGCCGCGAGGGCGCTGCCGAGCATCAACAGGTACCACAGCGTGAGCTGGGTACGAATGCTCCTAGGCTTGACGTGGATCGCGAAAGACATAACCGACACCGCGGATGGCCTGGATGAGGCTCGGCTCACCGGAGACGTCGATCTTGTCGCGGAGATGCTTGACGTAGACGTCGACCACGTTGCTCGCGTGATCGAAGGTGAAATCCCACACGTGCTCCGCGATCATCGTCCGCGTCAGGACGGCGCCGGCACGCCGCATGAAATACTCGAGCAGCGCGTACTCTTTCGCCGTGACCGGGATCGCCCGTCCCGATCGGTGCACGGCGCGGGTCGACGGATCCATCTCGAGATCGCCGACGGTGAGGACGACGCGGGCGCCGCCGGCCTGCCGCCGCCGCTGGAGCGCGCGCAGACGCGCCGACAACTCGACCATCGCGAACGGCTTCACCAGGTAGTCGTCCGCGCCGGCGTCCAGGCCGCGCACGCGGTCCTCGAGCATGTCGCGCGCCGACAGGATGATCACCGGCGTCTGCCGGCCCTCGCAGCGAAGCGTGCGGCACACGCTGAGGCCGTCGACCTTGGGAAGCATGAGGTCGAGCACGATCGCGTCGTACTCGTGGGTGCGGGCCAGTTCGAGCCCCTCGGCGCCGTCCGTGGCGATGTCCACGGAGAACGCTTCCTCGGACAGCGCTCGCCCGATGTAGCTCGCCATGCGTCGCTCGTCCTCGACGATCAGGACCCGCACAGCACCTCCTCCTGGGAAACCGGTAGAGCGCGAAGCTCGAACGAACTGGTCATCGAGCAAGAGCCGTACCCCCGGCGGATCGTCATCTTCTCCAGCAATTCTGCCGGAATTGCGCAAGACTGCCGGAAATCCGGCAGCCCTTCGCGGGGCCAGCTTCAGCCCTCCAGCCCGCCACTGCGGCGCCGACGATCCATTCCAGCGCTGACGGCTTGAACGACGCGAACCAGAGGATGAGGCCGGCGGCAGCAGGGAGCGTATACGTTAGTCGCTCGAGAGGCCGGAAACTTACACAGGAGGGTTCATCCGTGCGTGATCGCGTCGATAGGGGCCGTACGCCGATCCATACAGCGCGGCCATCGCAATCCCGGCGACGACCATGGTCAGCAACAGCGAGACGCCGACCATTTTTTCACTCTTGAAGACGTAGTCGTTCAGCGCCCCTGGCAGCAGCGGGCCCAGCGTGAGCCCGCACAGGCTGTTGATGAAGATAAACAACGCCGACACCTGGCCGCGGACCTGATTAGGAAAGATCAATTGGAGCGACGCGAAGGACGGCCCGAGCGGCATCGCGAGAAAGAACAGCCCGGGCGCGATGATCAGCAATGTCATGAACGGCGTCGAGGCGAAGAGCGCGGCGGCGAACACAACCGCGGTGGCAACCCCCGCGAGCGATCCGACCTTGAGCGGCGCTTCCCGGATGCCCGCCTGCTGCCACCGGTCGCAGAGATAGCCGCCGACGTACATCCCGGCCATGCCGGCGACCAGCACGACGGCGCCGAGCGCGCGGCCCGTCTGGCCGGGCGTCCACCCGTAGACGCGCAGGAAGAACGTCGGCGCCCATGCCATGAACCCGTACGTGCCCATCGCCTGCCCGGCCGTGCCAAATGCCACGGCGGCCACCGATCGCCACCGCTGGCGGATCTCGGCGACGACCTCGGCGGCCCCGAGGCGCACCGCCTGGCCGCCCGCGTTCTGCAGCAGTCCGTGCCGCAGAGGCTCGCGCAGCGTCGACACCAGAAGCGCGACGACCACGCCGGGAGCACCGACGACGAAAAACGTGAAGCGCCAGGGCGCGATCAGGCCGATGACCGGCACGTGCATCGCCGGCCACTTCGTCACGATGTCGATGACGACGCCGCCCACGATCAGCGCCAGTCCGGATCCGAGGTAGACGCCCATCGAGTACACACTGAGCGCCCGGCCGAGACGCTCGCGCGGGAAGCAGTCGCTGATGAGCGAGAAGGCGGCAGGCGAGAGCGTCGCCTCGCCGACGCCCACACCCATCCGCGCCAGAAACAGGGTGGCAAAGCTCCCGGCCGCGCTGCAGCTTGCCGTGAACACGCTCCACAACAGCACGCCCGCCGAAATGAGGTTCCGGCGGCTGTGCCTGTCGGCGATGCGCCCGATGGGAATGCCCCACAGCGTGTAGAACACCGCGAAGGCGAGTCCCTGCAGGAGGCCAATCTGCGTGTCGCTGACGTGGAGATCGGATTTGATCGGTCGAACGAGGAGGCTGAGGATCTGCCGGTCGATGAACGACAGCGTGTAGCAGACCATCAGCACGAGGACGACCCACCACGCGTACACCAGGCTCGGTCGCGCTGCCGGCGACGGTGCCGTCGGCGTCATCGTGCGCCGGGATCACCGCGTCCGAGCCCGAGCTCCAACGCTTCCCGCATCTTCGCGAGGAACCGAAATGCGGTCATGCCGTTGGCGGCGCGGTGATCGTGGCTGAGCGCGAGCGTCATCATCGGCCGGATCGCGATGGCATCGTCGATGACGACCGCCCGCTTGACGATGCCGGTCATGGCGAGAATCGCGACCTGGGGCTGCAGGATGAGCGGCGTGCCGCCGGTGCCGCCGAAGATGCCGGGATTGGTCAGCGTGAACGTGCCGCGCTCGAGATCGGCTGGCTGCAACTGCCGGGTGCGCGCACGTTCGGCCAGGCCGGCGATCGCGCGGGCGAGGCCCGCCAGCGAGAGCTCGTCGGCGCGCTGAACGACCGGGACGATGAGGTCGTCGTTGTCGCCGACCGCCACCGCGACGCCGAGGTTCACGTACGGCTTGAGCGCGAGCGCGTCACCGACAATCGACGCGTTCAGCTTTGGGAATGCCGCCAGCACACGCGTCAGCACGTGGGCGACGATCACGGTGTACGTCAACGGAGCGCCCACCTCATTCGCGACACGATCGCGGTCGCGAGCGATCCACGCGGCTGCCTGCGACATGTCGCACTCGGTGAACGACGTCACGTGCGGGCTGATTCGCGTCGTCCAGCTCATGCGCCGCGCGACCTGGCGCTGAATCGGTGACATCGGCACGATTTCGTCCTGCGGCGCCGGGGTGTACGCGAACTCGCGCGGGACCTCTCCGTCAGTCGTCGGCGCCAACCGGTTCGTCGCATCGCCGCCGCCGGCCGCGGCACCCTCGAGGTGGCGCCGCACATCTTGCTTGGTGATCCGGCCGCCGCGCCCGGAACCCGACACGTCGACAAGCGTATCGAGCGGCACGCCGCCGCGGCGCGCGCTCGCGAGCACCGCGGGGCTGAAGCTTCGGCCGCGTCCGGCCGCCGGCTGCTGATCCGCCGGCGCGTTGCGCCGCTCGAAGGTTACGGGCACGTGCGCGCCGCTGCCCTTGAAGTGGATCGCCGGCTCCCCGACGAGCGGTTCGATCAGCGCGATCAGGCCGCCGACCGGGACGACGGTACCTTCGGGCGCGACGATCTGCCGGAGCACGCCGGCGCACGGCGCGGGCAGCTCCGTGTCGACCTTATCGGTCGTGATTTCACACAGCGGCTCGTCGAGAGTGACGGCGGCGCCCGGAGCCTTCAGCCACCGGGCCACGGTGCCCTCGGTCAGCGACTCGCCCATCTGGGGCATCGTCACCTGGATGAAGTTCGGTTCGTCCATCGGTTTCCGGGCTCAGTACTCGAGGACATCAACGGCCGCACGGTAGATCTTGTCGGCGCTCGGCAGCACGGCATCCTCGAGCGGCGGCGAGAACGGAATGGGCACATCCATGCTGGCGACGCGGACGACGGGCGCATCGAGATCGTCGAAGGCTTCCTGCGCGATGATCGCGGCGACCTCGCCGCCGAAGCCGCCCGTCAGGTGCGCCTCGTACACGACGAGCGCGCGCGACGTCTTGCGGACGCTGTCGAGGAAGCACTTCTTGTCGAGCGGCACGAGCGTCCGCAGATCGATCACCTCGCATTCGGCGCCGTCCTTCGCGAGCCGCTCGGCGGCTGCGAGCGAGTCGTGGACCATGGCGCCATAGGTCACGATGGTCAGGTCGCGGCCTTCGCGCTTCACGTCCGCGCACCCCAACGGGATGACGTAGTCGTCGTCCGGGAGCTGCTCGCGGATCCGGCGATACAGATGCTTGTGCTCGAAGTACATGACCGGGTTGTTGTCGCGAATCGCCGACTTCAGCAGACCCTTGGCATCGTAGGGCGTCGATGGCTGGACGACCTTCAGCCCTGGCACGTGCGTGAACCACGCTTCGGGGTTCTGGGAATGGAACGGTCCGCCGCGAAAGCCGCCGCCTGATGGACAGCGAAAGACCACCGGCACGGGCGTGCCCCATCGGTAGTATGCCTTCGCCGCGAAGTTCACGATCTGGTCGAACGCGCACGTGACGAAGTCGGCGAACTGAAATTCGACGACGGGGCGGAATCCTTCGATGGCGGCGGCGCATGCCGCGCCGACGAAGCCGCTTTCGCTGATCGGCGTGTCGATCACGCGGTCGCTGCCGAACTCGTCGAGAAACCCCCTCGTGATCTTGAAGGCGCCGCCGAAGACGCCGATGTCTTCTCCGAGGAGAATGACACGGGAGTCCCGGCGCATTTCCTCGCGAAGCGCCTGAGAAATCGCGTCAAGGTAGGTCGTCGTCATACCCATCGTCTCACCGGCAGCCATCAGTCCGCGTACAGCCGCCAGGCGACCTTCTCCGGCGACGGGTAGGGCACGGACTCGGCGTACTGCACGGCCTCTTCCACCAGGGCCGTGCATTCCGCGTCGATCGCAGACAGCTGATCGCTCGTCATTCCCCCGCCGTGCTGCAGGTAGTCGATGTACATCCGAAGCGGATCGCGCCGCTCCCAGAACGCGCGAAGGCCGGCGGGGACGTAGCTCATGTCGTCGTGCTCGCCGTGGCCGCGCTGCCGGAACGTCTTGAACTCGACGAGGTACGGCCCAAGACCCTGACGCGCGTGCTCGATGGCCCGTCGTGCGACCCGGCGCACCTCGAAGATGTCGTTCCCGAACGCGATCTCACCTGGGATGTTGAACGCGGGGGCGCGATCCGCCACGTTCTTGACCGGCATCTCGTCGGACACGGGCGTGGAGTACGCGAAGCCGTTGTTCGCGACGATGATGACGAGGGGCAGCTTGTGGATGGCCGCGAAGTTGATGCCCTCGTAGAAATCGCCAGGGCTCGTCGCGCCTTCACCCGTGAACGCGACGTAGACGCGCGGCTCGCGCCGCAGCTTGAACGCGAGCGCGTAGCCGGCGCCCGACGGGAGCCACGATCCCATCGGCGCGTTCGCGTACGGCGCGAGGCCGTACCGCTCGAGATCGGCGAGGAACAATCCGAGATCGCGGCCGTGCGACGGCGGCACGTCCTTGCCGAACCAGCGCGCCATAACGTGTTTCGGCTCGACGCCCCTGTAGAACCACGCCGCCAGCTCGCGGGACACGGAGTTGAAGTAGTCGCGAGGCTGCATCACGCTGGCGACGCCGGTCGCGATCGCTTCCTGGCCGGTGCCGAGGTACGCCGCGCCGAGAATGCCGCCCTGTCGATACAGCGCCGCGAGCTTCTGCTCGAACGTGCGGGTGAGCCGCATGACGCGGTACCACGTCAGGAGGTCCTCCCGCGCCACCAGTTCGACCGGCGCGATCGCCGTGCGATCCAGGGCGGGATCGAGGTAGATGGGCTCCGTGTGCATGTGATTCGGATGGTGACGCCGCGCGATCCGCACATCGGCGCCGCCGATTCGCGCTAGTATATCGATACCGTACGGATAAACACGAGCGTGCATCCGATCACGAGCGTTGCCTTCCTCCTTCTTCTGGCGGCGAGTCCCGTCGCGCAACAGGACCAGCCACCAACGCCCAATCTCATCATCCTCTCGGATACAGGACAGCAGCACGACGGACGGCCCATCGTCGTGCGCGCGTCCCAACCCGAGCATCTGGCCGTTCTCACACGCGGGTACTCGGGACGCCTGTTGCGCCTGTATCGACTGGCGCAGCGCTACGCGCATCCGGAACGCGAGCGTCAACCCGCATACTTGCTGTTGTCCGACAATGAGGGCGGCTTTCCCCGATTCGGGTTCGAACTTGATGGCAAGGTCTACCCGGACACCGCCTACGTCGATCTGCACCGGCGCAGCGATCTCTCGGGATGGGCTGGCGCGATGGATCAGATCTTTCCCCACGAGCTGCTGCACATCATCGTTAAGACGCTGGCCGGCGAGGCGCCGGACGGGCACGCGAGTCAGGTGCACGCGATCGCGGTGCAGACCGACCGCGTCACTGCGTTCAACGAAGGGTTCGCGGAGCACGGGCAGCTGATGGCGATCGACGCCGAGGACGGCGTGCCCGAGACGCACGCGCTGGCGACGGATATCGCCGCGCTCGATCGCGCCCGCGACCAGTTCGATGCTTACGGTCGCGCGATGACCGCGCGATGGTCGATCGCTCCCAAGGCGCGGATGACGTTCCCGATGTGGTTCAGTCACGCGGAACAGGCCATGCGCTATCACGCCGTGAAGGCAGATCTCTTCGCGCGCGAGGCGGATGTGCCGGATCGTCTCTACAGCAACCGGACGGCGTACGACGCGTATCTGATCGAGAACGTCATGCCCGGACGGCCCGACGGACCGCCGAAGTCCGCCGCGCGCATGCTCGCGAGCGAAGGGGTCGTCAGCGCGCTGTTCTATCGGCTCGTGAACGCGCCGCCGATCCGCAACAGCGTCCGCGACGAGCCCTTCTATGCGCGATTCGGCGTGCTCCCGAGCGCGATCGACCCGCTCGACAACGCCTATCTGAAGGTCTTCGCCGCCATTCACGAGGGCCGCTACGACACCGGATCGGTGTTCGCGGCCTATGGCCGACTGTTTCCCGACGAGCGCGACGCCGTGGAGGAAGTCCGGCGCGAGACGATGCTCGGACAGGACGAGCGGCCCGCACCGGAGTTGTGGCTGCTGAATGAGGCGTTCAAGGAGGGCACATCGCTCTTCGATCAGTATCGGGCCCTTCCGAGGGCGCACGCGTTCGATCTCAACGCCGGCTCGCGGACCGATTTCGCGGCCATCCGCGGGGTGGGACCGCAGCTCGCGTCGGCCATCATCGCGGATGCCCCGTACACGTCGATTGACGATCTCCAGCGTGTGCAGGGCATGACGCCTGATCTCGTCGGAAGATTCCGCGAGATGAAACGCGCGATGGACGCCCCTCCCGCGCCAGGCACGTCGAATGAAGGCGGGCTCACGCTGAAGCGGATCATGCTTCCGTACTTGTGGCGCGCGCTCGCGATCTGGGCGATCTGCGCGCTCGCGGCAGCCGCGCTGTATCGCGCGGCGCGGCGTCGGTCGTGGTGGCGCCTCCTGTTGAACGGCCTCGGTGCGGCGCTGGTCGGGCTCATCACGGGATGGACGCTCGACACGGGCAACGGCCTGCTCGCGCTGGCCGTTCCCATCGCGCTATTCGGCGTGCCCGGCGCGATGCTCACGCTGTGGCGATCGCGCTCGCTGCGCGAAGCCGGCATGGTGATGGGCGCCTGGGTGCTGGCCAGCGTCGCAGCCGCTCTGGCCGTCCGGCCGCTCGGCTGAGTGGTGTCCCGCCATCGCCCGGTCTTCTATTCCTGTCGCAGCGCCTGGGTCGGATCGAGCGCCGCCGCCCGGCGCGCCGGCAGGTAGGTGGCCACGAGCGACACGAGTACCAGCAGTGCCGCCGTGCCCGCGAAGCTGACGCCATCGGTGGCGCTGACCCCGATGAGCAGGCTCTTGAACAGCCGCGTGATCGCGAAGGCGCCGGCGAGCCCGAACGCCACGCCGGCCAGCGTGAGGGCGAGGCTCTGCTTCAGCACGAGCGTCGCGATGTCCAGCCGATTCGCGCCGAGCGCCATCCGCATGCCGATCTCCGGCGTCCGCTGCGCCACCGTCGCGGCGACGACGCCGTAGAGCCCCACCATCGCCAGCAGCAGCGCCAGCGCGCCGAACGCGCCGAGCATGCCCGCGATGTTCCGCTGCAGGACGGTGGCGAGCTGAAGATGCTCGGCGATCGTCCGGATTTCGTAGAGCGGCACGTTCACGTCGAGCGCTCGCACGGCCTGCTGAACCGCCGAGACGATGGCGCCGGGGTTGCCGGCGGTCTTCACGAAGAGCACGGTATCCGCCTGATACCACTGCGGGCCGGAGATGTACAGATACGGGCGCGGCGTTTCCGTGATCCACGTGTACTTGCCGTCCCTGGCGACGCCGACGATCTCGACGGTGCGAGCACCCAGATGGATCCGTCCGCCGATCGGGCTGCGGCCGTCGAAGTACCGGCGCGCCAGCGTCTCGTTGATGATGCCCACATCCGGCATACCGGGGGTGTCGCGATCGGTGAACTCGCGGCCTTCCACGAGCGCGATGCCCATCGTCCGCAAATAGTCCGAGCCGATCCGGCTGGAGTCGACGATGACCTGTTCGTTCGGCTGCGGCGTGTACCCGTCGATCCGCACGGCAATGTCGCCGATGCTCCAGAAGATCAGCGGCACGCGGCTGGCGAGCGTGGCCGCTTCGACGCCGGGGATCGTGCGGACGCGGGTCAGCAGGTCGCGGTAGAACGCGCGTCCGTGAGACTCGTCGTATCCCGACGGCGCCAGATCGATCGAGGCCAGCAGACCATTTCGAGTCGAGAAGCCCGGGTCGGCGGTCTGCGCGTTCCGCAGCGTCCGCATGAACAGGCTCGCCGAGACGAGGAGCACGAGCGAGCCCGCGACCTGCGCCATGACGAGGCCGCGACGCATCCGCGCGCGCGGGGGCGACGCGGTAACCGACGCCGTCGATGCTTTGAGCGCCGACAGCATCGTCGATGCGGTGTGCTGCAGCGCCGGCGCGAGCCCGAAGGCCAGCGCACTGAGCGCCGTCACGATCATCGTGAACGCCAGAACCGGCGCGGTCAGCGGCGACTCGAGCACCAGAGGGATCGGCATCGGCGGCACGAGCGCGGTCATGAGGCTGCCGGTCCAGTACGCGATGAGGAGACCGGCCGCTCCTCCGGCAGCCGCGAGCAGCGCGCTCTCCGTGAGCAGTTGCTGCACCAGCCGGCGCCGGCTCGCGCCGAGCGCCAGCCGGACGGCGGTCTCGCGCTGGCGATCCACGGCGCGCGTCAGCAGCAGGTTGGCGACGTTCGCGCACGCGATCAGCAGGACGACAGCCGCGGACGCCATGGCCACGGTGAGGCCGGGCAGCATCGCGGCGCCGGATCGGCCGGGCGCCCGCCACATCTCATACAGGCGCACGGAACGGTCCTGGTCTTCAGCGTAGGTGGCCGCCAGGTTGCGGCCGATCACGTCGAGATCGGCTTGCACGCGCTCGATCGCGGCTCCACGCTTCAGCCTGACCATCGACTGCAGGAACGCCGAGCTGCGCGCCGTCAGACGATCTCCGGCCATGATCGCCGGCTGCATCATCATCGGCACCCAGAGATCCATGGAGAGGAATGGCTCGTTGCCGCGGAAGGCCGGGCCGGCGACACCGATGACCGTGAACGCGTGGCCGTTGAGCGTCACGATGCGGCCGAGCACGTT
>JADGOC010000021.1 GCA_017883165.1 Acidobacteriota bacterium
CGCCTCGGCGAGGCGACGCGCGGAATCCTGCGCGTCAAGCTGTGCGCGACCGGCCGCGCCGCGCACTCGTCGTTTCCCGAGCTCGGCGACTCAGCGATCGACAAGCTGCTCGATGCGCTGGTCGCGCTACGTGAGGTGACGCTGCCGTCGGACCCGGTGCTCGGCCTGACGCATTACTCGATCGGACTCATCTCGGGCGGCGTTGCGCCGAACGTCATCTCGCCGGCGGCGGAGGCCGAAGTGATGTTCCGCACGGTGGGCGACGCGCGAGAGGTCCGCCGCGCGATTGAGCCGCTCGAACGGATGGTCGCGATCGAGCACGTTCTCGACGTGCCGCCGGTGCGCCTGACGCAGGTGCCAGGTTTTGAGACGGCGGTGTTTCCGTACACGACGGACATCCCCTTCCTCGCGCAGTGGGGCGAGCCGCTGCTCTTCGGCCCTGGATCGGTGCACGCGGCGCACACGGCGAACGAATACGTGTCGATTGCGGACCTTCACGCTGCGGTCCGGCATTACGTCACCATTGCGCGCGAGCTCCTCGCAAGGTGATCGAACCACGCGACGAATACGAGCGCAGGCTGGCGACCTCCGGCGAGGCGGTCGCACGCGGTGAACGGGCGCACCTGCTGGTGTCGAACCTCAGGCTCGCCGTGGTCGCGCTCGCGGCACTGGAGGGTTGGCTCACGGTACACAACGGCATCTCGCCGGCGTGGATGCTTTTCCCGACCGTGTTCTTCATCGGGCTCGTCGTCGTGCATGCGCGCGTGCTGAATCACCTCGAGCGGGCGCGTTGTACTCGGAGCCTGTACGAGCGCGGTGCGAATCGGCTGGATGGGCGATGGGCGGGAAAGGGTTGCGATGGCGCGCGGTTCCTGGAAGACCACCCATACGCGCGCGATCTCGATCTATTCGGCCGCGCGTCGCTTTTCGAGTTGCTCGACACGGCGCGAACCGAGGCGGGGGAGGAGACGCTCGCGGGCTGGTTGCGCCGCGGCGCGCCGGTCGACGAGGTGCGCGCCCGGCAGGCCGCCGTCGACGAGCTGCGGCCGATGATCGACTTCCGCGAAGAGCTGTCGGTGCTCGCCTCCGAAACGCCGGTCGCGCGGACGGGCGTGCTCGCCGCCTGGGCGGCCGGGGTTCCGACCGGCTTCCCCGTGTGGGTCCGGGTTGTGTTTGCGTCGTGCGCCGTCGCCACCATCACCCTCTTTGTTGCCGCGGCCACGGGCGCCGCCAGTGTCCATATCCTGCTGCCATGGCTTCTCGTGCCGTCGGCAATCGGGCTGATCTGGCGACGCCGGGTCCGGCGCGTGCTGGCACGCGCCGATGCGCCCGAACGCGAGCTCGTCCTGCTGTCGGCACTTCTCGAACGCATCGAGCGCGAGTCCTTCGCGTCCGCTCGCTTGACGGCGCTCCGCGACGCGCTTGCCACCGGCGACGTGATGCCGTCCCGCCGCATTGCGGCGCTGGCGCGGTTGGTGTCGTGGGCGGACTCGACGCGCAATCAGTTGTTCGCGCCCGTCGCGCTGGTGCTCATGCTGCGCAGCCAGCTCGCGGCGGCCATCGATCGCTGGCACGCGAGGTACGGGCCAGGGGTCGGCGAGTGGCTCCGCGTCGTGGGCGAACTGGAAGCGCTGGCCGCGCTCGCGACTTACGCCTACGAGCACCCGTCGGATCCATTTCCAACGCTCGTGGACGAGCCGCTGTTTGACGCGACCGCCCTGCGGCACCCGCTGCTGAGCGACGCGTCGTCGGTCCAGAACGACGTACGGATCGGCGGCAGCGGACCGCGGGTGGTCATCGTGAGCGGGTCGAACATGTCGGGCAAGAGCACGCTGCTTCGCGCGATCGGCGTCAACGTCGTGCTGGCGCAGGCGGGCGCTCCAGTCAGGGCTGTGAGCCTGCGAATGTCGCCGCTCTCCATCGGGGCGACGCTGAGGATCGAGGACTCGCTCCAGGCCGGCCGATCGCGCTTCTACGCGGAGATCCTCCGCATCCGCGACATCGTGGAGCTCGCGCGCGGGCCGGTGCCGGCGTTGTTCCTGCTGGACGAAATCCTGCACGGCACCAATTCCTACGACCGGCGCATCGGCGCTGAAGCGATCATTGGCGCGCTTGTTGGCGCGGGCGCGATCGGTCTCGTCACGACGCACGATCTGGCGCTCACCGAGCTCGTGCCCTCGCTCGGCGCTGCCGGCGCGAACGTCCACTTCGAGGATCGGCTGGAAAACGGTGCGATAGTGTTCGACTACCGGATGCGCCCAGGCGTTGTCGAGCACAGCAACGCGCTCGCGCTGATGCGCGCGGTTGGACTCGATGTGTAAGCGGTTCCTGGTTCTCGACTCTCGGTTCGGGGTTTGTGGTTCACCGCAGCGCTGTTTCGCAGGCGAGGGCGACGCCGAGCAGCGCGTCGGTCTGCATGCGCGCGCCGGCGAGCTGCAGGGCGCAGGGCAGGCCGTTCGAAGTGTGCCCGCACGGCAGCGAGATCGCGGGATGTCCCGTGAGATTGAAGAGCTGGGTCAGCCGGAGCATCAAGCTGCGCACCGGTTCCTTCGTCGCGCCGATCATCACCGAGTTCGCGCCGAGGAGCGGCGCTGGAATCGGGAGCGTCGGCAGCACGAGCGCGTCGTAGTTAGCCAGCGCCGCGTCGACTTCGCGCCGCAAGACCTCGCGGCCAATCTGGGCGCGCACGTAATCCTCCGCCAGAATATGCCGTCCCATCTCGAGCCGCAGCCGCACGGGCGCCGTGTATGAATCCGGTTGCTCATCGATCGTCGTCGCGTGATACGCGGCGGCTTCGGCGAGTCCGATATGCAGGTAAACGGACGCGATGTCCCTCGCATGCCGAATCTCGACCTCCCGCACGTGCGCGCCGGCGGCGCGCAGCCGATCGAGCGCGGCCTCGAACGCGGTCCGCACTTCGTCGTCCAGCACATCACAGAAGTACGGGCGTGGGACGGCGAGGCGCAAACCGCCGAGCGGCGCCGCGACGAGCGGACGCGTCACCTCGTTGCCGAGGAGCGCGTGATAGACCAGATACGCGTCGGCAACGCTCGAGGTCAGCGGACCGACGTGATCGAGCGAGCGGGCCAGCGGCACGACGCCGTCGGCCGACACTTCGCCGTATGTCGGTTTCAACCCCACGGTGCCGCATGCCGCCGCGGGGATGCGGATCGACCCGCCGGTGTCGGTACCGACCGAGGCCAGCGCCATGCCGGCGACGATGCTGGCGGCGGAGCCGCCGCTCGATCCGCCGGGCGACCGCGTCTCATCGTGAGGATTGCGCGCGGGTCCGAACGCCGAGTCCTCGCTCGTCGTGCCGAGGGCGAATTCGTGGAGGTTGGTCTTGCCGACCACGACGGCGCCGGCCCGCCGCAGATGGACGACGATCGGCGCGTCATGCTCGGCGACATGCCTGGTGCGCAGGCGCGACGCCGCCGTCGTGGCGGTGCCGCGCATGTCGACCAAATCCTTGATCGACATCGGCACGCCGTGCAGCGGGCCGCGATCGCGCCCGGCGGCGATCTCGCGATCCGCCTCGCGCGCCTGGTGGCGCGCCTCGTCGGCCATCACGAGAATGAACGCGTTCAGCCGCGCGTTGCCGGCCTCGATGCGGGCCAGGCACGTGTCGGTGGTCTCGAGCGCGCTCACCTCGTGGGCGCGGAGCTTTCGTCCGAATTCTTCGATGGTCATCGCGAGCCTGGCTGACGACTGGTGACGTGCGACTGACGACTACTTCCTCGCGTCGTCATTGAAATCCGCCTCGCGCAGCGCGTGCGTGGCCCGCGCCAGCGTGTCGAGCATCGGCTTCAGCTCCGGCGACCCGCGCTTCACGGCGATGGCCACGCCGTCGCGCAACGGGACGGTCGCCGTCATCAACGCCGGGTGCGCGTTGATCCGCTCGTTGTATTCCGCGATGGCGCGCCCATCGGCGACGTCGTGCGTCGGTTTCTCCGTGAAGCCCGGAGCCACCTCGCCGTTCCACAGCACGTTGTCGGTGACGAGCAGCCCGCCCGGCCGCAGCAGCGCGACGAGGCGATCGAGCAGCGGCGTGTACAGGTTCTTCGCGCCGTCCTGATAGATCAAATCGAACGGCCCGGACACCTTCGCAATCATGATCTTCACGTCGCCGACGATGACGCTGACGCGCTCGGCGAGTCCCGCGCGCGCGAAGTTCTGGCGCGCCCTGCGCGCGCGCTCTTCGTCCATCTCCATCGTCACCAGCATGCCGTCGGCCGGCAACGCGCCGGCGAGCCAGATACCGGAGTAGCCGACCGCGGTGCCGATTTCGAGAATCCGTTTCGCGCCGATCGCGGTGGCCAAGACCCGCAGAAGGGCGCCGACCTCGGCGTCGATGAGCGGCAGGTCCTCCGCGACGCCGGTGCGCGCGATGTCCTCCAGCACGGGATCGGCGAGATGGTTCAGTCCGGCGAGATATCGCTCAATGGTATCGGGGACGATTTGACCCATAATTGACCAATTGTACATGCGGCACACCAAGATCATCGCGACCGTCGGCCCGGCCAGCGATTCCGATGCGATGCTCGACGCGCTCATTGCCGGCGGCACCGACATCGTCCGTCTGAACTTCTCATACGGAACGCACGAGTCGCAGGCGGCGACGTACCGCCGCGTGCGCGCCGCTGCGGCGCGCGCGAAACGTGAGGTCGCCATTCTCCAGGATCTCAGCGGCCCCAAGATCCGCACCGGTGCGCTCGCAGGCGGCCGGCCGCTGGTGTTGAAGCCTGGCGAGACACTTCGCATCGTGACGGGCGATTTCGCCGGCGGCGCGGGCCGCGTGTCGACGACCTTCGCCGGGCTCGCCCACGGCGTCCGGCCCGGCGATCGGCTGCTCCTCGCCGACGGCCGCATCGAGCTGCGGGTGGACGCCACCGACGGCTCCGAGATTCAGACGACGGTGGTGGACGGCGGGGAGCTTGGGGAGCACAAGGGCATCAGCGCGCCGGGCGTGGCGCTGCCGGCCTCGGCGATCACGCCGAAAGACGTCGACGACTTGAGGTTCGGGCTCTCGCTCGGCGTGGACATGATCGCGATCAGCTTCGTGCAGACCGCCGCCGATCTGCGGACGGCGCGCCGGCTGATGACGGAGGCCGGCGGCGCGTGCGGCGCGGACGTGCCGCTCATCGCCAAGTTGGAGCGGCCGCAGGCGCTCGAGCAGCTCGACGCGATCGTCGCGTCGTGCGACGCGGTGATGGTCGCGCGCGGCGACCTGGGGCTCGAGATGCCGCTCGAGCGCGTGCCCCGGGCGCAGAAGGAGATCACGCGCGCGGCGCGCCGCGCGGGCATTCCCGTGATCGTCGCGACGCAGGTCCTCGAATCGATGACGACCGAGGCGCGTCCCACGCGCGCGGAAGTCAGCGACGCCGCCAACGCGGTCGGCGACGGCGTGGATGCGATCATGCTGGCGGGAGAAACGGCGATCGGCGCGTTTCCGGCCCGCGCCGTGCAGACGCTCGACGCGATCATCCGCGACGCCGAGACGAGCCCGGCGGCCGAAGCGACGCTCCGGGCGCGCCAGGGCTCGGGCGGCGGCCACGAGGAGGCGCTGTGCGAAGCGGCGGTGACGCTCGCCAACCGCGGCGGCGCACAGGCGATCGTCGCGGTGACGCGGGGCGGCGGCACGGCCCGCCGGCTGTCGGCGCTGCGTCCCCGCGCCCCGATCATCGCGACGACCGATCGGAACGACACGGCTCGGCGGCTGGCGCTGTACTGGGGCGTCGTGCCGGTGTGCACCGACATCGGCGAGAACGTGGACACCGCGGGCGCGCTCATCTCGGCGCAGCTCGTCGCGCGGGGGCTGGTGGCCGCCGGCGCGGCGGTGGTGCTCGTGAGCATCAGTCCAGACCTGACGCGAAGCAACGCCAACTACCTGAAGATTCAACGCCTGTGATGCCGTACGCGCGCTACACGACCGTTGGCGCGATCGTGATCGCGTTCGTGCTCGCGGCGATCGTCGTGCGGGTCATGCACGGCGTCGTCCACCGCGTGCTCGACGCACTGGACATCGTCAGCGCGGAGAACCGCGCGGCGGTGGACGCGCGTGCGAAGTCGCTCATCAGGGCGCTGACGCTGCTCGCCTACGGCGTCGCCGCGGCGGCGAGCGTGTCGCTCGCGCTGGCGCGCTTCGGCCTGGGCGAGCCGCGATGGGAGCCTCGCGTGATCGCGCGGTGGGTCCTCGGCCACGGCCTCAATCTCGCGATCATCGTCGGCGGCGCCTACGCGGTGATTCGCGCGGCGAATCTGGCGATCGAGCACCTGCAGTACAAGCTCGGGCGGCGGCACGCGCAGACCGATCTCGAGTGGCAGCGGCGCGCGGCGACGCTCGGCGCGATCCTGACAAGCCTGGTGTCGGTGACCGTCGGCTTCATCGCCATCCTGATGGTGCTGCGCGAGCTGGCGATCGACGTGCTGCCGATCCTGACCGGCGCTGGCATCGCGGGGCTGGCGATTGGATTCGGCGCACAGAATCTCGTGCGCGACGTCATTTCCGGGTTCTTCCTCATTCTCGAAGATCAGGTCCGCGTCGGCGACATCGCGCGCATCAACGGGGTCGGCGGCACCGTGGAGCAGATCAATCTCCGCACGATCGTCGTGCGCGACAACGAAGGCGCCGTGCAGGTGTTCCCCAATGGGACGATCACGTCCCTCGCGAACCTCAGCAAGCAGTATGCGTACGCGATTGTGGATATGCGGGTGGCGTACGGAGAGAATATGGATCGCGTGACGGGCGCCATTCGCGAGGTCGGAGCGTCCATGAAGGGCGATCCCGCGTGGGGGCCGCTCCTCCTCGCGCCGATCGAGATCGTCGGGGTCGAGTCGCTGGCCGACGGATGGGCCACGGTTCGCACCAAGTTCAAAACGCAACCGCTGAATCAGGGAAAGATCGCCAACGAGCTGCGAGGCCGGCTGATGACCACATTCGCCGAGCGCCGCATTCGACCGTATGCCGGCTGGTAGAGACCGCGTCAAGGAGAGCCATCAGATGAGAACGTTGAAAATGCTGAAGACCTTCGTGTTCGTCGTGCTGCCCACGACCGCGCTCGTCGCGAGCGCCGGGAGCCTGTTGGGGCCGCCCATGCACGCACAGCAGGCGGCCGCGGCCAAGAGCGCCGGCCTCGACCTGACGGCGATCGACAAGACTGCCGATCCCTGCGTCGATTTCTACCAGTACGCCTGCGGCGGATGGATCGCCACGCATCCGATTCCGGCCGATCAGTCGTCGTGGGGCCGCGCGAACGAGTTGGACGAGCGCAATCAGGCGACGCTGCGAAAGATTCTCGAAGACGCGGCGAGCCATCCCAAGCCCGAGGCCGATTCGAAGAAGATCGGCGACTTCTACGCGTCGTGCATGGACGACAGCGCCGCCAACCAGAAAGGGCTCGCGCCGGTGCAGCCGGAGCTCGATCGCATCGCCGCCATGGCCAAACCGGCGGATCTCGTCGCCGAACTGGCGCGGCTCCACACGATGGGTGTCGACGCGCTCTTCAACTTCGGGTCGCAGGAGGACTTCAAGGACTCAAAAGTCGAGATGGCGACCATCGACCAGGGCGGCCTTGGTCTACCCGACCGCGACTACTATCTGAAAGACGACGCGAAGTCGCAGGAGCTCCGCAAGCAGTACGCCGCGCACGTGGGCCGCATGCTCACGTTCACGGATGAAGGGGCCGACCAGGCCGCCGCCGACACCAAGAGCATCATGGACCTCGAAGCGGCGCTCGCCAAGGTGTCGATGGAGCGCGTGAAGCGGCGCGAGCCGGCGAACGTCTATCACAAGATGACGCGCGACGAGCTCACGGCGCTCACCCCCGCGTTCGACTGGCCGGCGTATCTGGCCGGCGTCAAGGCGCCGGCGTTCACCGCGATCAACGTCAGCCAGCCGGATTTCTTCAAGGGCGCGGACGCCCTCATCGCGTCGACGCCGATGAACGTGTGGAAGGCGTATCTTCGCTGGCACGTCCTGCACGCGACCGCGCGCTTCCTCAGCGCGAAGGTCTACGACGAGAGCTTCGACTTCTTCGGCAAGACGCTGACCGGCGCGAAGGAGCCGCGGCCGCGCTGGAAGCGCTGCGTCCAGTACACCGACGAATCGCTCGGCGAGGCGCTCGGCCGCTACTACGTCGACGAGACGTTCGGCGCCGAAGGCAAGGCGCGGATGCTGACGATGGTCACGGCGCTCGAAGCATCGCTCGAGACGGACATCCAGCAGCTCGATTGGATGACCGCCGAGACCAAGAAGCAGGCGCTGGTGAAACTGCACGCCATCACGAACAAGATCGGCTATCCCGACACGTGGCGCGACTATTCGTCGGTCCGCGTCGTCCGCGGCGACTTACTCGGCAACCACGCGCGTGCGTACGCGTTCGAATTCACGCGCGACATCGGGAAGATCGGCAAGGGCGTCGACAAGAGCGAGTGGCTGATGACGCCGCCGACGTTGAACGCCTACTACCACCCCGTGATGAACAACATCAATTTTCCCGCGGGTATCCTGCAGCCGCCCTTCTTCGATCGCGCCAACGACGACGCGATCAACTACGGCGCGATCGGCGCGATCATCGGCCACGAGCTGACGCACGGGTTCGACGATCAGGGGCGCCACTTCGACGCCGACGGCAACCTGCGCGACTGGTGGAGCGAGGCCGACTCGAAGGAATTCGAGAGCCGCGCCAGCTGCGTCGCCGACGAGTACAGCAAGTTCGACGCGGTGCCCGACATGAAGCTGAACGGCAAGCTGACGCTCGGGGAGAATACGGCGGACAACGGCGGCGTCCGGATCGCGCGGATGGCGTTGATGAAAGCGGTCGGCGCCAACCCGCCGCCGCCGTCCGACGGCTTCTCGCTCGATCAGCGCTTCTTCGTCGCCTACGCGCAGGTCTGGTGCCAGAGCCAGCGCCCGGAGATCGCGCGGATGCTCGCGACCGTGGACGTGCACTCGCCGGGGCGCGCACGCGTCAACGGCGTCGTGTCGAACATGCCGGAATTCCAGAAGGCGTTCTCGTGCAAGGCGGGGTCGCCGATGGTGAATCCGAATATGTGCCACGTCTGGTAGTTGGAGCGCGCCGCCGCGCCACCTCGAATCTCGCGCGGGCGAAGGTGCCGGCGGCACCCGGACGCTACTTCTCGAGCAGCGACTTCAGCGACGCGAGTGCGCGTTCCCACCCGTTGCCGACCACCTCGTAATACCGGCGCCAGCGGTCGCTTTCCTCGAATCCCTTCTGCGTGACGCGCACGCGCGTGCCGGTGTCGGCCGGCGTGCAGGTCACCTCGAGCGCCATCGGGCCGATCGGATCGCCGTCGGGCGGCAGCCAGAATGCGTCGGCGACGAAGAAGCCGAGCCCCGGCTCGAAGTGCACCACCGTCCCGCGAAACACGCCGCCCAGGCGTCCCAGCACGTCATCACGGAAGTCGGTCGGCGCCCACTCGATGACGTACGGCCCGAGCGCGCGCGGCATCGTCACGGCGTGCGACACCTGCCACCACGCACTCAGCGCGTCCGCGTCGAAGAACGCTTTGAGGACGCGTCCGGCGGGCGCGCCGATGACGATGGAGACGTCGAGAACCGGTGCGGCGGCTCGTGCCATGCACCTCTAGGATATCGCCACCGCAAACCGGCGAGAAACTGATGATAAAGTGGCAAGCGTATGGCGCAGCAGCCGATGGCGTATCTGTATCCGGAGTTCCTCGAGAGCCAGGAGGCCCGGCCGATCCGCATCCTGGCCGAATATCTCGAACCGCTCCGGCGGTTCAAAGAGCAGAAGATCCAGGACACGGTCGTGTTTTTCGGATCGGCGCGCGTCGACAGCCGTGAGCGCGCCGAGCGCGCGCTGGCGACGCTGCGGGCGCGCGGCGTGCGCGACGCCGACGACCACTATCAGACCGAGCTGACCAAGACGCGGAAAGCGCTCGAGTGGGCGCGGTACTACGAGGACGCCCGCGAGCTCGCGCGGCAGCTCTCGGTCTGGACGCTGACGCTGCAGTCGGAGAATCACCGCTTCGTCGTGACGTCGGGCGGCGGCCCCGGCATCATGGAAGCCGCCAACCGCGGCGCGCGCGAGGGCGGCGGAAAAACCATCGGGTTGAACATCCGGCTGCCGTTCGAGCAGGGCGCGAACCCGTACATCACCGACGGATTGCACTTCGAGTTTCATTATTTCTTCATGCGCAAGTTCTGGTTCGCGTATCTCGCCAAGGCGCTCGTGATCTTCCCCGGCGGCTTCGGCACGCTCGACGAGCTCTTCGAGATTCTCACGCTCGTGCAGACCGACAAGCTGTCGAAGAAGATCGCCGTGATCCTCTACGGCCGCGAGTACTGGGATCAGGTGCTCCATTTCCAGCCCATGGCGGAGTGGGGCGCCATCGCCGAAAAGGATCTCGAGCTGCTGCAGTACGCCGACACGCCGTCTGACGCCTTCGAGCAGTTGAGGAGTCACCTCATCGCGCACCATGTCGAGCCAACGACGGAGCAGGAAGCCGAAGCGCCCGGCATTGCGAAGACCCGAGGGTGATATGGACACACACGCCCGTCAGAAGCTCATCGATCGATACAAGGACGGCTACCGCGCCGTCTCCGACGCGCTCGTGGGCGCGACCGAAAAGGATCTCGACGCGCGCCCGGCGCCCGGCAAGTGGTCGGCGCGCGAGATCGTGCATCACCTCGCCGACAGCGAGATGACCTCGGCTGTCCGTTTGCGGCTGTTGGTCGCGAGCGACCGGCCGCAGATTGCCGGCTACGATCAGGAGGAGTTCGCGCGGCGGCTGTACTACGATCGCCCGATTGAGGCCTCGCTCGACGCGTTCAAATCGGCACGCCGGACGACGGGGGAGATCCTCGATCGGATGACGGAGGCGGAGTGGGCGCGCGAGGGCACGCACACCGAGCACGGCCGCTACACGGTGGAGCAGTGGCTGGAGATTTACGCTGGGCATGCGCACAACCACGCCCAGCAGATTCGTGTCGCGCGCGCGTCGGCCAGAAAGAGCTGACGATCACGACGATCAGCGCAGAACTCGCTGAAACCGCAGAAAACGTTTAGTACAGCAGGACGGCCTGCCTGACGCGGTCGAACTCCTCGACGGCGGATTCCCACGACCGCGCGATCTCCCCGGCCGCCATCCCGCTCTCGATCTGCTCGCGCAGCGCCGGCGATCCCGCGAGCACGTCGATGGGCAGCCGCTCGTGTTCATACTCATAGGGCGGATCGCGCCAGCCGAAGCGATCGGGATCGCTCGCGCGAAACGTCTCGAGCAGCGCGACCGCGCTGGCGACGGGGCGGAAGCTCTGTCGATCGCGCACGTGAATCTGGCAGCCGCCGCAGCGTTCGCGCGCGTGCTTGTGGAAGGTCGGCTCGAAGGCCGCGGGGCGGAAGAAGACGCCCGGCAGCCCGCGCCGGTTCATCGCGCCCGCGAAGCGCTCGGCCACGATCCAGGGCGCGCCGACCAGCTCGAACGGCCTCGTCGTGCCCCGGCCTTCCGAAATCCTGGTGCCCTCGAAGAGCACCGTGCCGGGATAGACCGTCGTGGTGTCGAAGGTCGGAATGTTCGGCGACGACATGATCCACGTCAGGCCGGTCGCGTCGAAATACATCTCGCGCTGCCAGCCCTCCATCGCGATCACCTCGAGATCGGCGCCGATGGCGAAATGGTCGTTGAAGAGCCGCGCGATCTCGCCGATGGTCATGCCGTGCCGCATCGGAATCGGGTACATGCCGACAAACGACTCGAATCCGCGGACGAGCACGGGACCCTCGACCTGGACGCCGCCGATCGGATTGGGCCGGTCGCAGACGATGACCTTCAGGCCGCGCCGGCGGGCCGCCTTCAGGCAGTTCGCCATCGTGTAGATGTAGGTATAGATGCGGACGCCGACGTCCTGCAGATCGATCAGGAGGACGTCGAGGTCGGCCAGCATCTCGGGCGCCGGCTCGCGCGTGTCGCTGTAGAGCGAGTACACCGGCACGCGGCGGACCTCGTCGCGGCCGTGCGGCGTTTCGATCATGTTGTCCTGGACGTCCGACTGGAAGCCGTGCTGCGGCCCGAAGATCGCCGCGAGGCGGGCGCGCGGATGGCCGGCGAGGCGATCGGCGATGTGCCGCAGCTCGCCGTCGACCGACGCCGGATTGCAGACGACCCCCACGCGCTTGCCGTCGAGGGCGCTCGAATCGAGAATCCGTTCGGAGCCGAGGCGCACGCGCATCGCGCGATTATAATGTGCTCCCTGCATCGACTCCGGCTGTCGCTCGTCGCGGCGCGCGTGCTGGCGACGGCCGTGTTCCAGGCGATGGTCTATCAGGCGATCGTGAAGTGACGCACCGGATTGCCAGCAAATCGGCCCAGACTTGCCTGTTGACGGGCTCCGTTGATAGACTGACCGCTTCTGGTGGTCAGCCCTGCCTGCTTCGCCCGCGTCACGTGTCGATCGAGCCTTCCTGACTCGCTCCCTCACCAGCGTGCCTGCTTAGCCGACGTGCAGCCACTTCACTAGAAGCAGAGAAGCAGACGAGGAGACAGTGATGGGTCGAAGGCTTTACGTCGGGAATCTTCCGTACACCACAGGCGAAGCGGAACTCCAGGAACTCTTCAGCAAGGCCGGCACGGTCGAGTCGGTGCGCGTCATGCGTGACGCCGCGACGGGCCGCGCGCGCGGGTTCGCGTTCGTCGAGATGTCGACCGACGAGGAAGCGCAGAAGGCGGCCTCGGAGCTCAACCAGTTCCAGATGGGCGGCCGCAGCCTGACCGTCAACGAAGCGCGTCCCAAGCCGGAGTTCTCCGGCGGCGGCGGCGGCTTCGGCGGGAACCGTGGTGGCGGCGGTGGTGGCGGCGGACGTCGCGAGCCGCGCTGGTAACCCTCATGAAAGCGTGGACAAAAGGCGATCGAGTCGCGCAGCCCACTTACGGGTCCGGCACGCTTGTCGAAGTCAACGAACACCACACCGTGATCGACTTCGACGAGCATGGTCGCCGTGTCTTCGCCACGCGTCTCGTGGTGCTGCAGGCAACCAATGAGCCGGCGCCCGCCAAGGCCGCGCGCAAACGCGCGACCAAGGCCAAGCCGAAGGAAAAAGAAGCCAAGGCCTAGTTCTCACTCCGCGGTAACGACACACAAAACGTGCTTCCCCCTGGGGCGCTCGTCTCGAGGACGAGCGTCCCACCATGTGCTTCGGCGATCCATTTTGCAATCGGTAATCCGAGTCCGGTGCCGCTCCCGCGTCGCGACGGATCGAGCCTGACAAACCGATCGAAGATCCGCGCCTGATCGGCCGGCGCGATGCCCGGCCCCGTGTCCGTCACCGAGATCTTGATCGTCCCCGGCTCTTCGCGCAGGCCGACCGACACCGATCCGCCCGGCGGCGTGTGCTGCACGGCGTTCTGCAGCACGTTCAGCAGCAGCTGACGGAGCAGATCTTCATCGCCCCGAAAGGGCGTCTCGCGCGGGGTCGAGGATCCGATGGTCACTCCCCGCTCGCTCGCGAGGACCTCCGCGGCGCGGCGGCATTCGTCCACCAGTTCATCCAGATACAAATCGACCGGCCGCAGCGGATATCCGCCCGCGTCGGCTCGCGCCAGGACGAGCATGTCCTCGACGAGCCGGCCCAGCCGCCGCGCTTGACCGCCGGTGATCGCGAGCGCTTCGCGGTACTCGGCCTCGTCGCGGTGGGCGCGGCCGAGCGTCACCTCCGCCGCCGTGCGCACGACCGACACCGGCGTGCGCAGCTCGTGCGACGCGTCGGCCATGAACTGGCGCTGCGTCTTCAGCGCCTCGGTAATCGGACGCAAGCCGATCGAGGCCAGCCACAAGCCGCCGGCGCCCGCCAGAACGAGCACGATCGGAATGCCCACCAGCATCGCTTCCCGCACTTCGTGCTGTTCACGGCTCACGTCGGTGAGCGGGCTTGCCGCCACGAGCAGCAGCGTCGTTCCGTCAAACGTCTCGGGCCGTGCGTGCACCCGCCACGCGCCCGCCATCGTCTGCACGGTCCAGGCGGCTGGCGTCAATGCCGACGGGGGCGACAGCGGCGGCAGCGGCTGGAGATCGCGAAGGTCAAGGCCGTCCAGCTTCGACGCGAGCGGCGAGCCGTTCGCGTCGAAGATCGCCACGGCGCGTCCAGGCGTGGCCACCGTGTCGCGCGCCTCTTCCGCGGCCGACGCCGGAGTCGAGTGTTCCTTGAGCTCGCCGCGCACGACATTCGCGATGGTCGCCTCGAGGCCGTCGAGCTCTCGATCCACGCGCCGGATCCCCAGGCGCCCCTGCACCCACAGCACGTCCGCGCCGAACAGGCACAGGACGACGACGAGCGCGACGGTGTACCAGAGCGTCAGCCGCGCGCGCAGCGACAGCGCCATCATGACGCGTCGCCTCCAACCGCCAGCTGGTAGCCCTCGCCGCGGCGCGTGCGAATCAACGATTCCGAGCCGGGGCGATCCAGCTTGCGCCGCAGCCGCTGCACGTACACGTCGACGACGTTCGACAGCGGATCGTAGTGTTCGTCCCACACGTGTTCCGCGATATCGCCGCGGCTGACGACGTCGCCCCCGCGCCGGACGAGATATTCGAGCAGCGCATATTCCTTCGCCGTCAACCGGATCTCGTCGGTTCGCACCCAGGCGCGCCGGCTGCGGGTGTCGAGCGCGAGGGGGCCGACCGACAATCGTTCCGGCAGGAGAGGCTGCTGGCCTCGCCGGATGAGCGCACGCAGCCGCGCGAGCAGCTCGCCGAAATCGAACGGCTTGACCAGATAATCGTCGGCGCCGCAATCGAGCCCTTCGATGCGCGCCTCGACGGCGTCGCGCGCGGTGACCATGAGGATCGGCACGGCACACGCCGACTCGCGAATCGTCCGGCACACCGTGAAGCCGTCCTTGCCGGGCAGCATCACGTCGAGGATCACCGCGTCGTAATCGGTTGTGCCGACCTGGAAGATCGCAGCGTCGCCGTCGCAGGCCACGTCCACCGCATACGCGTGTTCGCGGAGGCCCTTGGCGAGCACGTGGGCGGCGTTCGGTTCATCTTCGACCAGCAGGACACGCATCGTGACAGCCTTTGGGACGTTGCCGATCATAGCGGCCAGCACATGAATACGCCATGACACCTGTTCATGCTCGGTTCATCATCGGCCCATTACACTGGTGCGGCGGTTTGAGGAGGCAGACATGACGATTCGACAGATCGCCCTCACCACGGTGCTCGCGTTCGGTATGGCCGGCGTTTTCGTTGCCGCCGGGGCCGACCAGAAACTTCAAATGAAAGACTTGCCGGCCGCCGTTCAAAAGGGAGTAACCGCGAACCTCAACGGGGGGACGCTCAAGGGGCTCTCGAAAGAGGTCGAAGGCGGCAAGACGATCTACGAGGTCGAGACGACGCTCTACGGCCGCACGAGAGATTTCCTCCTGGATGTGACCGGGCGCCTCGTCGAGCTGGAAGACGAGATGGCGATGGACGCCGTGCCGGCCGCGGTCAAGACCGCGCTCGAGACGCACGGCAAGATCCTGAAAGTCGAGTCGGTCACCCGCGGCAAGGTCGTGACCTACGAGGGCACGGTCGAGAAGGACGGCAAGAAGTCGGAGGTGGCCGTCGACGCCAACGGGAAGAAGGTCAAGGGCTGATGCTCGTCGCCGTTCTGGCGCTCAGCGCGCTGCTCCAGGCGCAATCCGCGCCGCGGGTGGCCTTGAGCGGCGTCGTCCAGGACCAGACCGGCGCCGTGCTGCAGAATGCGACGGTGGAGCTCGTCGCCGCCTCGGGCGCCGTGCAATCGACGACGACGACCGACGCGGTCGGCGCGTTCCACTTCGACAACGTTGCCGCCGGCCAGTACGAGCTTCGAACATCGTTCGAAGGGTTCAAGCCGGCCGCCGTGCGCGTCCGCGTCGGCGCGCGGACGCCGGCGCCGCAGAAGCTGGTGCTTCGGCTCGCCGACGTCACGCAGGAGATCACGGTGAGCAACGCCGCGGCGCAGGTCGACGCGACGGCGTCGAACAACCTGGACGCCGTAACCGTCGATCAGCAGATGCTCGAAAGCCTGCCGGTGTTCGACCAGGACTACATTGCGACGCTGTCGCGCTTTCTCGATTCCGGATCGCTCGGCTCGGGCGGCGCCACCGTCGTCGTCAACGGCATGGAAGTGAGCGCGCTGAGGGTCAGCGCGTCGGCGGTCCAGCAGATCAAGATCAATCAGGATCCGTACTCGGCCGAGTACGCGCGGCCAGGGCGGGGACGAATCGAAATCCTGACCAAGCCCGGAGGCCAGGAATATCACGGCGAAGGGAACGTCATCTTCCGCGACGCGGTTTTCGATGCGCGGAACGCGTTTGCCTCGACCAAACCGCCCGAACAGAAGCACATCGTCGAGGGTGTGTTTGGCGGGCCGGTCGGGACGGGCGGCAAGACGTCTTTTCTTATGTCGGGGCACGACCAGCGCGACGATCAGCAGGCCGTGGTGTTCGCGTTGGGTCTGACGGGCGTGATTCAGGACATCGCGCCGCAGCCGAACCGCCAGTCGCTTCTTTCGGCCAGCCTGACGCATCAGCTCAGCGACAAGACGACGATCTCGATTCGGCCAAGTTACGAGTACGAGAGCCAGCAGAATCGCGGCGTGGGCGGCACGACGCTCGCGAGTGCGGGCACGAACTTCGAACACCGCGAAGAGCAGGTCACCTACACGCAGCAGACGGTCTTCCGCCCGACGCTGCTCAATCAGTTTCAGGTGCTCGTCGGGCACGAACGCGAGCCGACCACGAGCCTTTCGCCGGCCCGCGGCATTGTCGTCGCCGGCGCGTTCACCGGGGGCGGCGGGCAAAGCGATCTGCTCCGCACCGAAACGCACATGCAGCTCACCGAGAGCCTCGTGTGGACCAAAGGGCATCACCTGATTCAGGGCGGCTTCCAGCTGCCGGACTGGAGCCGCCGCGGCTTCTACGACCGGAGCAATTTCGGCGGCTCGTTCTATTTTTCGAACCTCGACACGTATGCGGCGGGGCAGCCCTACGCCTTCATCCAGCAGAAGGGGAACGGCGATCTCGCATTTCTCGAGAAGCAGGTCGGGACCTACATCAAGGACGACTGGCAGGTACGGCCCGGACTGTCGGCCTCGCTCGGGCTCCGCTACGACTGGCAGAACTATTTTCACGACGACAACAACGTCGCGCCTCGCGCGTCGCTCGCGTATGCGCCGGGCAACAGGAAGACCGATGTCATTCGCGTCGGCGCCGGAATCTTCAACGATCGGAGCGGCCCGGTCGTCATCGCCGATCTACTGCACTCTCAGCCCGGCGGTTTGACCCGGGTGGTCGTCACCAATCCCGGCTATCCGGATCCGTTTCAATCCGCCGCGGCCGCCGCGGCGCAGCCGCCGAGCATCGTCCGGCTTGCGCCGGATGTGCAGATTCCGCATACGTTCCAGTACAGTCTGGGGATCGACCATCAACTCCGGAAGGCCACGACACTGTCGGTGACGTATGTCGGGGCGCGGGGCTACCATCTGTTCCGATCGCGAGACATCAACGCGCCGCCGCCGCCCTTCTATCTCTCACGTCCCGATCCAACCTACGGCGTGGTGCGCGAGGTCGAATCCAACGGCCGGCAGCGGAGCGATTCGCTGCAGCTCACGCTGCGCGGGAAGATGACGCCGTGGTTCAACGGCCAGATACAGTACACGCTGAGCCGCGTCTATAACGATACGAACGGCATCGGATCGTATCCCGCCAACGACTACGATCTGTCTGGCGAATGGGCGCATGCCGACTTCGACCGGCGGCACCGGTTCCTTCTACTTGGCCGACTCAGTGCGCGGGTTGTGGACGTCGGTGTCGGCGTGACGATGAATTCCGCGGCACCGTACACCGAGACGTTGGGGCAGGACGTCTACAACAACGGCCGCGGACGCGCGAGGCCGGCGGGCGTGCCGCGGAACAGCCTCGAGGGCCAGAGCTTCGCGCAGCTCGATCTGCGCCTGTCACGAGATCTGAAGATCAACGCCGGGACGCCGCAGGAGCGCAGCGTCGCGATCGCGCTCGACGCCTTCAATGTGACCAACAGCGTCAACTATGCGAACTACATCGGGACGATGAGCTCGCCGTTTTTCGGACAACCCGTGGCGGCGCGCGCGCCGCGCCAAGTGCAACTTTCCGCTCGGCTCAGCTTTTGACCGATCATGGCCCTGACTAGATTCCTGACCGCTGTTCGCACTAGGCTTGAGGACCCTGTAGCCCTGTGAACACTGTCATCGCGCTCATCGCCGTGCTCGCCGGGTTCGCCTCCCACGAGCCGGCTATCGTGTCGGCTCAGGCCGCGGCGCCGCCGACTCCGCTCACCCCGCTGACGTACGACGCGGCGCTCGATTTGGCCACTTCTCGCAACCTCGGCCTCGAAGCCGTCCGTCGGCAGCGTGCGATCCGCGAGGCCGCGATCCGCATCGCGCGCCAGCTGCCCAATCCCGACGTCAGCTTCGAACTGACGCGCGACACGCCGCACGAGACGGCCGGCGTCGATGTCCCGATCGAAATCGGTGGCAAGCGATCGAGGCGGATCGATCTCGCGAACGAAGAGCTCACGCTCGCCGACGTCGACGTGCGCGCGGAGCTGCGCGCGGTCCGCAAGGAGCTGCGCCAGGCGTTCTACTCGCTCGTGGCCGGCGACGCGCGCGTGACGGTCGCCGACAGCGTGCTCGAGATCTCGCGTCGAGTACGCGACGCGGCGCAGGCGCGCGTTGAAACCGGCGCGGCGCCCCGGCTCGAGGTGTTGCAGGCCGACCTCGGCGTGACGCGCGCCGAAGCCGAGCTGGATCTCGCGCGCAGCGTGCGCATCGCGGCACAGGCGAACCTCAACGCGATCCTCAATCTGCCGCCGCAGCAGGCGGTGGCGGTGTCGGGCAGCCTCATTGATCGCACCTCGGCGCCCGCCTACCCAATCGCGCTCGCCTCCGCCATCACGTCCAACGTCGATCTCCTCAGGCTCGATCGCGAGATCGCGGTGGAGCAGCGCCGCGCCGATCTGCTGCGGGCCGAGCGGACGCCGACGCCGACCTTCTCGCTCGGCGCCATGTTCAGCAACCCGGGCGGCGACTTTGGTTCAGGCTTGCGCGGCGCCGTCAGTGTCGGCGTGCCGATTTTCAGCCGCAATCAAGGCGAGATCGCCCAGTCGATTGCGACGACGTCGCAGCTGCGCGCGGAGCGGGAGGCGACCACACGCGATGTCGAGAACACCGTCTTCGCCATCGTCGCCAGAATCGACGCGCAGCGCCGGCAGCTTGACGCCTATCAGCAGCGCCTCGTCCCGACGGCGACCGACCTCGAGTCGTTGGCGGAAGAGAGTTACCGGGCCGGACGGACGTCGATTCTCGGTGTGCTCGATGCGCAGCGCAGCCTGCGCGATCTCAGGCGGGAAGCGCTGCAGGTGATGCTCGACCTGCAGTTCTCGCTCGCGGATCTGGAGGAGATTCTTGGAACGGCGCTCCCGTAACGGTCCGGCTAGAGCCGGACACTGCGTAATTTTGGCGTTGATGTTGTGCGGCGCCTGCAAAGGCAAAGGCGGCGACGCAGACGATGCGGTGAAGCCAGCCGAGGTCCCGACCATCAGTGCTGACACGGCGAAGGTGGTGCGCCGCACGCTCGCCGCGGAGCTCGCCGTCCGCGGCACGATTGCGGCGGTGCCCAACGAGGACGTCAAGGTCAGCGCGCTCGTCCCCGGGCGTGTGATCAAGGTCAACGTGGCCGAAGGCGACACGGTGAAGCAGGGCCAGGTCCTCGCCGAGCTCGATCGTCAGCCGTTGCAGGATCAGCGCCGCCAGGCGACGGCGTCGGTCGATCAGGCCAAGGCGCAGCTCGAGAACGCGCGGCTCAACCTCCAGCGCAACCAGCAGCTCTTCGAGCGGGGCATCGCGGCCGGCAAGGAAGTGGAGGACGCCCGCAAGGACATGGCGTCGGCGCAGGCGGCGCTCGATCAGGCGAACGCCGCGCTGAACGCGGCCGAGCGTCAGGTCGAGCGCGCCGAGGTGCGCTCGCCGATCGACGGCCAGATCGTCAAGCGCATGGTCAGCGGCGGCGAGCAGGTGGACGGCACCGCGGCGCAGCCCATCGTCGAGATCGCCAACCTCGACCGCGTCGAGCTCGACGCGAACGTGCCGTCGGAACATCTAGCGCCGATCAAAGCCGGCCAGCCGGTCGACGTCGTGAGCGACGCCTATGCCGGACACACGTTCGCGGGCACGGTGCTGGCCATCGCGCCGGCGGTCGATCCGACGACCAACGCGGCGCTCGTCCGGATCCGCATCACCAACGCGGAGCGGCTGCTCAAGGTCGGCATGTTCGCCGAGGCGCACGTGCAGCTCGCCCAGCACGCCAACGCGCTCGTCGTCCCGCCGTCGGCCATCGTGCGCGATCAGGAGGGAGCGGTGGTGTACGTGCTGACTGGCGACATCGCGCAGCGGACGCCCGTGAAGACCGGCCTCGAAAAGCCTGACGCGGTCGAGATTCTCTCCGGCGTCAAGGAGGGGCAGACGGTGCTGACCTCGTCGGTCTACGGCTTGGGCGAAAAGGCGAAGCTGGCGGCCCCGAGCAAATCCGAGCCAGGCAAATCCGAACCATGAACGTCGCCCGCTTCGCCGCCAACAACGCGCGCGCCATTGTGTTCGGCGTCGCCTTCGTGACGCTCGCCGGCGTGTATTCGATCACCGCGCTGCCGAGCGGCATCTATCCAGAAGTCGAGTTCCCGCGCATCGCGATCGTCTCGCACTCGGGCGATCTCTCGCCGCGCATCATGCTCATTTCGGTGACGCGGCCGCTCGAAGAGGCCGCGCGCGGCGTGCTCGGCGTCCGCCGCGTGCGATCGAAGACGATCCGCGGCGCCACCGAGATCTCCGTCATCTTCAATCCCGACGCCGACATGCCGTACGCGCTGCAGTTGATGCAGGGCAAGGTCGACGAAACGCGGCAGGATCTGCCCGGCGGCACCGAGATCCGCGTCGAGCGCATGACGCCGTCGCTCTTCCCGATCCTCGGCTTCAACATCACCGGCGACATACCGGCCGCCGACCTGCGCGACATCGCGATGTTCCAGATCCGGCCGCTGCTCAGCCGCATTCCCGGCGTCGCGCGCGTCGACGTCGCCGCGACCGACGAACGCGAAGTGTCGGTCGTCGTCGATCCAGGGAAGCTGAACGCGTCGAAGCTCTCGATCGATCAGGTCGCCGACGCGTTGAAGAGCGCCAATCAGGTGACGTCGGTCGGCCGTCTGCCGAAGGATTATCAGCAGTTCCTCATCCTGTCCACATCCGAGCTCACCAGCCTCGACGACGTCCGCCACGTCGTCGTCGCCTTCAGGCAGCAGACGCCGGTGTATGTCGGCGACATCGCCGAGGTGCGCGAGGGGGTCGTCGATCGGACGACGCTCGTGACGGGCAACGGACAGCCGGCGGCGGTGGTGAACGTCGCGCGTCAGATTCGCGGCAACATCATCGCGATTGCCGACGGCGTCGACCAGGCGCTCCACGATCAGGCGGCATCGCTGCCGCCGGCGATTCACATCTCGAAGGTGTACGACCTGGCGACCTTCGTCAAAGAGGCGGTGCGGAGCGTCAGCGACGCGATCATCATCGGCAGCATTCTCGCGGTGTTCGTGCTGCTCGCCTTCCTGCGCGACTGGCGCGCCACGTTTGTCGCGGCGACGACGCTGCCGCTGACGATCGTCGGGACGTTCTTCATCCTGCATCTCGCAGGCGGCACCATCAACCTCATGTCGATGGGCGGCCTCGCCGTCGCCATCGGGCTCGTGATCGACGACGCGATCGTGGTCGTCGAAAACATCCACCGACATCTGGCGTCTGGGGACACGCCGGAGGCCGCCGCGGAGCGCGGCACCAACGAGCTCTTCGGCGCCGTGGTCGGATCGACGTTGACGACGGTGGTGGTGTTCGTGCCGCTGGGCCTCTTGCAGGGCATGGTCGGCCAGTTCTTTACGGCGCTGTCGCTGACGCTCTGCGGCGCCGTACTGCTGTCGCTGGTGTACGCGCTCATATTCATTCCCGTGCCGGCGGCGCGGTTTCTCAGGGCGCACGGCCCGGGAAAGCCGGAGACGCTCGGCTGGCTGAGCCGCCGCTACGAAGGGGTTCTGCGCGGCGCGCTGGCGCGGCCGATGCTGGTCATCGCCGTGACGATCGTCGTCGCCTTGGTAGGCGTGCTGTTCTATTTCCGGCTCGAGACCGGCTTTCTGCCGGAGATGGACGAGGGCGGCTACGTGATCGACTACTGGACGCCGCCGGGCACGTCGCTCCAGGAATCGGACCACATGATCAGCCGCCTCGAAAATATTTTGAAGGCGACGCCGGAAATCTCCGGCTTCAACCGCCGGACAGGCGCCGAGATGGGGCTGTTTGCCACGCAGCAGAACCGCGGCGACATTCTGGTGAAGCTGAAGCCGCGATCGAAGCGCGACAAGGACGTCAACGAAATCATCGCCGACGAGCGCGACCGCTTCGCGAAGGAAGCGCCGGGTATGACGATCGAATTCGTCCAGATTCTACAGGACATGCTCGGCGATCTGGAGGGCACGCCGGAGCCGGTCGAGGTCAAGCTGTTCGGTGACGATGTGCCGACGCTCGAGACGATCACGGCGCGGGTCGCCGAGAAGATGTCGCAGGTGCCGGGGCTGGTTGACCTCGTGTCTCCGCGGCGCGGCAACCCCGAGCTCGAAGTGCGGGTCGACCCGACGCGGGCCGCGAAAGCCGGCTTCACGACGCAGCAAGTGTCGACCGAGCTCGCCAGCGGCCTGCTCGGCAACGTCGCGACCGAGGTCCGGCGCGGCGATCGGCTCGTCGATCTGCGCGTCCGCTATCCTGACTCGTACCGCTTCGACGCGGCGTGGGTCCACGATTATCCGCTCGTGACGCCGGCCGGCGCCGTCGTGCCGCTGTCGGCGACCGCCGACATCACCACGGTGGCGGGCAGCTCCGAGCTGCACCGGGAAGACTTGAAGCAGATGATGCCGATCACCGGCCGCCTCGAGAATCGCGACATGGGGAGCGTGATCGAGGACGTGAAGAAGCTGCTCGCCGGCGAGCACCTCCCGGTCGGCTACACCTACGCGATCGGTGGACAGTACGAGAGCCAGCAGGAGTCGTTCCGCTCGCTCGTCGTCGTCTTGTCGATTGCGGTGCTGCTCGTGTTCGGCCTGCTCGTCGCGCAGTTCCGCCGCTTCACAGCCGCGGTCGTGATCATGTCGGCGGCGCCGCTGTCGCTCGTCGGCGCGTTCGGCCTGCTGCTCTTGACCGGCACGCCGCTCAACGTGTCGTCGTTCATGGGGCTGATTCTGTTGATCGGGCTGATCGTCAAGAACGGCATCATCCTGATGGACTACGCGGATCGGCTGGACGAACAGGGCATCGAGCGCCGCGAGGCGCTCGTGCAGGCCGGAGCCGTCCGGCTGCGGCCGATTCTGATGACGACGCTCTGCACGCTGTTCGGCCTGCTGCCGCTGGCGCTCGGATTGGGATCGGGTGCGGAGCTGCAGAAGCCGCTGGCGATCGCGGTGATCGGCGGGCTGTCGGTGTCCACGATCATCACGCTGGTGTTCGTGCCGACGATGATCTCGGTGCTGCACGACCACCAGGCCAGATACAAACAGATCTAAGTGTGCTCTGAGTCTCAGGGGAGACGATGGACGAGCACTTCCGTCGCGTGGTGCACCGTCGCGAGGAGCGGGGCGTAGGTGAAGGCGAGCGATGCGGCCGCGGCCACCACCAGCGTGAGGCGCGCCGACGATGTGCGGCGACGTGCAGCGTCGCGAGGCGGCGGCTCGTCGATCAGCCGCAGCACGCGCGAGGTGATTTCTCCGCCGCCGACCAGCGTGCTGATTGGCTCGGTGCAGGGCGTGAGCGCCGGCATCAGGCGCGCGACCTTGACGAGCGCCGACGCCAGCGCGAGGCGCCCGGCGCGATCCGTGACGGCCGAGGCGGTCGCGTCCGCGGCGAGTTCGGCTGCTTCGGCCCACCCGCGTTCGAGCCGGCGCGCGGCCCGCGTCCAGCCGAGCAGATCCGGCGTGCCGCGCATTGCGAGGCGCTTCAGGTTGTCCCAGGCGCGGTGATGGCTGACCTCGTGACTGATGCTCGCGGCGAGCTCCTCGGGCGTCAGCGCGTCGATGAGCCCGCGCGTCACGAGCAGCCGCGACCGCACGATCCCGACGAGCGCCATGACGGGCTGCTCCGCCTCGACCCGGAAGGCGGGGATGCCGATGCCGTCGAGCGCGAGCGGCTCCGCCGTTTGCGTCCAGGCGCGCGCCCGTCCAATCGCGTGCCACCAGGCGACCGCGCCCCGCGCGAACGCGTTGACGAGCAGCGCGCCGGCCGCCGCCGCGGCGAGCGTCAGCGTGAGATCGAAGCCTTCGGTGAATTCGCGCGGCTCGAACTTCCAGTACGAGGGGACAAAGACGAGCGCCACGAAGAGAACCGACGCCGTTGACGGCAGGAGCCGCAGCAGCAACAGCAGCGGCGCGGACCGGCGTGCGTACCGCGCCCTGCTGGTCCTGTCGGTCACGAGGGCCACGGCCGCCGAGACCGCGACGTTCGTCGCGAGAAACCACGCCAGCGCCAGCGTCGCGCCGTGCAGCAGATAGTTCACGGCTCCCTCCGCCGCTTTTCGCGGATGAGCCGCTCGAGCTCGTCGAGGAGCGCCCGATCGCGCTCGGACACCGCGTCGACGAGAGAGGAGAGCACCGGCAGCGGCTCGCCTTCGCGCTGCAGCAGGCTGTGCACCAGCTCGGTCGCCACCTGGCCCTCGATCTCGGCGCGCGACGCCGTCGCACGGTACACGAACGCGCGCCCCACTTTGCGCCGCGCCAGCAGTCCCTTCTTGAATAGCCGGTCCATCGTCGTCATCACCGTGGTGTAGGCCACGGCGGGGCCGAGCTCGTCGCAGCCGTCGCGCACGCTCGTCTCGCCATGGCGCCAGACGAGCGTCATCACGTCGCGCTCGAGCGAGCCGAGGCTGTTTTCGAGGAGCTCGTGCGACGATTTGAAGCCCCAGAACTGGAACCGGCGGCGCATTTCAGGTTGAGCGTAGGCCGTGCCGACGCGCATGTCAACGGCCGTGAGCGCGCCGGGCGAGCGCCGTCGCGGCCACGCGGGCGCTCGACCACGCCCATTGGAAGTTGAAGCCGCCGATGCGGCCGTCCACGTCGAGAATCTCGCCCACCAGAAACAGCCCGGGGCAGACGCGCGATTCCATCGTCGCCGGATCGATTTCGGTGAGCGGGACGCCGCCCGCCGTCACCTCGGCGTAGTTATAGCCGCGGCTGCCGACGACCGGGAGCGGCCACGCGACGAGCGCCTGCACGAGCCGGCGCCGTTCCTCGCGCGGGAAGTGCGCCAGCGCAGTGGCCGCGTCGATGTGCAGGCGCCGCAAGAGCGCCGCCGCGGCTGACGTGGGCACGAGCGTCGCCAGCCCGCTCTGCACGGAGGCTTTCGGCCGCTCCGCGGCGAGCGACGTCCACCGGCGCTCGAGATCGTCGAACGTCAGCCCGGGGCAGAAGCTCGCCGTCAGCCGCGCGTCGTGCTCTTCGAGCGTCGCGCGGAGCCAGTGACGCGACATGTCGAGCGCCGCCGGTCCGCTGATGCCGAAGTGCGTCCACAAGAGCGCACCCCGAATCCTGGACGCGGCGCCGCCGTCCACCCAGAGCGTCAGCTCGACGTCGTGCGAGACGCCCGACAATTGGCCGTGCAGATCGTCGTCTTTCGAAAGGAGTAGGGGCGCCAGCCCCGGCGTCGTCGGCGTGATCGAGTGGCCGAGGCGCCGCGCGATCTCGAAGCCGGCGCCGTCACTGCCGGTCTTGGGCAGCGACAGGCCGCCGGTCGCGAGCACGACGGCGTCGGCGTCGTGTTCGCCGCGCGAGGTCGTGATGCGGAAGCGCTCGCCGGCGCGCGAGATGTCGAGCACGCGGTGATCGGCTCGAAGGTCGGCGCCGCTGGCGTCCGCCGCGCGGAGCAGCGCGTCGAGCACGTCGCGCGCACGGTGTGAATCGGGAAAGAGCTTGCCGTCCGCTTCCTCGCGCAGCCGCACGCCGAGCTCCTCGAAGAAGGTGATCGTGTCGGGCACGGGAAAGGCGCGAAGCACGCGGCGGATGATCGATCGTTTGCCGCCCCAGAAATCGCCGTCCGTGACCGACGCGTTCGTGACGTTGCAGCGCGATCCGCCGCTCACGAGGATCTTCGCGCCCGGCTTCTTCGCGCCGTCCAGCAGGCGTACGGCTCGTGCCGGGTTCAGCCGTCGCGTGAAGATCGCGGTGGCCAGACCCGCGGCGCCGGCGCCGACGATCGCGGTGTCACAGGCGTGAGGAAGTGAAGGGCTCAGGTCTACGATTGTATGCGCCTGACATTTTTCGGCGTGTCTGTTTCAGAACGGCACACAAGTGCACGCCGCTGCGTTGTCCTGATTTCGATGAAGGCCATTTTGATTGTGAGGTTTGCGGCGACTGGCTTGGCGGCGCGTTGTTTGTAGAGACTGCGTCAGCAATGCAGCCAACAATGCGGCCGAACCCGACCGACAACCCCCAGCCCTGCCCGAAGTGCGGCAGCGCAAGAACGCAGATGGTCGGCCGCTCGCCGTCGCCGCCACTGGCGGCGTCGAACATGCCGCCCGTCGCGTACGTCCAATGTCAGACCTGCGGGTACATGTCCACCGTCCCGCAGCCGAAACGCCGCCCGTCGTACTAAGCAGGCGAGACGCCGAGCACCGCCGTTGGTGGGTCGGCCGGTTCCCGATGGTAGACGACTCGCAGTCCGGCCGCCCGCACTTCCGTTTCAAACTCGTTCCGCGTGAACAGATGGTGGTAGTGGAGCACCTTCCCTTTGGGGCCGTGGGCCTCGACGACATCGTGCTGCTCGAGGCGCCAATCGGAGCGCATGATCACTGACGCTAGCCGCGCGAGCCGGACGCCGCGTTGCCGCTCGGCGGTCTCCGTCGCGTAGTAGGTCACGACGATCCGCCCGCCCGGTTTCAGTCGGCGGCGCGCGTGCTCTAGCGCGAGGACACGGCGTCCGGACCCCGGAATCACCGTGTACATCTGGTCCGAGAAGATCACGACATCGAACAGGCCGGGGAGCTCGACGCCATCCTCGATCGCGCCCTCGACGAGCGTGGCGGAAATTCCTCGCGCATCCAGGTGCCGCTGCGTGACCGACAACGGGCCGGCGAGGCAATCGAGCCCCACCACCTCATGGCCGGCCGCGGCGAGCGCCAGTACGTCGCGACCGGTGCCGGCGCCGACGATGAGGATACGATCGCCGGCGTTCAGAAAACGATCGTAGATGTCGCGCTCCCACCAGAAGAGGCCGCTGAGCGCGTCCTTGTCGCGCGCGCGGTAATGCTCGTACTCGAGCGCGGATCGCCGACGGAACTCCTCGGCCGTGAGCGACCCGACTGCAAAGTAGAGCAATCCCTTTGCCGCGCGCTCGGCCAGCGACGCCGCGCTGACGAACGCCGTATACGTCCAGACGCGCCACCGGGCCGTTTCATGCATGATGCCCAGTCATTGTAGTGACACCGACGGCGGATGGGACTCGACCCGCGCGCCAGCGGGCGTCTGAGAGCAGCACTTCCGGGCGAGTGACCGCGTGATGTAGCGTGTGTACATTAGAGGGTGGTGCGAAAGAGGGGATTCGAACCCCTGCGGTATTGCTACCGCCAGCCCCTCGAGCCGTCGAGAAAGGCTAGCACACCGATGCGCATCAGGTTGGGTGCCCTCGGAGCGCCAAGGTGCACTGATCGGAACTCGGCCAACTCCCGTCCATGTCAGACTAGGAAGATGGAGAATCACATAATGCGTTTTGCGTGTTTGCTGTTCGCGCTTTCTGTTTCGGCTCAGGCGCAGTCGGGCTCGGCGCCCACGAACTCGCCGCCACCAGAGTGTCTGGACTACGCGTCGAAACTCGACAGCTGCTCGCCCTACACCTGTACGTTCACGCATCCGATGACGGGCGACAAGCTGGAACGGAAGATCATCGGTTTGGCCGGCGGCAAGTGCGTGACGATCGAATCCATGCCTGGCAAGCACAAGATGCAGTGCGAGTACCCACCGGACATGCGCAAAGCGGTGGCCGCGTTCTTCAGGGAGACACAGGCCGCTGAGGCCGCTGGCAAGACCATCGGCGGCAAGGTCGCGATGGACGGGGACGGGAAGCCGAAGTCCACGACCACTGTCGAAGGGAAGCCCGTGGTGAATCCACTCCAGCAGGCCATCGAAGGCGGCGTCTGCAAGATCGGCGGGTAGGTTTCTGATCTATGACGGCTGCCCTAGAATGCTGCCCATGCGAATTGCGAGATTGCTGGTACTGGCCGGGATGCTATCGGGCGCGGCGCTGGATGACGCCACAAGCCGGTTGAGCCGCGACATTTTCAAGGAACTGATCGAGATCAACACCACGGACTCGGTGGGCAACACCACCACCGCCGCGAACGCGATGGCCAAGCGTCTGAAGGACGCCGGATTTCCGGCCGCGGACGTTCAGGTGCTGGGGCCGAACGACCGCAAGGGCAACATGGTGGCTCGCCTGCGGGGAACTGGGGCCAAGAAGCCCGTCCTGATCATCGGCCACCTCGACGTCGTCGAGGCGAAGCGCGAGGACTGGACCACCGATCCGTTTCAGTTCGTGGAGAAAGACGGCTACTTCTACGGCCGCGGCACACAAGACATGAAGGTGGACGATGCGATTCTGGTGACCACCTTCATCCGCTTCAGACAGGAGGGGTACCGTCCTGACCGCGACTTGATTCTGGCGCTGACCGCGGACGAAGAGGGCGGCACGTCGAACGGCGTCGAGTGGCTGCTGAAGAATCACCGGGACCTCATCGACGCCGAGTTCGTGTTGAATGAGGATGCGGGCGGCGTCACCACCATGAAGGGCAAGCCGGTGAACGTGGATGTGGAAGCCAGCGAGAAACAGTACGCCGATTTCGAACTGACCGTGCTCAACCCGGGTGGGCACAGTTCCCTGCCCACTCCGGATAATGCGATCTATCACCTCTCGGACGCGCTGTCGAGGCTGGAGCACACGCCGTTTCCGCTGGAGTTCAACGCCGTGACGCGCACGTACTTCGAACGACGCGCGCCGCTCGAAAACGAGCAGACCAAGGCCGACATGAACGCGATTCTTCAGACGCCTCCCGATGCCGCAGCGGTGGCGCGGCTGAGCAAGGAACCGCGCTACAACTCGATGCTGCGTACCACGTGCGTGGCGACTCGCCTCAGCGCCGGCCATGCCAACAATGCGCTCCCGCAAACGGCGCAAGCGATTGTGAACTGCCGCATCCTGCCGGGCCACTCGGCCGCGGAGACGCAGCAGGCGCTGGTCCGCATGTTCGCCGATCCGAAGGTTACGGTGCATTACCTCGGGGCAATCGGCGGCGCGGCTCAAGCGTCGGACTCGAAGGGCTTTCCCACCGTGCTGCCGCCGGCCGAAGTGATGCGCCCGCTGGAGCAAGTGGCGGCGGAGATGTGGCCGGGCGCGCCGGTGATTCCGGAAATGGAGACGGGCGCTTCGGACAGCGTCTACACCATGGCCGCAGGCATCCCGACTTACGGCTTCAACGGAGTGGGACTCGACCAGGACGACGTCCGGGCGCACGGCAAGGACGAGCGAGTGCGAGTCAGCGCGTACTACGACGGGGTCGAGTTCTGTTACCGGTTCCTGAAGGCAATGACCAAGTAGGATAGGCGTTCACGCCTGTTTGACTAGCCGTCCAGCGGATCGCGTTCTCCGGCCCTTCTGCGAGTCTGGTGCGGAAGAGGGATTCGAACCCCTACCTTATTGCTACCGCCAGCCCCTCAAGCAGTCGAGAAAGGCGAGCAATTCGCACACATTCGCACAGCCGGCGCGCGTCACGCTGGGTCCGGCCGCGCGCGGACCGGCCCTTCTATGGCTGGGCCGCTCATGGTAGGCTCGCCTTTCAACTCAGACGTCGCGATCTGACGCCGGTGTTCATACCAAGCGGTTGGTCCCAAGGAGGTCCATGTGACGCTCACATTGCCAGGGCTCATCGTGTTGATCATTATCGCGGCGATCTGCGGCGCCGTCGGCAGGGCTCTGGCCGGCGGAGCGCGCGGCGGGCTCATTGTCTCCACCGCCATCGGGTTCATCGGCGCTCTGCTCGGACCATGGGTCGCGCGCCAGTTCCACCTCGCCGAACCCTTCGTCCTCCGCGTGAGCGGCTATTCGTTTCCCATCGTGTGGTCGATCATCGGTGGCGCCCTCTTCGTGGCGCTCCTTCACCTCCTCTCCGGGCGGAGAAGGATTTGGAGCTGACATCGCGTTGCTCAACAGGAGAACCGAATGCCACAGCAAATACTGCAGGTGAATCTTAAGTTCAGCATCCCGCGCTCCGACTTGGCAGCAGCCTGGCTCGACGTGGCGAAACCCATTGCGGACTGTCCCGGTCTCCGCTGGAAGGTGTGGTTGATGAACGAGGCAGAAAACGAGGCTGGTGGTATCTACCTTTTCGAAAGCAAAGCGGCAGCGGAGTCTTATATGGCCGGGCCGATCGTCGCGGCGCTCAAGTCGAGCCCAGCCGTCAGCAACATCAGCGCAAAGTTATTCGATGTAATGGAAAAACACAGCGCGATTACCAGAGGCCCGCTGAAGTAGCCGACAAGCGGCTCATCGCCGCATTTCACGACCTGGGCGTTTTGGTGAAGATGCTCACCGGCGACGCGCTGGCGGTCGCGAGCGAAATCGCGCGCTGAATTAAAAGATGGTGCGGAAAAGGGGATTCGAACCCCTACGGTATTGCTACCGCCAGCCCCTCAGCTTTCGAGAGAGGCTAGCACACGTAAACGGACGTTGACTGTGTTGACGGCCCGTCTGCAGATGTGAGCGCGCGTGTGCGCCCGCCACGACTCTATTCGCACATTTTTCGCACCCTCGGGCCGCGCTCTAGAATATCCACCAACCCGGACTGCCAGCCACACTTGGATCCCATTCCAATGACCCGAGCGCGTCCGATAAGATGGACGGATGACTTTCCCGTGCCTTCGCGTCGCCGTGAGCGGTGTGTTCGCCAGCGTGCTTGCCGCCGCGGTTTCGGTCGCGTCCGCCCAGAGGCCGCCCGCTGGACACGAGACGTCCGCGGCGTCGGTCGCATCCTATGGCCTTTCGCAGCAGATGCCGGTGGATCCGGAAGTCGTAGTCGGCACGCTGCCGAACGGCTTACGCTACTACGTGCGCGCGAACGGGAAACCGGGCCACCGGGTTGAGTTGCGGCTCGTCGTCAAGGCCGGTTCGGTGCTGGAGGACGACGACCAGCGGGGGCTGGCGCACTTCGTCGAACACATGGAGTTCGAAGGCACACGGCACTTTCCGCGGCAGAGCATCGTCGACTTCCTGTCGTCGCTCGGCTTGAGTATCGGTCCGGACGCGAACGCGGTGACGAGCTACGACGACACGCAATACACGCTGCGGGTGCCGACCGACGTGCCTGGCGCACTCGATCGCGCGCTGCTGATCCTCGAGGACTGGGCGCAGGGCGCCTCGTTCGATCAGGACGGTATCGACCGCGAGCGCGGCATCGTTCTGTCGGAATGGCGGATGCACCTCGGCGCAGGCGAGCGTACGCAGGACAAGATCCGCCGCGTGCAGCTCGAAGGATCGCGCTACGCGGATCGGCCGCCCATCGGCGACCCTGACATCATCGAGCACGCGCAGCGTGAGCAAGTCACGCGGTTCTATCGCGATTGGTACCGTCCGGATCTGATGGCCGTGATTGTCGTGGGCGATGTCGATCGCGACGCCGCCGAAACCATGCTCAAGGAGCATTTCTCATCCCTCTCCTCGCCCTCGCCCGAGCGATCGCGGCCCGCGTTCGATGTGCCGGACCATCCCGCCGCGCGCTACGCCGTCGCCACCGACAAGGAGACGACCGCGACCGCCGTCGAGATCAGCGACCTTCGGCCGGCGCGCAACCAGGGGTCGGTCGGCGGCTATCGCGAGCTGATGCTCGACCAGTTGTTCGCCGGCATGCTCGGCGCCAGGCTCAACGAACTCAGCCAGAGCGTGAATCCGCCATTTCTCAGAGCGGCCGCGGATCGTGAGCTGTTCCCGACGCCTAGGACGAAGGACGAGGCGGTGCTCGAGGCGCTCGTTTCGAACGATGGCGTGGCGCGCGGTCTTGGCGCGCTCGTGACCGAGCTCCAGCGGGTCGCACGGTTCGGCTTCACCGCGACCGAACTCGCGCGCGCGAAGCAGGCGATGATGCTCGGCTCCGAACGCGTGGCCACGGAAAGCCCGGACCGTGAATCCGCGAGCCGCGCAGACGAGTACACGCGGAATTTTCTCGAGGGAGAAGCGCTGCCAACGATCTGGCAGGAGCTCGCGTTCCACCGGCGGTTCGTCCCAGCCATCACGCTGGGCGGAGTCAACGCGCTCACCGGGGAATGGTTCCCCGACCGGAACCGACTCATTGTCGTATCCGCGCCGGAAGCGGCAGGCGTCGTTCTGCCCGATCAGGCGCAGCTCGCGGCGGTGGTGAAGACCGCCTCGGCGACGCGGCTCGAGCCCTATGTGGACGCCGCGGCGGGGGAGGTCCTCTTGGACGCGCCGCCTGCACGCGGCACGATCGTGAAGACAACGGTCCGTCCGGAGGCCGGCATCACTGAGTGGATGTTGTCGAACGGCGCAACCGTCGTGCTCAAGCCGACCAAGCTGAAGGAAGATCAAATCCTGTTCCACGCCACGGCGCCAGGGGGAACGTCGCTAGCGAGCGACATCGATTTCATTCCCGCTCGCGTCGCCGACGCCGTGGTCCCCGCGGGCGGCGTCGGGCGGCTGACCGCCGTGCTGCTCGACAAGATTCTCGCCGGCAAGGCGGTCGCCGTTACGCCGTACATCAGCGAAATCGACGAGGGAATGGGAGGCGGAAGCACGCCGCAGGATCTCGAAACGATGTTCCAGCTCCTGTACCTGCGATTCACGCAGCCGCGCGGCGATCCGACCGCGTTCGCCGCGATGACGTCGCAGGCCAGAGCGCTGCTTGCGAATCAGATGGCGAGCCCCGACGTCGTGTTCAACCAGGCCATTGAGGCCACGCTTAGCCGGAACAGCCCCCGGCGGCAGCCCGAGACGCCTGGAACGGTAGACCAGTGGAATCTCGCGAAGTCGCTGGCGTTCTACAAGTCGCGCTTCGCTGACGCAAGCAACTTCACGTTTGTCTTCGTCGGCAGCTTCACGCCGGAAACCATCAAGCCGCTCGTCGAAACCTACATCGCCAGCCTCCCAGCGACGCACGCACACGAGACATGGCGGGACCTCGGCATCGCACCGCCCTCCGGGGTCGTCGAAAAGACCATCCAGAAGGGCATCGCACCGAGGAGCGACGTGGCGATCATCCTGTCCGGGCCGTTCGAGTACGACGATGCGCACAGGCTGGCGCTTCGGACGGTGACCCTCGTGCTGGAATCGCGGCTGTTCGACACGATCCGGCAGGAGCTCGGGGGCACCTACAGCATCACGGTCACGCCGGACACGCGAGAGTTTCCTCTGCCGGAATACAGCGTTCGGATCGACTGGACGTGCGACCCCGCGCGTGCGGCGACTCTCGTGCAACGCGTCTTCGACGAGATTGCGTTCGTGAAGGCCACGCCGCTCTCACCAGATCAGGTGGCCCGAATCCGCGAGAGCCTCGTGCGCGAGTTCGAGAGAAACAGCCAGGACAACGGCTATCTCCTCAACCAGATCTCACGCCGCTACGAAAACGGCGACGCGACGGACGTAGCGGCGGTTGACAACCTGCCGGACCGGATCGCGGCGCTGACGGGCGACGCGATTCAGCAGGCGGCGCAGACCTATCTCAATGTCGAGAACTACGTGAAGGTCACGCTGGTGCCGGAGACGAAGTAGCGCGGCGTGGAGCTCAGTTGCGGAAGGCGTCCCTAACGCCCAATTCTCTGTTACTCGCCTCGCACAACCTGGTCGACGCCTCTGCTTCCCCGCGAGTGCCGCCGCACGTTTCCGTGAGGATGTTAGCTATCGGTTAGCTGAACCGAGGGTACGGAAGAAAGGCCCGGTTCTCCGGGCCTTCGGTGAGTCTGGTGCGGAAGAGGGGATTCGAACCCCTACGGTATTGCTACCGCCAGCCCCTCAAGCTATCGAAAAGGGTAAGCACGCACACGTAAGCAGACCTGAACTGTGCTGACGGATCGTACGCACACATGCGCGCACGTGTGCGCCCGTCACGACTTGTTTCGCACAAATTCGCACACGGGTCGGCGGCTCGTTTGATCGGCCAACGGCACCTCTTGCGCTGCGGAGGTTGCTCGGCTCAATGTCTAGGCGACTGATCAGGAGTTGCCTCCGCCTGATCAAGCTCAGCCCCACCTCTTCGAGGACGGGATTATTCTCGCCCTCCCTGCTTGGCCGAATACTCTTCAGCCCCGATATACTTTATCGAGCACCCGATGCGTCGTGACCCTTTGCGTTTGATGAAATGGATCAATTGGTATCCGCCGTTTCTCGGCGCGAACATCCGCGTGGTTTACACCGCGCCCGATTTCCAAACGATTCGCGTGCAATCCAAACTTTCGTGGCGAAATCTGAATGCTGTGGGCACGCACTTTGGTGGCACGCTGTATGCGATGTGCGATCCCTGGTTCATGCTGATGCTGATGCGGATGCTGGGCGAGGATTACATCGTATGGGACAAGGCAGCGAGCATTCAATTCGTGCGCCCCGGTCGCGGCACGGTGACGGCGACATTTTGCGTAACGCGCGAGCACGTGGACGAAATTCGCGCGCGTGCCGATGCGGGTGAGAAGATCGAGCCAACGTTCAGCGTCGATGTGATGGACCAGCAGGATCAGATCGTCGCGCACGTCGACAAAGTCTTGTATGTCCGCAAGAAAAAGCCAAAGGCAGAATGAAACCCATCGATGTCGCACACGCTCACCCTCGATGAGTTTCAGACGTGATGTCCCCATGATTTCCTACTCTTATTGGACATCATCGATCTCGATCGATACGCCAGCTGAACGCCTGGCACACCGCCCAAGACACTCTCGACACCGTCACCGTGGTGGACGACGTCGTGGTCGGTGCCTTGCCGCAGATCGAAGCGCGAGTCGGCAAGCAAGCGCGATCGGCACGCAGCAAAGATCTACTTGAAGACCCAGTGGGCCACGTCTGACTCGAGGTTCCAATAGATAATCGCGAGCGCCGTCAGATCGAACGCGGCGTGCGCGCACATCAGCATCCACAGCCGCCCCGTCATCGCGAAGATCGCGCCGAACACGAGACCGGTGCCGAGGGCTTGCTCGACGCCGGGCCATCCCTGGTCTGGATAGTGAGCCAGTCCAAACAGGACAGTTGTGATCACCACGATTGCCACTTTGGCGCCGGCGCTGGATCCGAGGAGCTTGCCGAGCCGTTCGAACAGGTAGCCACGGAACACAGTCTCTTCTCCGAAGCCCGCAACCAGCATCGCGGCGATCGCCGCCGGTAGCAGTGCCCGATTTCCCGCCAGGTAATGGTAGGTCTGATTGATCACCGGGGCGCCGACGAGCGGCATCACGATCGCCTTCATCAGCAATTTGAAGGTGCTGCCGAAAACCAACCCGATCGCGAGTCCGCCGATCCAGCTCCTTGGCCGCACATAGCCGATCTCACGCCACGGCGTTCGCGACAACCGCGCCCATAACAACACGAGCATGGCGCCCACGGGCACGACGACAATGCCCACGGTGCCGTTGCCGGAGAAAAGGATGACGAGCGTTGCGAGGATTCCCAACGGTCCGAATCCCCGCAACGCCGCCGCGAAGCGATCGTCAGATGTCACCAGTGTGCGTGGAACCGGCGGTGTCATAACTTCCTGAGGGAGACGGCTCGCGCGTGTACTCTTGATACGCTGATGGCACACAGGAGTTCAGATGTCGGCGTTATCAAGAGTCAGGAGACGACGGGCGATAAGCCTGGTCATAGTGGCGCTTGTCGCGTGCGGCAGCCTGCTCGCCTGCAACCGCAATCCCGCGGGCCCAAACGGAGGGCCACTCGCGACAGGCCGATGGACCGGCGACGGTGTTTGTCTGTCAGTGGCCGACACCGGCTGCAACCTCGCGGTCGGGTGCAACCATGGCCAGTTCCCGCGACCGACCATCCGCGCTGACGGCACGTTCGACGTCGACGGCACGTACCGCATCGAGGCTGGACCGATCTCGATCGAGCCGGCACCGCCCGCACACTTTTCGGGCGTCGTGACCGGTTCACGCCTGACCCTCACTGTAATGCCGAGCGGATCACTTCCGCCGGCATCCTACTCAATGACGCCGACGACGGCAGGGGCGTGCCCTATTCCGTGCGTGTAGCGTTGATCACGAATCGCGGTTGCGTTACACGAGAGTGGAAGGAAGAGAGTCTGGTGCGGAAGAGGGGATTCGAACCCCCACGATCTTGCGATCGCCAGCCCCTCAAGCTTGCCGAAATCATGCGCTGATGTGACCCGACGCGTTCTCTTGAGACGGCTGCTACACAGAAGCGCGCACCTGCGCACGCCGGCGACGACTCTATTCGCACATTTTCGCACACCGCTAATACTGAATCAGCGCCACTTGGCTCCAGGCTGATCAGCCGAGGCGGCTAGCGCAAACCGCGTGCGCGTTCAGATCAACCTGAGCGTCGGCGAGCGCCGAGGCCAGCTTCTCAAGGTCGTCGCCGCAATCCTTCCTTGACACTCTCCCGTTTTTCACCGAGCATGGGCGGCCCACGTCCACCCGGGAGGTTCTTGTGCCCATTCCTGTCCGGCTCCGCGTCAATAACACGTCATGTGAACACACCGTCGAACCGCGGGTCCTGCTGGTGCACTACCTGCGCGATTTCTGCGGCCTGACCGGCACGCACGTCGGCTGCGAAACCGGCATCTGCGGAGCCTGCACCGTGCTCGTCGACGGCCAGCCCGTCAAGTCGTGCACGATGTTCGCCGTCCAGGCCGACGGCTTCGACGTCACGACCATCGAAGGCATCGCAACCAACGGCCATCTGCACCCGGTGCAGCAGGGCTTCTGGGATTGCCACGGCCTGCAATGCGGCTTCTGCACGCCGGGTATGATCATGGCGTCCGTGCACCTCCTCGCGCAGAACGCGTCGCCCAGCCGCGAACAGATCGCGGAGGGGTTGCGCGGCAACCTGTGTCGCTGCACCGGCTACTCGCACATCTTCGACGCGGTCAACCAAGCTGCGGGCCAGTCCGCCCGGATCACGGGGGTGGCGCGTGGCTGACACGACCACTACTCCCTACGTCGGCCGCGCGATGAGGCGCGTCGAGGATCCACGGCTCGTCAAAGGCATCGGCACGTACGTCGACGACCTGCGGCTCTCAAGGCTGCTGCACGCTGCGATCCTCCGCAGCCCCTACGCCCACGCGCGCATCGTCCGCATCGACGTATCCGCCGCGCGCGCCATTCCCGGTGTCGTCGCGGTCCTGACCGGCGCCGACGTGAACGCCGCCTGCGGTCTCGTGCCATGCGCGGCCGCGATTCCCGATCTGAAAGCGCCGAAGCACACGGTGCTCGCGGGCGATCGGG